>NZ_JAGWCZ010000009.1:0-146759 GCF_020657855.1 Clostridioides sp. ZZV14-6153 | reverse complement strand
TACTTTTCTTCTATATTTTATACACATAACTAAGTGATAGTGTAACAAAAATACTGAATGATTATTACTATCTAATTTCATTGTAATTACTTTCTTTCAGTTTTTACTACTGATTTTATAGTACAATACATTTTTTTGAAAATCAAGTAAAATAAATAACCTATCGGTTAGGCTTACATCTTCCACCTCCTATGGCGAGGAAGAGGAATTTCGCCATTATAGGTTAAACTCTGAATCTTTCTTTGCTTCATCTAAAATTTTAATTAATTTTTCATTCATTATATACATTCCTTTCTATATAAAAAAGAAGCCATCTAAAAAAAACTAAGATGACTTCACTTAATCGTTATAAACAGTACATTTACTAGTATAAAATAATTGGTGTACCTGGTTCTATATTTTCATATATTTTCTTTGCCTTAGAAAAAGGTGTATTTACACATCCATGTGAACCTGAAGATCTATATATACCTCCACCAAAAGAACTTCTCCAAGTAGCATCATGAATTCCTATATTTCCATTAAATGGAAGCCAATAACTTACAGGTGAACTATAGCCTTGACCAGTTAAAGAAACATTTCTAGCTTTATAGTTAAGAGGATATATACCTGATGGTGTAGCAAATCCCCTAGCTAAACTTCCTGTTACAACATCTGTTGATACAAGCATTTCTCCATTTTTAAAGAACCACATGTGTTGGCCAGAAAGACTAATCTCAACATAGGTATTACCAATATCATCTTTATTACGAGATACAGCTTTTTGCATGTAGATAGGTTCTCTTGTAACATTTTTCCCAGCTTTTACAACATCAACTAAAGCTTCAGCTTCTTTCTTTTTATCTATCAACCATCCATAAATTCCACCTGAAATAGTAATCTCTTTACCAGTTGCAGTTTTAAATGGTCTTGAATCTCCAAAAGTACTATATTTTTTGCTTAATCCTCTTGTATACTCTACCATCGCATCATTATCGAAAGTTATGTCATAATTTTTTTCTGAATCTACTTTTAACCATTTATTAATCTCAGAACCGTCTAAAGTTTCCTTACGGTCACTAAAATCATATGTAACAACTACACTGACATATTTATCTAATGTCTTAATAGCTTCTTTTAACTTTTCTGAATCCTTTGTATTGTTTGGAGCTTCATATATTTTACTTTCCTCTAAAGAAACAGAAGTAACACCAGAATTAATTGATTTTTGTACTAGTTTATAAAAATCATCTTTTTTTACTTTGTTTCCAAGTACCTCTGGTACTATAGCATAAGCATTTTTACTGCTATCATACTTAGGGTATGCACTCTTAGGCTCTACAACATTTTTACTATCAAAACAAGATAAAGCATTAAACCTTTTTTCTAGTAAATCTTTATCATATGAAAGAGTTACCATATTATTATACTCTTTAGATTTAAATATTCCACCAATCCACCCAAATGCACTTTGGTTATCTTTTATTTTTTGAACCTTATCATCTGGTGTAAACTTTAAGTCTATATCTTTTGATTTTATTTGTTCTTTTTTATTGTTTCTTTCCTCTAGACTTAAAGTATAAGAATTAGTACTTGATGTTAATAAATCATTTACTTGTTCAACTGTCTTTCCTGATGCTTTCACACCATTAATAGTAGTACCAAAGTAAAAATGATTTCTAAAAAAGATTGCCATCCCTATATAAGCTACAATCAAAACACCTACTACTATAGCTATCTTAACTTTTAGATTTTTTTGCCCACTTTCTTGTTTTGCTTCTTTTCCTTCAATCATAACTAAATCCTTTCTTCATTATAATTACCTATGTACTTTACTAGTTTTTAAAAAACCTTATTTCTTCTATATACCCAAACTATTATATTATTAATTTATATTTTTGAAGATAGAGTTATTTACATGATACTACTTTATCTTTTAGATAAAATGCTTATTGTTAATACCTCCTTTCAAAATCCCTTAAACATAACCTCTGCTACATAATATATTACCATACTTTTAAGTTTCAGTGTGGCTATCTGTCTATTTTTGTGACATTAAACTACTATTTTCAAAAAAAGAAACTAATATATTGTTAGTTTCCTTTTTTGATTTATTCTTATATATTAGTATCCAACTTAACATAACGTTGTTATATACATTTTATATAATTATTATTTAATTATTTTAGTTTCTATGTCCTTCCCATCTGCGTATTCTTTAAGTAAATCCTTAGCGTATCCAAAATACTCTTCAATATCTGATTCTGGACTAAATGAAAATATACAAATTAGTATTTCATTTACATCTGTTGTTATCATAGCTCTCTCAGAATCACTGGTTGGACTTCCAAATTTACCTAATGAATCAGATAGTATAGGTAGATTTTCTATATTTATCAACTCTTTTCCAATACCTTTATACTGCTCGCCTTCATCACCTACAGTAAAACATATTGGTGAATGTAATTTACCTATATTATATGTACCAACTGGATATAGTGATTTTATAGATATTAAATTATTTATTTCAACTATATTATTTATTGTATATAGACCCTTCCCCTGAACAATTCTTCTAACTAATGCTTCTGAAGATGTTCTATATCTACTTGGATTTTTACCAAGTTCTTTATATGCATCTCTTGCATCTTTAATCTTATCCAATTTCGTAATATCTTCAATTTCTAGCTTTTGATTTAAAATATTACAAAACTCATTTATCCCATTTATTAACTTTTCTGAGCTTTTATTTACTACTACTTTTGCTTGGATACATCCTAACTTTGCATCAGGCCACTTGTCCTTAAGTTTTTTATCAATGCTTATATCTATCATACTCAAACAACTCCTATACATTAAATTTTTAGTTAAGTTTTTTATCATCTATACATTATAGTACTATTCTTTTGTTAATAACATATTTATATTTAAAATAATTTATTTTTAACAGATTTTTGTAAAAGATAATTACTTTCTTCATATATGAATATTACAAAATAAAAAACACTAATTATCTAGCAAGCATTTATTAAATACAAGCATATATAATAGTGTTTTATATAAAAAATTAAATTTTATTTTTAGAGTAATTCCATAAAATTTTGAACTGGCATTGGTCTTGCAAAATAAAATCCCTGAACTAGATCACATCCAAATTGTTTCATTAATTCAGCCTGTTTCTTACTCTCAACACCTTCTATAATTACAACTAAATCTAATGATTTTGCTAGAGATACTATAGACTTTGCTATATTACGACTTTTCTCATCATTTTCAATACCATTAAGGAAAGACTTATCTAATTTTAATACATCAATTGGCATGTCCCTTAGACAACTAATAGAAGAATAACCTGTCCCAAAATCATCCATAGAAATTGAAAATCCATACTTTCTTAATTCATTTAAAACACTCTTTAATATATTTAATTCATTAATAGCTACAGTTTCTGTTATCTCCAATTCAATTAAATTTGAATGTATGTTATATGTTTGGATAGTCATATTGATAAATTTTACAATATCTGGTTGATATAGCTCAACTCTAGATAAATTTACTGAAACTGGTACTAATTTTTTACCTTGTTTTTCCCATTTAGATAAATCGATACAGACTCTTTCAAATACAAATCTACCTATTTTTAAAATCAATTGACTTTTTTCTGCTATTGGAATAAATATAGCTGGACTTATAAAACCATGTTCAGGATGATTCCATCTTATCAGTGCTTCACTTCCTATCATATCACCATTTACAAGTGAAAACTTAGGTTGATAATAAACTTCAAATTGATTCTTTACTAATGCTGTCTTTATATCATCTAAAATTATAGATTCCTCACTAAGCTTATTTCTAACATCTTCGTTATAAATAGCATAGTTTATATTTTTACCTTTGGCAACAGACCTCGCCATATTAGCTTTATTTACAGCCTTTTGAGCATCTACTTCTCCTTCTTCTACGAAGTAAATACCCACACAAAGAGAAATTTCAAATACTGTATTTAGATTATTTTCAATATTATTTCGTATACTATCAAGTTTTTTTATAATTTTATTTCTTCCATTTTTATATTCACAGAAAATAGCAAAATAATCACTTGAAAGGCGTGCATATATTTCACCTTCTGTTAATTCCTCTTTTAAAGCTCTTGCTATAGTAATTAATAGATTATCACCAAATTCATATCCAAAAGTATCATTAATCATTTTAAAATTATCAATATCAAAATATACTATAATATAATTTAAAGATGGTTTATTTAAAAGACACTTACTACATTCTCTATAAAATTTATTTTGATTTCCTATATGTGTAACTCTATCTTCATATGCTAACCTCAATATTTCTTTTTCATTAGATTTTTTTATGTACATTATATAGAAAATAATTGCAATAAACACAAATATAATCAATAACACTGCATATACAGCTCTCTTAATAATTTGCTCAGAATTACGAAATATAACACTTTCTGGAATTGAAAAAATCAAGTTCCAATCATTTATATAATTATCTTTGCTCTTCCCATTATCCATAGTAGCATATCCTAGGTATCGTCTTTCTCCTGACATATTTAAAATTGCTGCACCTATTTTATTTTTTTCTAATTGTTTTTTTAATTGATTTACATCTTCAATGTCATTATCCTGTTTTAATAATTCATAAATATTCTTTGACAATCTATCTTGTTGAGGATGAAGTATAACTGTCCCATTATTTTTTACAACATAAGATATACTATTATTTTCATAAAAAGATACATTTATAAGTTTCATTAGAGTATTGACATCATAAGTACAATATAAAACTCCAACTACTTTATCATTATTTAATATTGGTACTGAGATAGCAATCTTTTTTACAGACTTATTTACTTCATCAACATATGGACTTGAAACATACTCTTTGCCATTAATTGAATTTTTAAAGAATTCTCTATCTTTAACAGAAAACTTATTACCCTTAGTATTTTCTGCATTCCCATTTATATCAACAATTGCCATAGTATAAAATTTTTGGTTTTCCATTTCATCTAAAAGCTTTTTTATTTTTTCTTCATTAGACATGTTTGGATTTGAAGTATAATAACTTGAAAAAATATTTAAAATATCTAAATCTTTTTCAATTTGTCTTTGTGCTAATTGAGAACCTTGTATTGCAACTTCTTTTATATGTACTTCTGCCTCTGATATAAGAAGATTTCTTGTATCTTCTATATATAGATATCCTAATATCAGAAATAATGATGCCAATAAGAGAATTATAATTAATGTAACACTTTTATTTCTTTTAGTCATCTTACCCCTCCCTTAATTAGTCAACACTTTATATCCCTATTTATATCTTTTTTAATACAAATTTATTACTTATCTTACATACAAATATATCTAAATATTACATATAGATTCATTCTAATTATTATAATAACATTCTTTAATTAAATTTTGAATTAAAGTTTTAAAACTATTTATATTTTTTCAAATAAAAAACCCTATATACATGAGATTATATATCTCATGTATATAGGGTTTTAGTTTATTTATTTTATAGTAAGTTTTATAGTAAATTTATTTTCCATAATATGAATTTAGATACATTTCTTTTATTTCATTCATAAGAGGATATCTTGGATTCGCACCTGTACATTGGTCATCAAATGCTTGAATCACCATTTCATCTAGTGAATCTATAAATTTAGATTCCTCAACCCCAAATTCTTTTATAGTTTTAGGAATACCAACTTTACTCTTTAAATCTTCAATAGCTATCAATAAACTTTGGAATTTTTCTTCATCAGAATTTCCTTTTAATCCTAAGAATGAAGCTATTTCAGCGTATCTCTTTAATGCCTCTGGATACTTATATTGAGAGAAAGCTCCCATTTTCTTTGGTGCATTAGAAGAATTAAATTTCATAACATCTGTTATTAAAAGAGCATTTGCAACACCATGTGGTACATGATGGAAAGCACCTAACTTGTGAGCCATAGAGTGACAAACACCTAAAAATGCATTTGCAAAAGCCATTCCCGCCATTGTAGAAGCATTTGCCATTTTTTCTCTTGCTTCTGAGTCTTTTGCTCCATTATCGTATGCACGTGGAAGATATTCAAATATGCTCTTAATGGCTTGTAAAGCTAGACCATTTGTATAGTCAGTTGCAAGCATAGATACATATGCTTCTAGTGCATGAGTTAAAGCATCAATACCAGAAGCAGAAGTTAATCCTTTTGGCATATTCATCATCATATCAGCATCAACTATAGCCATATTTGGCATCAACTCATAATCTGCTAATGGATATTTCACCCCTGTATCTTGGTCAGTTATAACTGCAAATGGAGTTACTTCTGAACCAGTACCTGCTGATGTTGGTATAGCTACAAAACTAGCTTTTTCACCCATTTTAGGGAAAGTATACACTCTTTTTCTTATATCCATAAATCTCATTGCTAGGTCTTGGAAATCTACTTCTGGATGCTCATATAATGTCCACATTATCTTACCTGCATCCATTGCACTTCCTCCACCTATAGATATTATTACATCTGGATTGAACTCTCTCATAGCTTTAGCACCTATCTTAGCACATTCTAAAGTTGGGTCTGGTTCAACTTCAAAGAAAGTAGTATGCTTGATGTTCATTTCATCTAATAAGTCAGTAACTGTTTTAGTATATCCATTATTGTAAAGGAATGTATCTGTTACAATAAAAGCTCTCTTTTTATCCATTACATCTTTAAGTTCTTTTAACGCCACTCCTAAACAACCTTTTTTAAAATAAACTTTTTCTGGTGCTCTAAACCAAAGCATATTTTCTCTCCTCTCAGCTACTGTCTTAATATTAAGTAAGTGCTTAACTCCTACATTTTCAGATACTGAATTTCCACCCCAAGAACCACATCCTAGAGTAAGAGAAGGAGCTAGTTTAAAATTATATAAATCACCTATACCACCTTGAGAAGAAGGAGTATTAATTAAAATTCTACAAGTTTTCATAGCTTTAGTAAATTTATCAAGCTTTTCTCTCTGATTTACATCGTCAATATATAATGAAGATGTATGACCAAACCCTCCATCTTCTACTAATTTTTCTGCTTTACTAACTGCATCATCAAAGTTGTTTGCTTTATACATTGCAAGTACTGGTGAAAGTTTCTCATGAGCAAAAGCTTCTTCTATTTCAACTGATTCAACTTCACCTATTAAAACTTTAGCATCAACTGGAACTTCAAAACCTGCTAGTGTTGCTATTGTACAAGCTGTTTGGCCAACGATTTTAGAGTTTAATCCTCCATTTACTAAAATTACATTTCTTAATTTTTCTGTTTCTTCTTTATTTAATAAGTAAGCACCACGCTCTTTAAATTCTTTTTTAACTTCATTATATATATTTTCTAATACTATAACTGATTGTTCAGAAGCACATATCATACCATTATCGAATGTCTTAGATACAAGAATTGAATTTACAGCAGTTTTTATATCTGCACTGCCATCAATTATTGCTGGCGTATTACCTGCACCAACTCCAATAGCTGGTTTTCCAGATGAATATGCTGATTTAACCATTCCAGGGCCTCCTGTAGCAAGAGTTAAGTCAACTTCCTTCATAACAGTCGTAGTTAATTCCAAAGATGGCTCATCAATCCATCCAATTATACCTTCAGGAGCTCCAGCCAAAACAGCAGCTTCAAGAACTACCTTTGCCGCCTCTATAGTAGAATTTTTTGCTCTTGGATGTGGAGAAAATATTATTCCATTTCTAGTTTTTAGAGCTAAAAGTGATTTAAATATAGCAGTAGAAGTTGGATTAGTTGTAGGTATAACTGCTGCAACAACTCCTATTGGCTCAGCTATTTTAGTCAGGCCAAAGGCTTCATCTCTCTCTATAACACCACAAGTTTTAGTTTCTTTATATGCATTGTATATATACTCTGATGCATAGTGATTCTTTATAACTTTATCCTCGGCAATTCCCATACCAGTTTCTTTTTGTGCCATTATAGCTAGAGGAACTCTTTGCTTATTAGCTGCTAAAGATGCTGCTAAAAAAATCTTATCTACCTGTTCTTGAGTGTATGTAGCAAAGATTTTTTGAGCTTCTCTAATTTTTGCTAATTTTTTAACTAGATTTTCAACATTATTTACAACACCTGAATTATCTACCATAGCTTCTTCTCCCCTTTTATTTTCTATTATAACTTGTTCTTTATTAGCCATTTCAATGCCCTCCTAGAATAGTATAATCTTCTTTTTATGTTAATTTATTAACAGTATAACACGTTGTTTTTACATTTTCAAGTTATTTTTTTAACATTTTATTTTTTATTTAGTCTTATATTATTCATATTAATACTATTATTCTTTACAAATATCTAAATTAACTATATATCACTTTATTTTTTATATAAGTTATAAACAAATTCATCTCAATGCTTAAGGATAACGTTATTTTTTTAACACTTATGTTTTTATTTTTTTAATGAAAAAATTAAAAGATTCTTTTTTCAAGGATGGTATTGTATAAAAGTTATAAAGAAAAAAATACTTTAAGAAGAAAACAAAGGCTTAAAGATCAAATTAAATTAAATACTCTGAGATATACAAACAGATATAATATATACTATAATTAAAGATATATACACTGATAATTTTTATATACTGTGAAATAAAATATATTTAATATCGTATAGATAAACTTAAAATTTATAGGAGGAATTAAGGATGAAAAAATTAAAAATAATTAGCATTTTATCTTTAGTTATGAGTACAATTTCAGCCATTTGTGGTATTGGTGTAGTAACTTATTATGTAGATAATTTGTTTATTAGAGGGCTTTCAGTATTTATTTTAATTATGTCTGCTTGTTTTGTATCAAGTACAACAAGTTTGATATTTAAAAATACAAAGTAATATAAATTCCAATTTATAAATTAGTTTAAGTAAATAATTTTAATATATTACAAGTTAAAGTCCAGCAAATAAGATTGCTGGACTTTGTTAATATTACTAATCATACACATATATCATATTACATCACTAATCTATTGATGTGGACTTTTTATAACAGGTTGTAACTGTTTATTATCAAGAGCAAGCTCTATAGTTGGAATTATTAACTCTGTATGTGCAATCATAGAATTAGGCTTTGTATTACAATTATCTTGACCAAAAGGTACAAAATATATATTTTTAGAGTTAAGAAGAATACCAATATTTTTGAAATTAAAACTTAGAGCATCATTAGTTGATATTGAGATTACAAGTGGTTTATCATTGCGAAGATGACCCTTTGCTGCCATCAATACTGGAGAGTCCGTAATACCATTTGCTAACTTAGCGGCAGTATTGCCAGTACAAGGGGCTATTATTATAATATCAGCAATTCCTTTAGGTCCAAATGGTTCTGCTTCTTCAATTGTAACAATAGGTTTATTTCCTGTCAGTTCATATGCTTTTTTCATAAATTCTTCAGAATTTCCAAATCTACAATCTATATTTTGTGATACATCTGAAAATATCGTGTGCACATTTGCTCCTGCTTTTACCAAATTCTCTAACTCTATAAATATTTTATCATAAGTACAAAACGAACCAGTAAATCCTACTCCAATTGTAAGTCCTTCAAGTTTCATCTCTAATCCCTTCTTTCATTTATAATATTTTCTATAGCGTTAACAAGAATTTCACCAGATGTCTTTGGTGAGTATTTACCAGGAAGCCCAAGACAAAGATTTGCATTAATACCTAAATTTTGTGTAGCAGAATAATCTAATCCACCAGGAGAAGAAGCTATATCTATAATAGTTACTTCTCGTGATACTTTTTCTAATTTCTCTTTCGTTAAAATACATTCTGGTATGGTATTAAAAATATAATCAAACTTTGAAAGATTTTCATCTCGTTGATTTAAAGAAATACTAGAATACCCAAATGCATTAGCCGTACTCCTTGCATCATTATTTCTTGCTCCAACACATACATTTGCATCTAAAGCATATAATTTTTTAGCAAGTATTTGTGCACATCTTCCGAAGCCTAGTACTAGACAGTTACTTTGGTGCATATTGATTATACTTCTTTTAATCGCTTCTGATATGGCTCCTTCAGCTGTAGCAACTGCATTTAAAATAGCAACATCATTCATCTTCATAAAATCATAAACCTGAATAGAGTGTTGCTCACAAAATTTGTAAACTTTAGTTGGTATGTTGCCTCCAAATAGTATTTTATTAGGAGATAAGTTAATTAACAAGTTATCAATAGTAGCATCAAGACAACCATCAGTATTTTCAATACTAAATTGATTTTTTGTAAATGGAATTGGACATAAAATAATGGAACTTTTGGATAGTGCTTCAGCTAGTGAAGTTGCTTTTCCAGCGATTCCATTTATAATTTCATTTGCTATTCCATATACAACTACAGAATATCCTTTATTAATTAGTTTTTTTACCATGTACACTTGTCGCAGGTCTCCGCCTATAACAGTTATATCGTATTGATTTGACATATTGTAAGCCTCCTTTACTATATACAATATGTTTTTATCAATATATTGGTTCACTAAAATTATTAAATATTATACTTCTAACATTGCTAATAATGCTAATCTATCTATCTTTTCAGAAGATGTATATGGTAATGAATCTAAAAAAATAATTTTTCTTGGAATTTCATTTCTAATTAAATAATTTCTAATCTTAGTCAATAAATCCTTCTTTGTAATTTTATCTATGGTTGTTACAAATAATGCAATTTGACTTCCCCTTATAGTATCTAAATAAGGTAATGCAACTGCATCTTCAATTTGAGGAATTCTTTTGACTACATTTTCAACTTTAGTAGAACTAACTTTAAATCCACCAATATTTACAACATCATCACTTCTTCCTTCAAATATCAAATATCCATCATCATCAAAATATCCAATGTCATTGACAGAATAAGGCTCTGATGCATTATATACTGCATATTCGGTATTTACAAAAATTATTCTGTTCTTAATATATACATCTATTTTTGGAAATGGCTTACCTATACTTAATGGTTTCTCAATCAATTCATCATAACACAAATATGTAATGTAGTTTAATTCACTTGCTCCATAATATAAAATTATTTCAGAGTCTGGCATATATTTTTTTATTTTTCTTGCTGCATCCTCAAACAACAATTGAGAACCTGTAAAAACACTTCTAACTTTAACTATTGTCTCACTTAAATATTTAACCAATAACTGAAGTTTTGTAGGTATAAGATATATGTTAGTTATATTGTATTGTTTTATTGCATTTATCCATGTTTTATAATTTAAACCTGAACTTATTACAATACTACCACCTTCATAGAGTACTGACATTATAGAATTTAGATTTCCTGTAAAACTAAGTGTTCCATTGATAAACAAAACAGAGTCCTCATAAATATGGAAAACTTCATTTTGTATAGGAAAAAATCCAGCCCAGCTTTCATATGTTCTATATAATACTTTTGGGACATTTGTAGAGCCTGAAGATAAAGCTCCCATACAAATTTCTTTATCTAAATAGTCTAAGATATTATTATATTGATATACATTTATACTGTGATGGTCTGTAGAAGAATTAGTTATCTTTAATATCCTATTGCAACTACCATTAGATAAATCATTTATATCTATATTCTCATCAGATATAACAACTGAAATATTATTCTTTATTAAAATATCACTTAATACTCTTTTAGAAAGATTATAATGACAAATGATAGGCACATTATTTGAATAGTTAACACCTAAAAAACTTACTAATTGGAACTTTATATTTTTAGAATAAATTAAAACAGGAATATTTTCACCTATAGAAATTTGTCTCCCAATCTCCTCACTATCTCTTAATATACTGTCATAAGTATACTTTTCTCCATCTATAATCAAAAAATCTTTATCTTTATAGCTGTTTCTTTTTACTTTCAAAAGTTCATAGTAATTCATAATCTACACCCTTTCAATCAATAAAGCAGAGCCTAATCCCCCAGCAGCTGCTATAGAGCAAATTCCATACCTTCCATTAGTTTTTTCAAGTGCTTTTAAAAGATGTAACGCAATAATTGCACCAGAAGCACCATATGGATGACCATATGCTAAAGCCCCTCCAAATATATTATACCTATCTATTAATGCTGGATATTTTCTTTGAAATAAAACATCTATAACTGCAAATGCTTCATTAAATTCAATCGCAGATATGTCCATATAGTTAAGCTTTTCTATCTCTAAAATCCTCTCCATAGCTTTCATAGCAGATGTTGGGCTTAAATGTGGCTCTGTTCCTATTGTACAAGAGTTAATAACTTTAGCTTTTGGATTCTTTTTTGTAGTCTCTAAATATCTTTTAGAACACAGTATAAGAAATGAAGCTCCATCATTAATAAGACATGCATTTGCTGCATTTGTAATACTTCCCTTTCCTAAAATCGAAGGTATCCTATCTAATAATCTTTGGCTCATTTTATCACGTATACCTTCATCATATGTATTGCTATCTATAGGAGATATAATATCTTCAAGAAATTCTTCTTCTCTTGTGTTTTTTGCTCTTCTATGACTTTCTTTTACCCAATAATCTAATTCTTCTTTCTCAATTTTATATAACTTTGCCACTCTTTCTGCACCTTCGAGCATACTATTCTCACTATTATCATCTGGAGAAAATTGAGCAACTGCATAGCTTGGATTATTGATATTATATCTTTTATCATTTTTATGATATGTACGCATTGGTTGTAGAGAGCTACTCTCAAAACCTCCTGCAATAATTAAATCACATTGCCCAGATTTAATCTTTGAAAATGCTATATCTAAACTCATCATAGCAGAAGCACATTGCATATCTACAGTAAAAGCAGGAACTTCACTTTCTATTCCCGCTGTTAAAGTCATTAATCTTGCGATATTACCTCCTGTACCAACTGCATTTCCACATATAATCTCATCAATCTTATCAATCTCATACTTTTCAATTAGATGTTTTAAAACCTTTGCTCCTAGTAATTCTGGTTGAACACATTGAAAAATTCCATTTTTTAAACCTATATGACTTCTTAATCCTCCTAATATAAAAACATCTTCCATACATTATATCCTCTCTTCATCATAGATTTCTTTTAAGTACGTTATTTAATTTAACACCTAAAAAAGATGCAATAATTGCTTTTATCGTATCTCCAATTAAAAATGGTACCACTGCTGCAAAAAGGGCTGCTTCTACTGTCATTTGATTAAAGTAACACATAAATACTGTTCCCATAAAATATATAATAGGCATACCAACAAAAATTGTTATTGGTATATATCTTTTAATATCATTATTTTTACCTTTTAATAAGCTAATAATTAGTGATGCAAATAAAAATCCAAAATAAAAACCACCTGTTGGGCTTAGTAATTTGCCAATTCCAGATGCACCTCCACCAAATACAGGGATTCCAATTAAACCTATCATTATGTATACACCAACTGTACTAAATGCTTGTCTTGGAGTTAATATTAAAGCTATTAGATTTATCATTATTGTTTGTGCTGTTACTCCTGCTGGTGTAAATGGTAATGGTATATATATATAGGATGATATACATAATAATGCTACACATATTGACATTTTAGTTAAATCTTGAATATTTACTCTATTATTTTTCATTTTTATAATTCCCTTCATATGTCTTATTCAATTTAGTTTATATGTACATATAATAAACCCTCTATTAAGGCTTTGTTTTAGTATAAAAGAAAGACAGTTTTTTGTCAACTTCAATACAATTTTAGGTTTACATTTAATTTATAAGTAAACTTGCTTCTAATCCTTTATGTTTTAATGGCTATTTATAAAATTTTACTTATAAACAAATCTATTTGCCCTATACTTGTAAATTATAATATGATATATTTTATATGAGATTTTATTTCATATAATAAATTAACAAGGAAGTGACAATATGAAAACTAATGAAAATCAATTAAACAACATAGATAAAGAACTAGATGAGCTTAGTAAGAAAGTTTATTTAGAATCCCCAGATTTTTGGATAAGTATTTCTGACAAAATAGTAGATAAAATTTTTGATGAAATGTTATTATTTTTTGCAGTAAAATATAATTATTACAATATACTATCTTTTGCAATTGAAAATAATTATATAGATTTAAATATGCCATCAAAAAATAAAGACTATCCAAATATAATGAGTCATTTTTTAGACACAGCAAAACAAAATGAAGATAAAAAGATTTATAATTATCTTTTAAACTTAAATAAAGAAGATACCATAGGTGAAAACGCCTCTTTAGATGATTTAAATCACAATACTGAGAAAGATACTTTTGGAAAGAAAGATGTATATATTCCAAAATACATGTGTCCAAACTGTAATACTAATATTTTTGATACAGGTTACAGAGTATCAAATGATATAACATATAAATTTTCTTTTCAAGATGCCGAACCTGTTGAAGTATCTAATGAGATTACTTCTATTAAATGTTGTAATTGTGATAAATCAATAGAAAATGTAACTACTGACAAATTGTATAGTATATGTAAAATTCAAAACTGTGATAATTGTGGTTCTAGTTTAATTAAAGTAGGAATTATTGCAAAGAAAAAAATGGAGTTTAATGAGAATACTGAAGAATTTGGATATGTTTCAACATCTTATTGCTGTAGCAATTGTGGCTCTAAAATAAATTCATCTCAAAAAGAATACTTTAAGCTTTAATATCTTATATTTTTAAAATAATTTCAAATAATAATACTCTGTTATTAAATATTATTATAGAAATTTTTGGGGACATATTTGGAAATATAACATAAATAATTTTTATATAGACACTTTAATGGTAATTAAAATTGCTATGAAATTAGATATTATTAAACTAGTTTCATAGCAATTTTTAGTAATATAATTTTTATTAAGTTTGGACAAATTCTATTTTCTATTTCTTTAGTGTACCAACCATAACTCTTAAATCAATTGTTATATTAGATATCCCTGACTTTATCAACTTTAAAATTTCTTCTTCATCTAATGTTGATGTTAAAGGAGTCATTTTAACCAAATTCATTAAATTTAATACACTGACATCAGTTTTATAATTGATTCTATTTTCATAAACTACACTTAGATGTTTTTTAAATACAGCTACAATGTTTTTATTGTCATAATCATTATTCTTTATATTTCCCTGTATATTTGTCCTTATTTCTTTTAAATAATTTGATTCTGGGACAATCTTTACTATTATTCCATCATCATTTAAAACTCTTGTAAATTCCTTATAATTTGCAGGAGAAAGTATATTTAATATTACATCAAACTTATTATCTTTAAATGGTAGATTTGACAAATCTGAAATACACCATATAATTTCATTCTCTCCTCTTTTAGCTATAGAAATACCTTCTTTAGCTATGTCAATTCCAATTAATTTACATCTATTTTTAATATTTTTATCTTCATATAATTTATTTAAAAAATATCCTTCTCCACATCCAGCATCTAAAATATAGTTAATATTTTTATCTAAAGTGTAGTTATGAATTGCAGACTTTATTTCTTCTGTTAAATTATCATATGCTTTAGAATTATATATTTCATGTCTTGATTCAAATAGTTCTTTATCATAAATAGTTTTAGTATTACTATTTAATAAGTTAACATATCCCTTTTTGGATATATCAAAGCAATGATTATTTATACATCCCATGCTATTTTTATCAATTGTAATCATATCTTCTTTACAAAGTGGACATTTGAATACATCTATATTTTCATTAAGTAGTAATTTAGCAATTTCTATCCTTTTTAATTTTCCAACAATCTTTTTACCTTCATTACTTATATTTTGTTTCATCTCCATAATCTCCTCAAATTTACTATTTAATTTAAATAGCACGAAATTATGGCTACTTATATAAGGTATGTTTCTATATCTTATATAAAATCATGTTATAAGTTTTTGTAAAATAGCCACAATTTGTGCGCTATCCTCTTATTCTAATATAATGCATAAATGCTCTTTTATTCATTATTTTATCCTCCCATAATTATATATTTTGTAATATATACTAGGTTACAAGCATATATGATTCAGGATTTTAAGTCTCACCATTATAAAAATATATCTATCTAGATAGTAAACATTTTAATCGCTATTCTAATATGAATATACTAAAGCTGTTTACTATATTCCATTAGATATTCTTTAAACCCTGAATCTTCATTTACTTGTTCTTTTACTATATTAAAACCTTTTTTATTGTAAAATACAACTGCTTTTTTATTATCTTTATATACTGCTAAGCTTAGATTTTTATATTCTTTAATTGCATACTCTAAAAGTTTGCTTCCTATTCCTAGACTTTGATAATTTGTACTTATAAACAAAGCTCCTATAAATTCATTATCTATAATACTTATAAATCCTTTTATTTCTTCTCCATCATCATATACAAAAGTTTCAGATATAGGCATATATTCGTTTTTAACAGTATTGTAGCTATTTTTCCAATAATCTTTATTTATAAAATCATGTGCTTTGATTGTACTTTCTTCCCAGATTTCCATTATTTTTTCTATATCTTTGTTATTTGATTTTCTTATCATAAATTTTACCTCATCTCATTATTATATTGAGTTATTCTTAAATCCTATACTGTCTATTTTACTCATAAATATTACTGGATTATAAGTTAATATAACTCCAGTAATATCTATTTTATATAAATACAGTTTACTAATATATCTAATTAAAAATTGACTAAATTTAATCTTATCTCTTTTAAATAATTATTTCTTATAAGTAAGAAATACACTATTTGAACTATAAACAAGCTTCCCATTACCAAAACCGCAGATGATGCAACCTCTATATCAAAAGAGTTCTTAAGTGCAGTAAGTGCAAATACCGAATGTACAACAGCTACTACATAAGGTAACAAAAACACAATTCCAATCTCAATGGTTGAAGCTCTTTTAATCTCCTTATATGTCATCCCCAATTTATTTAACTGTTCATACTTTTTCTTGTCAATTTGACAATCCATATAAAACTTATTATATAAGAAACTACTTGTAGTAACAAAGAAAATTAAACCTATAAATACTGCTAAAAACATAAATGTAGAATATGTTAGTTTACCAGTTTCTATCATTAATTCTTTAGAGAAAAACAAATATGGTTGCATTCTAGACTCATTATCAAATTTATCTTCAAATTGTCTACATATATCTATAGTTTTACTTGAATCTTCTACCTCAAATGTTGAAAATCTATCTATTATAAACTTTGATTTTATACTATCATAAAAATTATCTTTTACCACATACATATTTTTATAATACGCTGGCATAACACATTCTTCAACTTGTTTTGCCACCTTTAAACTTCTATTCCCTATAATGACATTTTCTTTGACTTTCTTATCTCCAGGTAAACTTGATGAAAACAATGATATAGATTCATTATCTTCAAAACTTATAGGCTTAACTCCTATAGTCTTTGTAATTTCTAGGTACTTTGATTCTTTCATTATTCTCACATTAAAATCACTTTTCTTAGGAAATACAGTTTTAAACTCACCATTAACTCTTGCATAATCTATACCTTCTTTTTTCAACTTATTTTCTATAAAACTCATTCTTTCCTTATCTTTCTCTTTACTGTCAGGTTTATTAGTGTCATTATGCAAAGTCATTGTTGAATAATATATTGTGCTAGGATATATTAAATTAATTTGACGTTTTACATCTTTCCAAAAGGAGTAAACAGTACCTATAGCAGTGAATGCCACTGCAGAAGTTATAGTTATCAAAAAGAATATCCTAGCATTATCTTTTACCTTATAAATTAAGTTTGAAATCCAAAGCATATTTGTATTACTTCTATAAAAACTTTTCTTCATCTTCAATTTTTTTATAAAGTACACACTAAATTGAGAAAAGAATAAATAAGTTGCTACTATCGTCAGAGATGTAACTGGAACTAAGCGTAAATATGTTGTATATTGGTCAGTTGATGTAACAGCACTATAATACGCTATTATAAACAGGCAAATACTTAATATAGCAAGTATTAGTGATGTTTTAGGCTCTGGTTTTGGAGTTTTTGTACCTTTAAGTAACTTCAATACTTGATTTTCCTTAATTATAAAAGAAGTAAATATAGATGTTAATATAGCTAAAACCATAAAATAAATTAAAGTGGAAAACATTGCATTTAATGGTATATAAAATTCTAGTGGTGATAATTCTAAAAAAGTAGACATAGTTACTAAAAATATCTTTGAAAAAATTAAACCTACTATTATCCCAATTACAGAAGATACTATATTTATTACTATATTTTCTATAAGAACCAATTTCATTACTTGTCGTTTTGATATACCTGTAATATAGAGTATTCCAAACTCTTTATATCTACTCTTAAGAAAAACACTCACTGAATAAAACACAAAGAAGAATAAAAATAAATATGCAATTATTTTACTCATCTTAAGCCCTTCTTTTAAATAGTCAGGAAATTGAGCTATATCTAAACCTGGATGACTTGTAAACATAATAAAAGAAAAAAGTAGTGAAGAGGATATAACAATACTTGCTAAATATCCTAGATATGCTTTAATATTTCTTGAAATATTATTAATGGCAAATTGTTTTATGTTCATTAATTATCTCCTCCCAATAATGTAAGCACATCCATTATTTCTTGATAAAATTGCTCTCTACTATTTTCCTTATATATTTCATTGTATATAGCTCCATCCTTTATAAATAAAATACGATTACAATAGCTTGCTGCTAATGGGTCATGAGTTACCATCATAGTAGTAACTTTATTCTCTTTATTTATCTTTTGAAATAGCTCCATTACAGTCTTTGATGATTTTGAATCTAAATTACCTGTTGGCTCATCTGCTAAAAGTATTGATGGTTTATTGATTAATGCTCTAGCAATAGCAGTCCTCTGAGCTTGGCCACCAGACACTTCAAAAGTCCTTTTATTTAATAAATCTTCTATACCTAAAATTTTAGATACTTCATTTAGCTTTTCATCTTGTTCTTTTACACTTACCTTATCTAATGTCAATGGCAATACTATATTTTCACCAATAGTTAAAGTATCTAATAAATTAAAATCTTGAAATACAAACCCCAACTCTCTTCTTCTAAATAAGGCAAGTTCTTCACCTTTTAATGATAATGGATTTTTACCTTTTAATTCTATTTTTCCTGTAGTTGCTTTATCAATAGTAGAAATCATATTTAAAAGAGTAGTCTTGCCACTTCCAGATGGTCCCATAATTCCTACAAATTCTCCGTCCTCTATACTAAAACTTATATTGTTTAATGCATTAAAAATCATTTTTTTACCATATACTTTGCTCAAATTACTCACAATTAAGGTTTTCATTATTTATAACTCCTTTCTAATTTATAAAATGACATGAAGTATATATTAAATACTACTCATATTAATTAAAGAAATTTTATATAAATACTACTCATATTAATTAAAGAAATTTTATATAAATACTGAATTTATTTTAGTTTATATACTAATTATATTGGTAAAAGCTAATATAGCAAGTACTATACCTGCCACTATTCTATATATAGCAAATACTCTCATTGGTTTTTTCTTTAGAAAATTTACGAACTTTTCCATCACTACTATAGACACAAGAAAGGCTACTATAAATCCAACAATTAAAGCAATCCACAAAGTTGGTGTCATTATTGAATAATCAAATTCAAATAAATCTAGTCCTGAAGAAGCTACCATTGCTGGTATAGCTAAGAAAAATGAAAATTCTGCTGCTGTAGGAGAATTAAGCCCTGCTATCCATCCACCCATAATAGTAGATGCACTTCTTGACATTCCTGGCCACGCAGATAAAACTTGTAATACACCGATTTTTAAAGCTTGCACTGGAGTGATTTTATCTATATTATCTGTTGAGTGCTTCTTTTTTCTAAATAGAGTTTCTATTACTAATAATAAAATACCCCCAACTATGAACCCTATAATTACAGATTGTAAGTTAAACAATGCTTTTATGTTATCATAAAATATAACTCCCACAATCCCAAATGGTATACAACCTACAATAACATTTATTCCAAATTTAAATCCAGTTTTTCCTTCCTTACCTCCAGTAAATATGAATTTAAAAAACTCTATAACACTATCCTTTATTTTTTTCCAGTAAAGTACTACTACTGCTAGTATAGCTCCAAGTTGTATTACAACTTCAAACATCTCAGCAAATTGACCTTTAAAATCTATTAAGCTTCCCACCAAAATCATATGACCTGTAGATGACACTGGAATAAATTCTGTAAGTCCCTCTACTATAGCTATTATGATTGATTTTAATATAAAAATAATATCCAAACTCATTGATAAACACCCTTTCTTTACTATATAATCTTCTTAAAATTTCTTTTCTTATGTCATTTCTTATATTAATTTTAATTGACATTAGAAAATTTCACTATCTACAAACATTACACAAACATTACATCTATGTAATATTTGCAAAAAATAAACTATCTTAAAATTAGATTGTATAATTATAAATCTTATTAAAAAATATATACACATTAATTTTAACAAGACATTTAAATTATAAATACAATGTTAATCCATCTTAAAATAGTCTCTTATTAGTTTATATTATCTTTACTAAATATTATTGAAACTTCGGTTCCTTTTCCTACTTCTGATTTTATATTGACCTTATGACCTAAGTTGTCACATACTTTTTTTACTAGATAGAGTCCCATACCTGTAGATTCTCCAAATTTACGTCCATTTTCTCCTGTAAAAAATGGGTCAAATACTCTTTTTATATCTTTAGATACAATTCCAACACCTTTGTCTATTATACTTAAAATTATAGACTTATTATTTTCTTCAGATTTTATAATCAAATCTTTACTATAATCTTTAGAATATTTAACTCCATTTGTAATTAACTGATTTATTATAAATTTCATCCATTTTATATCTGTATAAATATAAATAGATTTATCTATATCTATTTTAGGAATTATCCCATTCTTTATAAATAATCTCTTTTCATCATTTATAGTATCTACTATAATATCATTCAAATTAGCTTTTTCAACCACAAAATCTTTCTGAAATTCATCCACTCTTGCGAAATACATAGCCATGTTTAAACCTTTATTAACTCTATCTATCTCCTTTTTTATATTTTCAGTAACTTCTTCACCTTCATATTCCTGAAGTTGAAGACTTATAACTGATATTGGAGTCTTCATTTGATGAATCCATTGGTTGATAAAAGTTAAATGTTCACTATGTATTTTTTTATGTTCCTGAATCATTGATTGATATAATCTATGTTGTTGTTTTAAAATAACTGATATGTTTTCTCCAAAAAAAGAGCTCCCTAAATATAAAAAGGATTCATCTAAAGAGTTTATACCTTTTTTAAAGAGATTATATACTTCTCTATTTTTATAATATTTATATATCAAAAAAAACAATAAGATAAAAGTACTAAACAATAAGATATATAAAGCTTCTTCTACACTGATAAATTTCATAAGACTACAATAAATAATTGTCATAGATATTCCTAAATAATATATAAAAATATAGCCTTTACAATCTTTAAATAATAATTTCATATTCTCTCCTTACCAATTTTTATTTAACTTATATCCTACTCCTCGTACAGTTTGAACAGCATCATTTATACCTAACTCCTCAAATCTTTTTCTTATTCTACTAACATTTACATTTAGAGTATTTTCTTCTACAAACTCAATATCATCCCATATCTTTTCTAATAGATAATCTCTACTTACTACTTTAGGGTATTTTTTTATAAGACACTCAAGTAATATTCCTTCTTTTTTAGTGATAATCAAGGTCTTATCCTCTAACTCTAGCTCTAATCTTTCTGGATAAAACTTTAGTCCATCTAGTTCTAATATTCTCTCATCTATTTTAGGCGAATATTCACCATATACCCTTCTTATATGACTTTTTATCTTTGCCATTACTACATCATAATAAAAAGGCTTTGTTATATAGTCATCAGCTCCACTTTCTAAAGCTCTAATCTGGTCTAAATTACTATCTCTAGCTGATACAAAAATTATAGGAATATTTGATTGTTGTCTAATACATCTACACCAATAGAATCCATCAAACTTTGGTAAATTTACATCTAAAAGCACTAAGTCTGGCTTGAAATTTGCAAATGTAGTAATTATATTATCAAAGTTTTCTTCAACCATTACTTCAAATCCATATTTCTCTATATAATCTTTAAGTAATGTACTTATTGATATATCATCTTCTACAATATATATTTTATGACTCATATAATTCCTCCATATTTTAATTTTCTTATTTACCCTATGTTAATATTACATTCTCATATTGCTCCATATATAAACATACCATTAGCATATATTTTTATCAATAGAATAGAAAAAGTTACCTTAAATAAGGTAACTTAAACTTTTAGCACTATTAACTCTACTATTTAGCATTATATATTAATTCTTTTATGTCTACTTTTTTCTCTTGTAATCCATTTTTTATTAAGAAGTCTTGTGTCTCTTCAAGAGAAGATATATCTTTGTCTGTTATATCTAAACTAAAATCATACCAAGCATATAACTCTTTAGTTTCTTCAACGCTTAAATCAACTTCTTTTGCTACCTTTTCCATAGCTTCATCAAAGTTATTGTCTACATATTCTAAAGTTTCTTTTTCAACTTTCATAAATCTTTCAACTACCTCTGGATGTTTTTCAGCAAAATCTGTACTAACAGCAGTTACTATTATACCATCTACTAAACCTTCACCATTTGCTACAAGTTTACTTCCAGACTTCATGGCTTTAAGAGCTGCTGGTCCAGCAATCAATGCAGCATCAACACTACCATCAGAAAGAGCTGCTGATGCTTCTGGAATACCCATATTAACAAACTCAACATCATCCATACTTAGTCCTTCTTTATCAAGTGCTGCAATTAATACTTGATGTAATATAGTTCCTTTTGGTCCAGCAACCTTCTTGCCAACTAAATCTGCTGCTGATTTTATTGAATCATTATTTGTTAAAATCATAAATCCTTTTGGTGATCTACTATAAGTGTTTAATATTTTTAAATCTACACCATTAGATGCTGCTATTAAAGCTGATGTCCCTCCTAATGCATGTAAAAAATCTATCTCTCCAGCCGCTAAAGCCTGTGTTTGCTCCGGTCCTGTAGTTATTTCATGAAAATTAACTGCTATATTATCCTTTTTAAATTCTTTCCCAAATAAATCATCTTGTTTTTGAATTATAGAAGGCACATTTAGTGGTGATTTTACATAAGTTAAATTTATTTCTGAAAGATTTTCACCCTCATTCTTTTTTGCACATCCAGCTAAAGACGCTGTTGTAAGTGTTAATATTGTTATACCTATCAATAGTTTTTTTAATTTCATATTTTTACTCCTTAAAATATTATTAATTTCTTTAAATGCTTTTATTTGATTTCATTGTCATTAAAATATCTTTTTTTAATTTAATATAGTAATTTGAAGTTAAATCTCTATTATAATCATCCTCTATATTAAATTCTTCTATTTTTCTTTCCTTTGTAAAAACAACTATTTTTTTGCCTATCTTTAATGCTTCATCAATATCATGAGTTACAAATATTACACCTTTATTGGTTGATTTATGTATTCTTATAACTTCATTTTGCATATCAATCCTTGTAAAATAATCTAGTGCTGAAAAAGGCTCGTCCATAAACAACATATCTGGATTAAAAGAAAGTGCTCTAGCTATACTTACTCTCTGTGCCATACCTCCTGAAAGCTCATTTGGATAAGAATTTTTAAATTTCTGTAAGTTCATCATTTTAAGATATTTTTCTATATCAATACTATCTTGTTTGTTTGATTTACTTAAATCATCCTTGCCATTTAAATATATAAGATTATCATTTCTATCTTTATTAGTGGTACTTTTTGAGTGATTTAACTTATTGAGTATTTTATTTAAAAGAGTGTTTTTTCGTTGATTGTGAAAAGCTATATTTTCACTTACATTTAACCATGGCATCAACCTACTTTCTTGAAATACAAAGCCAACATTAGGTTTATACTCTTTATTATCTTTTACAAACCTAATTTCACCACTATTTACATCTTCAAGTGATGCAATTGCCCTAAGTAAAGTAGTTTTGCCACATCCACTTTCACCTAAAATTACAGTTATATGACTTTTATCTATACTTAAAGAAATATCACTAAGCACTACATGTTCTTCATTATCAACTTTATAACTTTTAGATAGATTTCTGATTATATACCCAGAATTACATACTAGACTACTCATATGCTTCCACCATCTTTCCTTTGCTTACCTTCTTTACAATAATTGAAAATATATAGTCTGTAATTATTCCTAGAAGTCCAATTACAATTATTCCTACAATAACAACATCTGTTCTAGACATTTCTTTTCCATCAGATATTAAATATCCAAGACCTGACGAAGCAGCTACAAGTTCAGCTCCTATAATTGCTCTAAAACTATATCCAAGTGCTAACTTTAGACCAACTGCAATATCGAGAATTGCATTAGGAATAATTATTCTAAATATTATCTGAAGCTTTGACAATTCAAATACTCTGCCTACTTCAATTAACTTTGAATCACAATTTTTAATCCCCTTTAATGTACTTGTAAAGATTGGGAAAAAAGATGCCAAAATTATAATTATTATTTTTGATTCTTCACCTATACCAAACCATAATATAAGCATTGGTATTAGAGCAAGCGGTGGTGTATTTCTCAAAAAATTTATCAATGATTTAAAGTACTCATAAACTTTACCATAAATTCCAAAGAATATACCTAAAGGAACACCTATAATTGTACTTATTGCAAACCCTATCAAAACTCTTTTCATACTTGCATATACATTAATAAATATTGAACCATCATTTATCATATTTAAAAATGTACTATACACTTTTTCAGGTGGTGGTAGTATATATTCACTCCAAATACTAAGATAATTTGTAATTTTCCACAATACAAGAATTATAAAAAATATTAAAACACTTTTTATTAACCTCAAAAGTTTATCATTAATTTTATTGCCCATTTACAAACCATCTCCATTATTACATCCATCTTTACAATAAAACATTTCTACTATATCGTACTTATCCTCAGAGCCATTTTTAATTTCTTGTATTTTACTTAATATTTCATCTTCACTTGATACTTCAAGAACTTTTTCAAAAGAATCCTTAAAATATCCTAATGGAATTGGAGATTCATCTATTTTTCCAAGTGATTTTATACCTTCTTTTTCAGCAAATTCCTTCCATGTATAAAATACAGCATTATCTTTGCCTTTAAACTTTTCACTTGCAAAATCTCTTAATTGTGTACATGGACAGGTTACTATTAACATATCTTCTTCACTTTTAATATATTTTTCATATAAGACTCTACAAGTCCTTACTAATATTGGTTCTATCATAGGAACTTCAAAGCCACTTATCAAATTATTTCTTTTTAAAAGATTTATGCTTTCTGGACATCTACAATCTAACATTGTATTTTCAATTTTTTTTGCATATTCTTTGTACTGATTCTTTACATATTCTAATTGCGCCTCACATTCAACCATTATGTACCCTTTTTTTATCAAAGTTTCTTTGATAATATTAAACTTTTCCCCATACATTTTTTCTGCTACTGGATTTATTAGAAGATATTTATTCATAGCTCCTCCTATTATTTAATATTGAATATTATTCTCAACTATTAGTTTAAATGAGCACTTAGTTTTTGTCAATATATTAATTTTTTCTTAAAAAAGTAATGTTTATTTACAAATTATTACTATTTTACTTACAATATTAAAATAATATATTCAATTTGTTTTAACAATAACATATGTATATTACTATTAATCTACTTATAATGATATATACACAATTAGTATAGATAATTTGACACTGATTCTATATATGTAAAATAAAAATGTGATAAAAAACTAAATTATACTTTGCTAATTTACTAAAAAAAGTGAAGTATAATTAATACTTCACTTTTTTTAGTAATCACAAATATTTTATTTTAATATCATCAATAATCTGTAAAATCTTATCTCTAACATCTATGGGTTCTAGTACCTCAATATTTTTTCCAAAAGAAAGTATATATCCATAAATCCAGTCGTTTTGTGGATATTGTACAGTCACTATAAAATTTCCATTGTTATCATCTGATATATTGTCAATATCAAATTCATCATATACTCTATATCCTATATCTTTAGAAATTTTCAATTCCAAATTGATATTTTTATACTCATTTTCTTTTATTTCTCCTACTTCTGTTGGTATACTCCTCACAAATGTCTGCTCACAGACGCAGATATTTCTCATCCTTATAATTTTAAAAATTCTATAATCATTTTTTTTACGACAATAAGCTTTAAGATACCATGATTTTTCTTTAAACCAAATCATAAGTGGCTCTACACAGCGTAAACTTATTTTTCCATAAGTGTCTATATATTCAAAAGTTATAATATTACAATCTAATATAGCAGATTTTATCTTTACAAATTTATCTTTTTCTCTATCATCACTACCCCAATGAGAAAAATCAACACTTATCCAGCTTGTATCTGATTTGCAGAATAAAGGTTTAAGTTTTGCCAATGTAGAATCAATATTTGGATACTTAAGTGCATTTAAGCTCTCCAGTGAAGCTAAAATTTCATTCTGCTCTTGCTCAGATAAAATAGATTTATCAAAAGTGAAATTATCTAAAATACCTATACCACCATTTCTACCTTTGTCAGTATAAATTGGAATACCAGAAGATGACAATATTTCAATATCTCTACAAATAGTTCGTCTAGATACTTCAAAGTGTTCAGCTAACTCCGTTGCAGTGACTCTTTTCTTATCTAACAGGATATAAATAATTTCAAATAATCTATTACTTTTCATATAATCACCTCATTACTTTATTATAGTATAACAATAAAGCAATATATATACTTACATCTCTCTTTTTACTTCAAAACGCAAAACAGTCTTCAACAAATCAGCATTTGATACTTTACTTTCATTAGTTATATATATTTCACGATGTATATCAGATTTTCTTATAAGTTTATTTTTCTTGCAAAATTCATTCATAATAATAAAACTCTCTGGTTCATTATCATATGAACCTCTATGAAGCATTTGAACACATAGTCCATCATTAATAATTCCAAATTCAACATTTTCAATCAGATTATGTGGCTTTTTCTTTTTTACTATCTCAATTGCTTTGCTTAATAAATCTTGTGTAACAAAGTCTGGTTGACGTATCATTATAGTATAAATCAATTCTTCCTTAATAAGTGTACTTGAACATTTACTATCTTCTGTTTTATCCCATATAGCTTCTAATGGAAAAACAGTATAATCAAAGTAACCTTCTGGCACAATACCCTTTTTAGGCATAGTTTTTATTGCATATGCTAAAGAATATAGAACTCCAATTGCCTCACTAAACTCTTTATCATTTGGATTTCCTTTTCCTTTTATCATAATAAATTTCTGTTCTGGTACATCAACTATTACAGGATTCTCATTAGGTAAATATAACTTTTTATCTTTCTTTCTCCATTCATACTTCATAAAAAATACCTCCGTATATTTATTTTATACATTGATATTATCATGATAAAAGTGACAACAGTGTGTCACAATTTATAAAATAAATTATATTATAAAATCTTCATCTTCTAACTCTTCATAGACCCCTTTTTGATATCCATTACCTTTAGTTGAAAAGAAATCATGTGTTTTAGTTTCAGTACTAAGTCCATTTAACACAATTGGATTGATAGCATTTACAGTATAAAGTCTTTCAAATCCTAAATTTTCTAAAGCTCTATTTGCATTGTATTTCAAAAAATCTACAACCTCTTCTTCAAGTCCACTATCTTTATATATTACATTTGTATACTCTATCTCATTTTCCATAAGAATATCAAGTATAGAATACATCTTATCTTCTAATTTTTTCTTATCAGCATTGTCAAATGAATTGTATATTTCTTGCGCAAGAAGTCCTATATATTTACCATGTAAAGACTCATCTCTAAGAATAAGTGATATTATTTCTCCACTAGCAACCATTTTTCCTTGACCAGACAGATACAATGGATAAAAGAATCCTGAATAAAACAAGAAACTCTCCAAAAACACACTTGTAACCATTGATAAATATAAATTCTTTTGGTTTGTAGTATTTTCATATTGAGCTAAAACTAAATCAGCCTTTCGTTGTAATGTTGGCTCTGTTTCTATCCATTCAAATAAATCATCTATCTCGGAGTTAGAAAGCAAAGTCATAAATATAGAAGAATAACTTTTTGCATGTATTTCTTCCATAGTACCCATAAAAGATAAAACTGCTTTTCTTTGAAGATTATCTGTTAAACTCATCATCGATGGAATCCCATTATTCCCTTGCTTTGTATCCAGTAATGTCAGTCCACCTAATACTTTTTTATATAAATCTTTTTCATTATCATCTAATTCATTCCATACCTTAATATCTTTAGAAACAGATATTTCTTCAGGAAGCCAAAATTGTTTTACATTTTGTTCCCAAAAAGCCTGTGTGAATCCATCTTCTTCTTTATTCCAATTAACTGCATCATGTGTTTTATGTAATTTAAATGTCATATATTTCTCTCCCTATACTGAACATACTAGACACTCATGAGTGTCTCTTGTCATCTTTGTTCTTGTGTAATATAAACTTTTCAGACCTTTTTTATATGCATATATGTAATGTCTAGCTATATCTCTAGTTGTCTTTTCATCTGTAACAAACAATGTTGTTGATATTCCCTGGTCAACATGTTGTTGAACTGTTGATACTAAATCTATAACTTTCCTCATATCCATTCTATATGCTGATTGATAATACAACATATTTTCATTAGTTAAAAATGGCATTGGATATATCGTAGTTGAATCTCCATATGTTCTTACTTCTACTGGCTCAGTAATTGGCATTATACTTGATGTTGCATTTTGAACATAACTAATACTTTGAGTTGGTGCTACTGCCATTAAATATGCATTATATATACCTTTTTCTTTGACCTCATCCAATAATTTTGTCCAGTCTTCTTTTGTTGGTATATAAATACCTTCAAATAATGCTTTTACCTTTTCTAACTTAGGTAGATAAGATTGTTCATAGTATTTTGATAATACCTTGCTTTTTCTTCCCTTAGCATACTCTGATTTTTCAAACCCTTCAAAAGTTTGATTTTTTTCTATAGCTATTTTCATAGATGCTTTAATTGAATAATATCTAATCATTGCAAAAAATACATTAGAAAACTCTATAGCATCCTCTGAAGTATATAAAATATTTTCTCTTATTAAGTATCCATGTAAATTCATAGCTCCCAATCCTATAGAATGAGATTTGCTATTGCTATTATTTACAGTCGGTACTGGCTTTATGTCTGTTTTATCTGCTACAAATGTCAATGCTCTTATCGATGTCTCAACTGTGCTTTCTATAGTTTTATTGTCCATAACATTTGCTATATTTAAAGAACCAAGATTACAACTTATATCTTGACCCCATTTATTTTCTCCACCATAGCCTTCTATTTCTGAAGATGTTTGGTATTGGAATATTTCACAACACAAATTAGACATTTTTACCATACCAACCTCTTTCAATGTATGTTCCCTATTGGCTGTATCTATGTACACTACATATGGATATCCACTTTCTTGTTGCATTTGTGCTATTTTAGTCAACATTTGTCTAGGATTTATTTCTTTTTTTCTTATATCTTCATCATTAACTAACCTATCATACCACTCACTTATTTCTATCTCATCAAGGTAAACTCCATACTTTTTATACACAGTATGAGGATAGAATGCATAGGCTACTTCATTTTTTTCTGCTAACTCCATAAATTTATCAGGTATAATAGCTCCCAGCGATAATGTAGCAAGTCTTATTTTTTCATCAGCATTTATCTTTTTAGTATCCATCAATAATTCAAAATCAGGATGAAATACTGTGAGATAAACTGCACCAGAACCTTGCCTAGCTCCCATCTGATTAAAATAGCTGAATGATTGTTCCAACATTTTAGCTACTCCAACAACACCTCCAGCTGCACCTTCTATATCTTTAATAGATTCACCTGATGCTCTAAGCTTAGATAAGTTTAGTGCAACTCCTCCACCTATTTTTGATAAATGATTTGATGAAGATATAGCATATGAAATACCTTCTGTGCTATCTTCTACAGATAGTAAAAAACATGATACCATTTCTCCTGCTCTTTTTCTTCCAGCATTTAAAAATGTAGGTGTAGCTGGTTGAAATTCTTGTTTTACTATTTTGTCTGCCAAGTTTAAAGCTAGACTCTCATCACCATTTCCTAATGTTAAAGCTACAATTAATACTTTTTCATTATACGTTTCTAATATTTCTTTTCCATCATTACTTTTTAATGCATAATTTTGATAAAATTTATTTGCACTCATATATGACTGAAACTTAAATTTATGTTCCTCAATAAGTTTGTATATCTTTTTGATAAAATCCATGCTGTATTTATGTATTACTTCTTCTAAATAATAACCTTCCTCCATTAAATACTTCAATCTTTCTTCTAGATTGTTAAATTTCTTTAACTTTGGATTTATAAATTCTTCTATGTAACTACTTAGGGCTTCCTTATCCTTTTCCAATTGATATTTCCCTTGTTCATTTTTAATTATCACTTGATTGTTAAGCTCTATCCAATTCATTATTTACCGTCCTTTTAACATAATCTTGTGCTATAATTTCATTTAATTTACTTATTATTTCTTTTAATATTTATCAGTTCAAATTCCAAAAACAACCTATAATTATAGGGCATAATAAGTATTTTTCAAAAACAAAAGCACTACATATAGTTAGTGCTTTATCTATTATATACTACATATAGTATATACACAAATTTTTTTATATCTAAACTTTTATTATTATATCATTGATATTATTTTTATTTAAAGAAGTTAAAATCATAGTTATTATCTTCCTTTCTTTACTTTATTCTCTAAATAAAACCATAAAAATATTTACTCAATGTTTATATGTTACTAGAAATAATAAATCTTCAATAAGATATTTAATATTTTATATATTATTTAGAAGTTTTTTATTTATTGTTATATAATTAAATATATGACTATTTTTCTACTAAATATATAAAAATAAATTAGTGAAGGTGATTTTAATGAAAACTGTTTCTAAACAAGAATTAGAAAAAATACTTGATAAACATTATTTGTGGCTTAAAAATAATAATGATGGAGAAAGGGCAGATTTAAAAGAAGTAAGATTAGAAAATATGGATTTAAGAGGATATTGTTTAAGTAATATTGACTTTTCGTGGTCTGACCTAATCAATTTAAATTTAGAAAAGGCAGATTTAGAAAACTCTAGCTTTAAGAATTCTTATTTTTCAGATTGTTCATTAAAAAATTCTATATTAAAAAATGCAGACCTAGGTGGTGCCAATTTTAGATTTTGTGATTTATCTAACTCAGATATTAGAGGAACTAATTTAGAAAATTCTAATTTGGAATATGCTACATTGGATGGAGTAGTATCAGATGAAAGTACTCGTTTTTTTAAATTGTACTGTCCTGAAACAGGTGCATTTGTAGCTTATAAAAAATGTTTTAATTTTAGAATGGTACAATTATTGATACCAAGTGATGCAAAAAGAGTATCTGCTACATCAAATGCTTGTAGATGTGACAAAGCAAAAGTACTATCAATTACAAGCATAGATGGTAAAGAATCTTTTAAAAGTGCTCGTGCATATGCTGATGAAAATTTTATATATCGAGTAGGAGAAATGGTGGTAGCTAAAGATTTTCATGAAAATAGATGGAAAGAATCAACTACAGGAATTCACTTTTTTTTAACTAGAGATGAAGCTATTGGTTATCTATAAAGTATTATTTTTTTATTTAAGTGTGCAGTTTAAAATACATAGTAAAAAATGTATCACTAAATAAATAATTTCTAAAAAAGAGTATCTAGAGATTTTAAAAATGTACTTTAAAAATCTACTTACGATACTCTTTTATATATTTTATCATTCCTAAATATGCCATAAATTACAATTTACAGTAAATTATTTTTATCAATACTATCCACTATTTTAGAAACTTTATCTACATATTCTATATTATCACTCAAATGCTTATAATATTTATTACTCTCATTTTTAGTTCTAAATGAATAAACTTTTTTATCCAATTTTAAAGCCTCTTTTATAATGTCTATATTTCTTTTATTTGTTTCTCCTACGCTAAATCCTGTGTCTATTATAATCTTAGAATTATTTAAATTTCTAATAGCCAAATCGAAACTTTCATCACTTATTGACTCAAATGGCTTTTCTGTAAACAACTTTATGCCCATAGTCCTACCAATTTCATAATCAATATCATTTTCATGTATTATGCCAGAATATATACCTATACCTCTTTTAGTAAAAGCTCTGTAGATTGGTGTTGCTTTACCACCTCCACCAATTATAAAAACTTCATTTTTTGATTTATTGCTAATTTCTACTGCACCTAACAAACTGTTAAAATTTTTATCCTCTAATTCATAAAGTGAATTTATCATATTTTCATCTACCATATCTTCTGGCTGACCATACGCTATAACTTTGTTGTTTTTCACAAGAACAACCTTATCACAACTTTTTAGCGCTATATCTATTTCATGTAATGAAAGTATTACTGATATTGATTTTTCCTTACTTAGTTTTTTTAGTATATTCATAAGTTCTAATCTATGCTTTATATCCAAATGAGTTGTAGGTTCATCTAATATTATTATTTCTGGCTCTTGAACTAATGCTCTTGCAACTAATACCTTTTGTTTTTCACCATCACTAAGTTCATCAAAATATCTTTTTTTTAAATGAAGTGCATTTACAGATTCTAATGAATCATCTACCATTATTAAATCTTTTTTAGATAGATTTCCAAAAAATCCTGTATAAGGGTATCTTCCCATATTAACTACATCTTGTACAGTCATTAAATCTCCTAATAATCTATTTGTAAGTACTAAAGCCATCTTTTTAGATAATGTCTTTCTGGAGATATGATTTATATCTGCATCATTTAAATATATTTCACCTCTTATTGGTGTTATGAGTTTAGATAAAGACCTTAATATAGTAGTTTTACCAGCACCATTACTTCCCAAAAGACATAATATTTCTCCATTTTTTACCTCTATGTTTATGTCACTTACAACTACTTTTTTATCATATCCAACACTTAAATTATTAGTTCTCAACATGTCTAAGCCCTATCCTTCCTTTTCATCAATAACATTATTACAATTGGAGCACCTAATAATGAAGTTATTGCACTTATTGGTAATTCTATTGGCGACAAAATTACTCTGGATACTAAATCACAAAGAGCTGTAACTATACTTCCTAAAAGAATTACTACTGGTATCAATACTCTATTGTCCGATGTTCTAAATATCAATTTTGCTATTTGTGGTACTGCAAGACCAATAAATCCTATAGGACCTGCAAATGCTGATACTATTGCTGCTAGTATACTAGATATAAATACTACCAAAAATCTAAAAAATTTTATATTTACACCAATACTCTTTGCATACTCTTCCCCTAGTAAAAAAGCATTTAGAGGTTTTATTATGAATATAGTCATCAAAAGACCTAATATGCCGACTAACATAAGTATTTCTACTTTTTCCCATGTAAATCCTGAGAAACTTCCCATAGACCACATAGTAAATTCTTTTAATTTTTCATTATTTGCAAATGATTGTAATATATTTGTTATTCCACTACATACATATCCAGTCATAATTCCTATAACTAAAAGCGTTGTTATATTTTTTACTTTGCTGGCAAATAGAATAACTATAGACATTACAATTAAAGCTCCTACAAATGCGGCTATAAATATACTCATTGAATTTATACTTTCAAATCCTAATGTATATCCGCCTAAAATCATCAGTGCTACTGATAAAGTGGCACCTGAAGACACACCTAAGATATATGGTTCAACTATTGGGTTTTTGAAAAATATCTGTAGTAAAATACCAGATACTGCTAAGCAAGCACCTCCTACCATAGTTGCAAGAACTCTAGGAATCCTTATATTATAGATTATTTTATAGTGTTCTGTACTATCTATTCCTCTTAATACAACATCTATTATTTCTTTAAATTCGATTTTTACAGAACCAAATGCTACACATATCAAAAAAGTAAGTATTATGCCTACAATTAAGGTTATAAATATAGTAGTATTTTTAATTCTGCTTTTATTGATAAAGTCCATCTATATACTCCTCTTATTAAAAACTACATTAACTCAAATTTATAAAGTTTACTTGTTAATTTAATCTTATCTATTACTTATCATAATTTACATAATGCTTAATTTTTTCACCAGTAGTACCTGGGTGAAACATTTCAACCAAATCTACTATTAATTCATCTGTCCTATCCACCGATTGATAATAATCTGGAGCAAACACCCATAAATTCCCTTTTTTGACAACATCTAAATCAGATAACACTGGTGCACTAGATTTTATAGACTCTAAATTTGGTGCATAATCTGAACTTGATGAATACACAAATATATCTGCATCTTTTGCTACTTCGTGCAATTGCTCAATACTTACTCGCCCTTCATTTGAATCTATTGAGGCACAAGCATTTATTCCACCTGCCATGTTTATCATATTATCTACATATGAATTTTTAGGTGCTATATAAGCATTACCTTCATATACAGACGCCCATACAACTTTAGGTTTACTTTTATTTTTTATTTTTTTACTAACTTCTTCTATTTTTTGTACTGTTTTATCTAATTCACTAGTAGCTATATCCTCTTTATCATAAAATGCAGCTATTAAGCTTGTCCACTCCATTCTTCCAAATGGATTTTGTTCTTTATATTCATTATCTACAACATAGTTAAGTCCCAATTCTTCTAACTTATCTATAAACTTTGTATCTGCTTCTGATAAACCACTACTCACTATAGTCAAGTCAGGATTTAAGTCTACTATTTTTTCATAGTCTGGTGCTAAATTTGAACCGACATAATGTATCTTTCCATCTTTCATTAAATTTTTAATTTCTTTGATAGTCCAATATTGTTCTTCTGTTGTTACTGCTTTTATACTATCTAACTCACCTATCGTCCTTAAAGAGCAAGCTTGTGTTGTAGATGCTATCAATACATTATCCACAGGTGTCCTAACTATATTTGCATTCTTGTATTTTTCAGGTATTTTTATCTTTTTAGGAATCAAAATTAGTTCTCTATTATCTCCATCAACAACCTTTTTAATTCCATCTTCTAAATTCTCAACACTAAACCCACTTGCATATTTTAATTCTAGTTTTTCACCGCTATTAACTTGTTCATTGTTGTTATCTTTTTTGCTACAACCTACAATACCTCCTACGAAAAAAACTACCATTACAATTAAGAAAAACTGCTTTAAAACATTTGATTTAAATTTCATTACTTTCACTCCATTATTTTATTTTTTATGAGTGGCTACATATATTTTAAAAAGACATTTTACTAAAATTAATTTTATAAATATAACTTTTTAGTAAAATAAAAAACTTCTCCTAAATTAGCAAGGAGAAGCTTCTATATCAATTTTATAAAAAATGAATTGATATCTCATTTTATTATAAACTACAATCTCCACCCTAAATTGTATTTATGTAATACTGGGCAGGTCTCCTGACTCACGGCTTTTCCTCCATCAACCTTCCCAAAATTACTATGAATCTCAGTGGATTTGATTTTGTATCCGTATACAGTAGCGGGGGCTGTAGTGAATTTACATCACTTTCCCTATTAAACTAAAATAGTACCCTAGTATTATTTATATTTAATTTTTCATTAAGATAATTGTAGTTTATTGTTAATTACTTTGCAAGGTTGATTTAATATATCCACTCAAAAAGAGGGCTTAAAATGACTATAAAAATCAATTTAAAACCCTCTTTATCTTCCTAGTTTATATTTAATTCATCCATCAAATCTTTAATTTTACATACTTGATTTTCATTTGGCTTTATAAATGGAGCAGTTACATAATCACTTATTTCTAATCCTCTAATATTCATAGCTTTCTTCATTGCTGGTATAAATGGATTTGTTATTGAATAAAAATCCATTGCTTTATTAATATATTTTTGAATTTCAATAACTTTGTCCATATCCTTATTATTATAAGCTTCAGTCCATTTAAAACATACTTCTGGAATTAGATTTGATAAACCGCCTATACATCCTGCTCCTCCAGACATTAAGTTGTGTATAAAATTTTCATCATATCCACTATATATCTTAAAATTTGGGAACTCTGTTTTCATAGTATTTATTAAATCTCTAGTATGTCCCATTAAAGTTACTGTATCTTTATATCCAACTATGTTTTTATGCTTTCTTGCAAGCTTTAATGTAAGTTCTGGACTTAAATCATAACCAGTTCTATCTGGATAATTATATAGGTATATTTCTGCATCTGTGTTTTCAGCTATCTTACTGTAAAACAGTTCAATACTATCATCATCAAGTGAGAAATAATAAGGACTTATTATCATAACTCCATCTGCTCCACTATTATGTGCATAATTTGAAAGTTCTATAGACTCATCTGCACACATACGACTTGTACCTATAAACACTTTAACCCTCTTATCGACATGATTAATTACTAAATCTATAAGCTCTTTTTGCATATCCATAGACATATTAAAGAACTCTCCAGTACTTCCCATTATAACTAGACCATCTACTCCCCCATCTATAAGGTAATCATATACTTTTTTGTTTCCTTCTCTATCTAAATTTCCGTCTTCATCAAATATTGTAACAACTGGTGTCAAAAATTCTGCTTTCATAATTTAAACTCCTAAAATTTATTTTGATATGTTCATTTAATATGTTTATAGCCCATGTTTTAAAATTATATAATAAAACATTTACTTAACATAATTTTTCAATATTCCAATACTTTCAATCTCACATTCAATTACATCTCCACTATTCATATATCGAGGAGGAGAAAAGCCCATCCCTACTCCAGAAGGTGTTCCAGTAGCTATAATATCTCCTGCCTCTAAAGTCATCCCTTTTGAAAGTTGTGAAATTATATCTGAGATATCTGATATGAATAACTCTGTATTAGAATTTTGTCTTTCTTCATTATTTACTCTACTATATACATTAAGTTTTACTGGAAAAGAAATTGCACTTTTATGTAAGATACATGGCCCTAAAGATGTAAATGTATCTAATCCCTTTCCCCTAAACCATTGAACATGTTCTTTTTGCAACTTTCTAGCAGAAATATCATTTATCACAGTGTAACCAAAGATATAATCTTCTACATCTTCTTTTTCTATATTAACACCTGTTTTACCTATTACTACTCCAAGTTCAACCTCATAATCCAACTGATTATTTATATCAAAATGAGCATCTATCTCGTCTTCTGGACCTATTGCCTTTGTCACACGTTTTGTAAAATAGACTGTTTTCTCAGGTTCTTCAAAGCTACTATCAAAATGAGTTTGAGTTTCTTCAAGATGTTTTTTATAGTTTACTCCTACACATAAAATGTCATGTATTGGCTTTTCTATAGGAACATGTATAGTGCATTTTTCTCTTTTAAAAACATTATAGGCATTAAATGATTCTTCACTTATAATATTTTTTAACTTAATAATATCATCCTGAGATACGCTTTGAATTAAATCAATTACATCTATAAAAAATTTACTAAGACTTATGGAATTGACATCGATAATAAACAATTCATCCTTTGAGAGAATTCCTACCTTTTTAGATGTATCTTCAATACTACTAAAACTAACAAACTTCATACTATCACCCTTTAGTAAAATTCTAAATGCATACCTTTTTAAGTCCTATATTTTATACATAATTACACACTCTAGCTATTGCCATTTCAGTATATCCCAGTGATTCTGCTTTTGATTGCTTACCATTTGCTACATCTACAACTAGATTTAATAAATCATCTGTCAATTCTTCCATTGTCTGTGGTCCATATATAACTGGACTAGCATCAAAATCCATATTATCTTCCATATTTGCAAAAGTTATTTTATTTCCAGTTATTTTTATTACTGGAGCTATTGGATTTCCTGATGGAGTCCCTCTCCCTGTACTAAATACTACGACTTGAGCTCCTCCTGCAACCATACCCGCAACAGATGAAGCATCATTTCCTGGTGTATCCATTATTACAAGACCCTTCTTATCAATTTGCTTTGCATAATCATATACTTCACTTATTACTCTGTGCCCACCTTTGTGTATACAGCCTAGTGATTTTTCTTCCAAGCTTGTAAGTCCACCAGCTATATTTCCAGGAGATGGATTTCCTTCTCTAACTTCTTCTCCAACTAATTTTAATGAATTTTCATATCTATGTACTATATGTAGTATTTTTTCTTTTACCTCTTCATTTACTGCTCTTCTAGCTAATATATGTTCTGCTCCTATAAATTCAGTAGTTTCACTTAAAATTGAAGTAGACCCTAAATCAACAAGTCTATCACTTAATTCTCCTATTAGCGGATTAGCAGCTAGCCCACTTGTTGGGTCAGACCCTCCACATTCAGTCCCTAATATAAGTTCAGATATTGGAAATTCTTCTTTTCTAAGTAAAGAAGCTTCTTGTGCCATTTCTCTAGCATAACGAACAGCTTTTTCTATAGTTTTCAAAGTTCCATGCTCTTCTTGTATTACAAGAGTCTTTATTGGTTTATTTGTTCTCTCTTTTATTGCATCAACTACCAAGTCATTTTGACAATTTTCACAACCTAAAGACACAACTATTACACCATATACATTAGGATTTGCTGCGTATCCAGCCATAACATCCATAGTTAATTGTTGGTCTGAACTTACTTGAGAACATCCATTTTGATTATTAAAAGTAACAGCCCCTTGAACTTGTGAGGCTATAATTCTCGTTGTATCTGATGCACACACACTTGTAGGTAATATTAATATGTGATTTCTTATACCAACTCTTCCATCTGGTCTTTTATATCCATAAAATTTCATATTGATTTCCTCCTAAAATAGTCTCTTTATCATACTTTATGTGATTTTCTTGTACTATAAATTTTATTCTTATTGCTAATTAGCTAACTAAAATCATTCTTATTCAATCATTCAACACAAAATACTTTAATCATTTAATACTAAATACTACTTTGCTTGAATTATAAATGTTACTTTATATGTTCGATACAATTTGTTTATCTAAATCTTCCCTAACACTTTTAACATTGTGAATATGTACATGTTGACCAATTTTTATTTCTTGATTAGCTTCTCCTATGTGTTCTCCATATTTAGTAACTTTATCTCCCTCAGCCATATCCTTTATAGCCAATTTATGATAAATAGTTATATCATCTAAAGCTGTTATTGTCTTTATTGTTTTATCTTTTAATTTAAATTTAATTTCACTGTTCTTAGATATTGCCTCAATAGCTACTGCAACATTATCTTTTTCATCAATTATCACTGCATTTATCATTATCTTTGTTCTCCTTTATAAATAATATAATTTTATTAATATACAAAATCATCTTAGTAATTATATATCTGTATTCATCAGGCTACTATTGTCCCATCATCTTTTTGTTTTGGGAATTTAGGACATCCATGCTTCTTGGCCCACCAGCTAGTTATAAGAGGAACTAATATCGCAGTAACAACTACTGCAGCTGCTACTTGAGTTGTAGCTGTTGCAACATATGGCTGCCATGTTGGGTCAACTAATGCAACAGCAGCAGGAACAGCAATTGCATTCCCTGCAGTTGTGGCTACAGCCCATCCTGCATACCCTGGACGTTTCCCTATAAATCTATCACAGAATACTATAAATATACCTCCTACAAACACAGATATTAATCCAAGCAATACTCCAGATAGACCTCCTTTTAATATACTTGCAAGATTTATACTACTTCCAAGTGCAAATCCTACAAAAGGTACTAATAAATTACATCCTGGTTCTAAAAATTCTTTCATCTTTTTGTCAAAATTACCTATTATCATACCAACAAGTATTGGCACAATTGCAGCCAATAATGACATTAATGGAACATTTGCAAGTCCTGAAGTTCCAAGAGCTATCAATGTAAAAAATGGCCCATCGTTCAAAGTAAGTAAACTCATAGTTGCACAATCTGTTTCATCTCCATATGAAGTCATTAATGAGAGATATATACTACCATTACTATTTGTAACTGCACTTATAACTGCCAAAGTTGTAAGACCTAATACTCCATCCATTCCAAATAATTTTCCTATAAGTATACCTATTAAAGCACCTATAGCAAATTTAGAGCCAAGAAGTATGCCTCCTCTTTTTAATACTTTTGGCATTTCTTTAAATTGAAGCTGAGTTCCAAGACATACTAGTTGAACCCCTATTATAGTTGCAGAGCCAACACTTGAGAATACTGCTGTTGTAAATGAACCTATTTGTACAATATCTGGGCAAAATGTATTAATGAAAGCTGCTATAAACATTGGAACTATCATCATACCTGCAGGAATTTTTTTAATAAAATCCATTATCATAAAGTTACTCCTCCTAAAACATGATATTTAATTACTCTTATTAAATTTTTTAGCTTTAATTTTAACGGCCGTTTCGGTTCGTATTTAAGAACTAAGTTTTTATTTACGAATCTTTGAATTAATGATAGCATTTTCCTAATTATGAGTCAATAAAAAAAATAAATTTTTGTCAAAATTTTTTCAAATTATCTGATAATATATCAATAGTTATCAATTATCTTCATTATATGCAAAATATAAAAAGTAATTTTTCTCAATTCACATCTATATATCACAATTTATATAATTTAAATTCATAATATTTCGATATTTATATATAAAATACGGTTATTATTGTCTTATCTTAAATTATATAGCTAAATACAGTGTACTTTCTTCAGGTATATTTTGGAAATTATTTCAAGTTTTCAATATAAATTTTCATAAAAAAAATCATATACAAATATTTACAATTAAAGCTTATTTGTATATACAGTCATATATTTTATTTCTACATTGTAAATTATCATACATTATGCTAAAATCAACATATTCTAACACTTTAAATTAACAAAGATAGGGGGAAATTTATGACTTCAGATAATCATCGCCCAACAGCTAGGATATTAGATATTTTAGAAGCATTAGCTGAATCTGAGAATGGATATACTCTTACAGAAATAGCAGATGCTATCAATGCTCCAAAAAGTAGTATCTTTCCTATAGTTCATACACTTAATGCTAGAAAATACATTACTATTGATAAAAATACGTCTAAATATTCCATAGGTATACGTTCTTACACATTAGGGTCTTCGTTTTTTGAAAAAAGAACTATTTTTAACTACATAATTGACGAAATGACTAATATAGTTAATTCTTGTTCTGAAACTTGTCAACTTGGTATACTTGACAATAACGAAGTTCTTTATATTGGAAAAGTTGACTCTCCAGAGCCAATTAGACTTATTTCTTATGTTGGTAAAAAGATACCTGCTAATTGTACAGGTCTTGGAAAAGCACTTTTATGTGATTTTGATAAGGAAAAACTAATAAGTTTATATCCAGATGGGTTAAAAGGATTTACAAAAAAATCAATTACTGACTTTGATATTTTATATGACCAGCTTCTTGAAGTTCGTGAAACTCAAATAGCTTCAGAATGTGAAGAATCAATGGAATATCTAAAATGCCTTGCTGTACCAATAAGAAAAAATGGATGTATAAGAGCCGCTGTTAGTGTAACACTTCCACTTTTTAGGTCTAGTGAAGAAAAAATAGAACTGATAAAAAAATTACTTTTAAATGCACAAAAAAACATTCAATCTATGATGGAAGAACGTAATGAAGATATTATAATAAATTAGATTGATAAAAACAAAGTTGCTGACTTAATTACAGTAACTTTGTTTTTTTATGCTCTTTTTTATTTTTAATATTTTTATTGACATGATAAAAATACTATGTTAAATTCTAATCATAATCGTAATTACGAACTTAGTTCTTATATAAAAACTCGCAATATGTATTTTAACCTCAAAACCAATATATAATATGTGAATTAGTATAAGACTATTATAGGTATGTATATTTTACATAAAAATTAATTCAAAAAAGGAGATTTTAACTATGAGTATCTATTATGTACCACCAATAAACTTACTTGGAAAAGGGTGTCTTAGTGAAGCTAAAGATTCTATTAAATCTTTAGGCACTAAAAAAGCATTTATCGTTAGCGATAAATTTCTAACTTCAAATGGTACTGTAAAAAAAGTAACAGATATGTTATCTCAAATAGGTGTAACCTTTGCTGTTTATGATGAAGTTAAACCAAATCCAACTGTAACTAATGTTAACAATGGTCTTAAAATACTAAAATCAGAAAATTGCGACTTTGTTATAACTATAGGAGGTGGTTCTCCACAAGATTGTGGCAAAGCTATTTCTATATTAGCTACCAATGGAGGAGACATTAGAGATTATGAAGGTGTAAATAAAACTTCCAAAAAATGTCTTCCTATAGTTGCAATAACTACTACTGCTGGTACATCAGCTGAAGTTACAATAAATTATGTTATAACAGATGAAGATAGACATGTAAAAATGATAATGGTTGATACAAATGCACTAGCTACAATGACAGTAAATGACCCAGAATTAATGATTAGTAAGCCAGCTAACTTAACAGCAGCCACTGGTATGGATGCACTTACTCATGCTATAGAAGCTGTAGTGGCTAATGGAGCTTATGATGTTACAGATTCAACTGCACTATATTCTATAAAACAGATATTTGAATATCTTCCTAGAGCTGTTAAAGATGGGAATGATATAGATGCTAGAGAACAAATGTGTTATGCTTGTTTTTTAAATGGAATTGCATTTAGTAATGCAGGTCTTGGAAATGTCCATGCCATGGCTCATCAATTAGGAGGTTTATATGATTTACCTCATGGAGTATGTAATGCTATGTTACTACCAATAGTTGAAGAAGAAAATGCTAAATCTGCACCTTCTAAATTCCGTCCAATAGCTGAAATTATTGGAATGAATATACATGACAAATCAGATAAAGAATGTGTTGATTTTGTAATAGATAAAATAAAGGCTCTTTCAGAAGAGGTAGGAATACCAAAATCTTTAAAAGATGTTGGTGTTGATAATCCTAATTTTGAGTTGCTTGCTGAAAATTCTATGAAAGATGCTTGTGCTGGAGCCAATCCTGTTTTCTTTGATAAAGACAAAATTATAGAATTATTTAAGAAAATCTCTTAGTATAATAATACTTATAAATTAATTATGTATATTTATAAGGGAGTGTCTCAAAATATTTTTATTTAATTATTGACACTCTCTTATTATTTAAATTCTTATCTTTAATTTTATTTTATTTTAAACTCCTTGAAACTAATAAATAATATTTTTAATGAATTATAACTGTTGTCGTGTCAGGTATATTATCATATATCCACTTAGCATTTTCTGTACTTAGTCTTATACATCCATGACTAAGAGCTTCACCAAGTCTAGCATCTATTATATAACTTCCAGTTGAATTATATAACACAGAATGATAATAATACCCTCCTTTAATACGAGTGGCATACTTAACTGAATACTCATCAGTCCCAAAAGAAGGTTTTCTACCACTTATATAAAAAATACCTGTTATCGTTGGAGTTTCAGGTTTACCTATAGTACATTCCCATTTATATAATTGCCCCCAGCCACCATTATCTTTCTTAAAAATATAAGTGTATTTATTTTTAAGGTCTGTGGTAATTAGATAGTCACTAGTACTTTTAATATTATTTTCATTAACAAATTTAGTCATATCAGTATAAAAATACTTATAGTCTAATTCATTAGGTTTATTTCCATCATTTGACAAGAAATAATTAAAAACATATCCTGTTTTATCATCATATACAACTTTACTCCAATCACCATCTACCTGTAGAACTTCGACCCTAGACTTTTCAGGAATTACTGTAATTATATTAGAAGTTGTAGACTTATCTTCTCTTAAATTTAAATTACTCCAAGCATATTCACTTACTGATATTAAATCCTTGTATACATACCCTTCTTGAAAATTATAAATTACTTTAATCCAATCGTCTTCTTCATCTAACACCTCTAATTTAGAACCTTGAGGTATTACAGTTATAATACTTGAACTTGTAGATTTCGCAGACCTCAAGTTTACATTTACTAAAGCATATTTATATATAGGTGCTCTGTACTTTTTAATGTTTATTTTAAATAGCTTCACACATACCCATCCTCTCATATGTCTTTTTACAATACTTTATGAAATTCGATATGTATTCGTTCTTCTATTTTTAAACTTACTCTGTATAATTAAAGGTTATTATCCATTTAAATTTACAATATTACAATCTTTAATGTATTCTTCAATTATACTTCTAGCTACATTAAAATAACTTATACATTTATCAACTATAACAGCATCACTACTAACTACTCTATCAAGTTTTTCTAATATAACATCTGCATTTTTTACTAATTCTACTTCTGTTTCAATTTTCCATTCCTTGGCATGTTCTAATATCTTATACCTTAGATTTCCAGAATTAGAAACTGGTGCATCTAAGTAAAATTTAATTTTTGGAGCTTTATATTTGTTAAAAAACTTTCCTATTAAGTTTAAAGCTTCTTCTGTTTTATCTATAATTTTATATGTTCCTCTAAGACCTGCTAAATCTCTTATATTTCCATCTCTTCCTATGACTAGAGTTCCTCCAGATAATGCTACTTCTAGAGCTATTATCAAATTAAAACCATCTATGTATATAATTCCTTCATTTATTTTATCTAAAGAAAGTATCTTTGATTGTCTTATTCTATTTTTTTCATCAGTACATACTGCTCTCTTCAGTGCATCTCTTTGTCTTATTGAAAACTGATATCTATCTCCCACAAAAGTTGCAACAGGGTCTATTTTATAATCTCTATTTATTAACCATTCTATTTCTTCTTGGGCCTTTACAAGTCTTATAAGTTCTTTCCTTGAAAACCAATGTTTGTCACTCTCATCAAATCCCCTTTTAGATATTTTATTCATAGAATATTTCACCACCTTGATATTAAGTTTGCTAATATTATCTTATTCATTTATATTACTCAATATTTAGATTATACCTTTTAATGCTCTCTTATAATACAAAATAATAACTTTCACACTATATTTATACTTTATAATGTAAAAAAAGGATACTATTAGTAAATTCTCATAGTATCCTTTCTTTAAAATTTATTTATAATGATAATTTTAGGCTTTATTTATATATTAGACTTATTCTATACTTCCTTTATCATATTAGGAGATAAAACATCATTAAGAGCCTCTGTCATAGTTGGATGTGCATAAACACGGTCTCTTAAATATGTGTATTCTACTTCTAAATCTACTGCTAACTGAATTAAATGTATAATCTCACTAGAATCTTCACATATCATGCTAGCACCAAGTATCTTATTGGAATTTTTATCTATTACGATTTTTATAAATCCATCTGTCTTTCCAATTTGTTTAGCTCTTGGAATTGCATCAACTGGTATCTTTGCTACTAATACATCATATCCTTTTTCCTTTGCTTGTTTAACATTAAGACCAACTCTTGAAAATGCTGGACTTATAAATATAGCATTTGGTATATTTTTTCTATTACTAGTTGTTCTAGTCTTATTTCCAAATAATTGATTGATTATTATACGATAGTCATCTAGTGATATATAAGTAAATTGAGGTCCTCCATTTATATCTCCTATAGCCCATATGTGTTCTTTATTAGTCTTAAGGGTATCTGATACTTTAATAAATCCTCTTTCATTTAATTCTATACCTGCATTTTCAAGTCCTAAACCTTCAGTATTTGCCTTTCTACCTGTAGCTACAAGTATTATATCACTTGTTATTTCCTTTAATTCACTATTTATCTCATATTCTACTGTAGCTAAATTAGAAACTTCCTTAATCTCTTTTACCTTTGTATTATTTATAATTTTTACATTTCTCTTTTCAAGTAATTTTATTATTTCTTCTGAATCCTCAATATCTTCATTTGGTAAAATTCCATTATTTGAATTTAATATTGTGACTTCTGTTCCAAATGAACTATAGATACCTGCAAATTCTAAACCTATAAACCCAGCACCTATAATTGTCATTTTTTTAGGTAGAGTTCTCAAATTCATAAGAGATTCACTATTATATACTATTTTATTATTTTCGATACCTTTAATATTAGGTATAAATGATTTTGAGCCAGTATTGATAAATATCTTATCTGATACTAATTCATAAACTTCATTTTCAGTTTTTACTTCTACTGTATTTTCATCAATAAAAGTACCCATTCCTGTAAATATAGTTACATTATCATTTGAATTTAACTTATTATAGTTAGCTTCTCTCAGCTTTGTAATTAAAATTTCTTTTTTATCTATAGCTTTTTCATATTCGATTTGTGCATCACTCCAGGAGTTTATATTTCTTATATTGTTTGCTGAATTTTCTAAGCTTTTAGTTGGGATACATGCTACATTTATACATGTTCCTCCATACATTTTATTTGATTTTTCTACTAAAGCTACTTTTAATCCTCTATTAGCCAAATCTCCTGCTAATGTTTTTCCGCCTTTTCCAAATCCTATTATTATTGCATCAAATGTTTTTTTCATATAATTTTCAACCCTTTCCTTCGTTATTTATACACTTACTATAACAAGGTTTTCTAGGTGATACAATTAGGTACTTTTTTGTAACCTTATATTTAATACTTTTTATTTTTCTGAGTTTCAATAAAAGACTTCATGGTCTCTTTATTCATTGCTCCTGGAATGTACTGAGTTACATATCCTTCTTTATCAATTATAAATGTAGTTGGAAAAGCATTAATTCCATATTGATATGCTAGTTCTCCATCTTCATCAAGTGCAACAGGAAAAGTATATCCTTCATCTTTTAAAAAGCTAATTACATGTTCTCTTGAACCTTCTCTTCCTAAATTTGGTGATGCTACACCTAAAATTACTACCTCTTCATTATTTTTCTTATAATCTTTATACAACTGCTCTATATGAGGCATTTCCTCTTTACATGGAGGGCACCATGTAGCCCAAAAATTTAAGAACACAACCTTACCTTCATAATCACTTAATTTGTGTGTTTTACCATATTGGTCAGTTAAAGTAAAATCAATGGATTTTATTCTTTCTTCATCATTAGAGCCGTTATCACTATTTTCATCATTAGATTCTTTTTGATTGTCTTTGTTGCTAGACTCCCCTTGTGTATTGTCATTAGAATTTTCTTGTTTATTCTCTCCTTGATTCACACTTTGATTATTTTCAACTTTATTTTTTTGTGGAATATTAAAGTGCTTGCTCACACTTTCAAATCCATTTATCATCATTAATATTCCTGATATTATAAGTATAGCCCCACCTATCTTTTTAATAGTTTCCATATTAGATTTTATTTTATCGATAGTCTTAAATAGCTTACTATAGAACATAGCTGTAATTATAAATGGCAAAATAAATCCAATAGTATATACTACTATTAAAAGATTTGCATTCAAATGATTAGTTGAACTAGAAACCATTACTAATACAGATGCTAATATTGGTCCAATACAAGGAGTCCACCCAAAACTAAATGTAAATCCAAGTAAATACGCTGTTATTGCTTTCATTTCTTTAAACTTTACATTCAATCTTTTTTCTCTATTTAGTATTGAAGATTTAATTATTCCCATGTAAAACAATCCCATGATAATAATTATAATCCCACCTATAAACATTATTAAATCTTTATTCTCATTAAAAAACATACTCAATACTCTTACTGATGACCCTAGTATAAAAAAGGTTGTCGAAATTCCTAGAGTAAATAAGATAGTATTTTTAAATAGAGAACTTCTTATAAAATTCGTTTTTCCCTCTTTTAAATTTTCCACACTACTATTGGACAGTATACTTAGATAAATAGGTAGTATTGGTAATATACATGGTGAAAAAAACGATAGTATTCCTTCTATAAATACTACAAATAAATTTACATTTTCCAAATTAAAATTCCTCCTTATTCTATTTCCACTATTAAAACAAAAAGTTATGTACTTTTTTGTTTTTACTTTTATATTCACTCATAGCTTAATTAAGTCACTGTAAATTTAAAAGCAAATTTAAAAACTTATTTATCACAATTTAAATTCTTATTGCTCCACATAATCATCTTTTCCATAACAGGAAGTAATAGTAATCCTGACTCACTTAAAAAATATGTTGATTCTACAATATTATTAACTGACTTTTTTTTGTTGATTATAATTCCTTGCTCAATTAAAAAATCTAATTGTTGAGTTAACATTTTCTTACTACATTCTGGAATAATTCTTTGTAATTCGCCAAATCTTTTTTTATCTTTTTGTAACTCCCATATTATTATAGCCACCCATTTTTTACCTAATATACTTGATAATGCCTCTACTGGACAGTCATATATCATATCATCTATATTGTACATTTTATCTCCTCTTTCTTTTTATTAATTATTAAGACATGCTTTTATTTCATTTATAAATGTGTTGATATTTACTAATTTAAGGTTTTTAATATATATATTTTGGTTTTAAAATATTTCTAAGTTTTTATATAATTACTATATCAGTTTTATAAATACATCACAATTGGGTACTTTTTTGTAACTACATATTTGTAACTATATAAAATTAAAGTTAATTATATTAAATAAATTTAGTTCTTATATAGTAATTCTTTATCTAAGTTCTTTATCCTGTTTTAATAATTTTTATATATAATATCAAACCCATATCTTCGTATTTACCCAAATTTATACAAATTAAAAAATCTGACAGATATTTATCTGCCAGATTTTTAAATGATAAACTTATCTTTATAATAGTAAGAAAGATAACATGCTGATACAAGATAATTTTCTAGTAAAGATATTATCTCTAACTCTCTGTTCACAGATTTTTCAACAATTGATTTTTGAATCTTATTATCCATGAACACCTTCATAAAGATTTTCTCCTTTATCTACTCTAACTTTAAACCATTCAACCATGATACAATATCGTTCTTTGCTTCTTCAACATCATTTCTAGAAACGGTAAATCCATCTTTTAAAACTGTTGCTTTAGGTTCAAGCTCAGAAATTGTATTTATAGTATCTGCAAATCCACTACCACCATGAGTATTGAAAGGAATAATCGTTTTTCCAGAAAAGTCGTACTCGTCTAAAAATGAGTATAAAATCATTGGTATATCGCTCCACCAAGTAGGATAACCAATAAAGATTGTGTTATATTGGCTTATATCGTCGATATGATTTTTTAGTTCTGGTCTTGCGTTATTAGATTGCTCTTTTTTTGCCACTTCCACCAGAACATCGTGTTCAGTCGGATATTGTGTTTTAGGTTCTATGCGAAATATATCTGCTTCTGTACTTTCTTGAATGACATTTGCTACATATTGAGTATTTCCTATTACTTCGCCATCAATGACAACTGTACTATTTGCTTCATCTTCTGTCATATTTTTAGGTTCAGTAGTTTCTGGCATGGAGAAATAAACTACTAATGTTTTTCCTGAATCAGATGTTCCACAGGCTGTCATAATAAACATAAGCATTAAACCTAGAAAAATCGTAACTATTTTTTTCATTCTCTTCTCTTCCTTGTAATTTTTATATTTTTCCTTTTCGTTCTTCAATCATATTTACAAACATATCAACTGTTTCTGGTGTCTGATGATTGAAAAATAAACTTGTGTTTGTATCTAACATAGCGACCTTACACATATCCTCATCTGAAAGCTGAAAATCAAAGATTTCAAAATTCTCTTTCATACGTTCGATATGAGTGGATTTAGCTAATGCGACAATATCTCTTTGCATAAGCCACCTTAAAATAACTTGTGCAATGGATTTATCATGTTTATCAGCAATTTCTTTTAAAACAGGATTCTGAAACATATTGCTTTTTCCTTCTCCAAATGGTGCCCATGCTTCTATTTGTACACTTCTTTTTATCATGTTTTCTTGTGCTTTTACTTGTTGGTTAAATGGGTTTGTTTCAACTTGATTTACATGTGGTGCAATCTTGTTAAAAGACGCTATGTCCGCTAACCTATCTGGCGAGAAGTTACTAACGCCTATTGCTCTGATTTTTCCAGCTTCGTATAAATCTTCTAGTGCATGATAAGCACCATAATAATCACTGAATGGTTGGTGCAATAAGACTAAATCTATATAGTCTACTTTCATCTTTCTCATAGATTGTAAAATGGACTGCTTCGTTTTCTCGTAACCATAATTATCAATCCATACTTTTGTAGTAATGAATAATTCTTCTCTTTTCAGACCACATTTGCTGATTGCATTTCCTACTTCTTCTTCATTAAAATAAGATTGAGCGGTATCAATATGTCTATAACCAACACTGATTGCCTCTAACACGCACTTTTCACATTCCTCTTTTGTTATCTGAAATACTCCAAAACCTAATTTTGGTATTTTCACGCCATTACTTAATTCAACATATTCCATTATTTATTCCTCCTTGACATTGTACATTTTTGGGATACAATAGAATTATACAAGCCGGTTGTTACTACCGGTCAATACCTAATTTTAAAAAAATTCAAATATGTTTGGAGGAACTCTTATGTATTCTATGAAAGAAGTATGTAAACAAACCAATCTAACTTATGAAACATTAAAATTTTATTGTAATGAGGGACTTATTCCCAATGTCAAAAGAGATAGCCGTAATTATAGGACTTTTGATGAAAGAGATATAGAATGGATAAAAAGTTTATCATGCTTAAAAAACTGTGGCATGAGTATCAAAGAAATGAAACATTATGTATCATTATGCTTAATGGGTCAGTCCTCAATTCCAGAAAGGAAAAAAATATTAGAAGCTAAGAAAGATATGTTATTTAGACAGTTGCAGAAATTAAATGATAGTATAGAATATATTGATAAAAAACAGCAATTTTATAATGATATTATAAATAATAAAATAAAATATACAAGCAACCTAATAAATGTGAGATAAATTAACCAATTACTATCTTTATGGAGCGTCAATTCAAACTGTGAAATCTGTGACGCTTTTTACCATAAGAAAAAGGGTTCACATATCAATCCTTCATCCTCTTGATTATCGAGTACAAGAAACAAAATCAACACATATAAAACTATAATAGTAGCTATTATTTCTTCTAATTTTGACGCATATGCAATCCAACTTACAGAACTTCCAGATTTGACTAGATAACCATTCATTAATTTTATACTAGTTGCGCTTATTGCCATAGGAAATGTAAATGCAGCAAAGCTTGGATAAAAAGGTAATCTTAATAATTTTGGTAAGTATCCCAAAACTACAATGTAAAATACAATTGACAATACAAATAATAAGTATAATATAACACTATTTTTATTTAAAAAAGAATTGATGTAACCAGACAATAATAATGAGGCTGGTGCGACTAATATGGCTAAAGTCGGTAAAGATGGTTCAGGCATCTCCTTGATTATTCATACTCTCTTTAAAACTATTGGTATAAGAACTATATAATATATAAACCCCATCCAAAAAGCAATTTTACCAATTAAAAGTTGATTAAATACTGGTGCTGTAACACTAGCTGTAACTACTCCAACATAAACTATATACCAAGATGGAAATACTGTCTTTATTGAAAAATTAACTAAAAACTTCTTACTAAACAATACTACTAATACCATATGTCCCACAATTCCTATACCCCAAATTACAATACCTAATTCTGGAGATAAAGGTTTTACATATGTAGCAAATATCATTGTAGCCATTGTTATAGTTGGAAATGTACTTAAAACTAAGGGATTTCCTAGTTGTTCTTTTACACTTTTTCTAAGCAATATTATTTTAACTATATAAATTGCATATAAAGTAAATCCTATAAATCCAATTACATTATGTAATGATTCACTATAGGATTGTAATAAGTTGCCTAGAGCAAATATTGATAGAATCAAACTTGCAATAGGTATAGGATATTTCTTTAATAAATTCAAAATATACCTCCTTTTCACCAATCTATCTATATTTTCAATATATCAAAATTTTGGTCAAATTGACATATTGTAGTGATTCCTATCTTATAGAAAATATCTATTTATACTTATTTTACTATTACAATTTTCTATATTTTTTAACACATTCAAATAGTGTTTATTTTACATTTACTTTTTTCTATATTTTTTTACATATTAAAATAGTCACCATTTTATGTTTACTTTTAATCAAATATACTAATCTGATTATTATTGTCTTTATCTATTTTAATAATCTTCATATCTCTAACAGTTATTTTTGCATCTTCTCTTATAGCACCCACAAGTACTCTATTCTCTTCATTATAGAGTCTACAATTTTTTTCTACTTGTGTATAATTAAAATTAGCATAACAATATAAACAATAATGTCTACAAGTATTGTACTGTCCTATGTCAACACTCTTAATACATCCACAAATGTCCCTTTGTGTATCATCCTTTTTGACTTTCACTTCACTACCTATAATCTTTGATATTAACTTATCATCAATACACTTACTGTTTCCAATGCCAAACTTACTTAAATTATATTCATCACAGCATATTTCAAGTGTTATATTATACTTATGAGATATTCTAAAAAATTCCTTCGACAACATTTCTATTTCTTTAATTTGTATAGGTTTTATATGTAATGATTTTGTATTAAATTTTGTTTTCTTGTATAAATCTATAAAACTTATTATACATTTTTCTGTAAATCCATTAAGTTGACTACATAATCTATCAAATGCTTTTATATGATAATCTAAGTTATACTTTTCACTTAGAAAAATTGGGTCATATCTCAAAATTACTCTTTCTTTTCCTATGCTTCTAGACAATTCTTTAAATGACTCTATTATCTTCTTTTTATCCAAAATTCGTGTTTCTACATCTTTACCATATGGAGTTATAGTATAGTGAAAATAATATTTGTAGTCTTTTAATTTATTCAAATCACATATCATTGGAGTTGCATCTTTTGTCCAAAATACAAAGCAATCAACAGTATGCGGATTTAACTCTATCTTACTGACTTGTTTTGGATTCATCGGATTAACAACATACACAAAACCCTCTTTAAGTCTGTTAAAAAACCACTTACTATAAAAAGCAGGTATATCAGTTCTTCTACTTACACTTACTATCATAATTTAGCCTCCATCCAAAAGTATAGTTGTTGTCACTCTTAGAATTGTCCAGAACACATTCTACACACATTATTTACTAATTTTTCTTAACACAATAACATGCTTTTTACATCCTATTATGCTAGACAATATATGAGGTATTTTCTTTACAGAGTTTTTCCATTTTATCATACACAACGCCACTGTCTCTCTCATCTGTCATGGTCACAATTATATCACTTGCCTTGAGAATTGTTTTTCCTTTTGGAATAATTTCTTCTCCTCCTCTTTGAATGGCTACCAAAAGACAATTTTCTGGCCATTGAATATCCTGAATTGCTTTGTTGGCAACAGGAGAACCAAACATAACAGAAAACTGATCTAGTATTTTCTCTCCCCTCTCTCTATGAACAGGTTCTCCATTGTTCTCAAGTAATCTCTCCAGAAGACTTTCATAAATCGGCTTAGATTTCAGAAGTGTAGCCACAATATATGCTACAATTGAAATAACGGATAGGGAAAGCATCTGACTAACAGAACCTGTCATTTCAAAAATCAATATAATTCCAGTCAAAGGCGCACGTACAATGGCAGTAAAATACCCTGCCATAGCCAGAAGTACAAAATTATTGACATAGTCTAGGTTCATTCCAAAAAACTGTACACCTACCATTCCGAACATTCCCCCAATAAAGGCTCCTAAAACAAGTAGTGGAAAAAATATTCCTCCTGGCGCACCAGACCCAAAACTGACAGCCGAAAATACAAAACGGATGACAAAAATCAAAGCTACCATTCCCAGCAGATATTCATGGCTTGTCAGTGCTTCCACCAGATTATGCCCACTTCCCAGCACTTCAGGCATCAAAAGCCCCAAAATACCAGCCATCAAAAATGGAATCAATATTTTTCCAAATGTACCTATTTTGGGAATCTTTTTATATAGAGACTGAATAAATAAGGTAAACCAATTATAAAATGCCCCCATAACTCCAAGCACAACACCTAGAATCAGTATCAACCAATAATAACTCTGTGGTAACACATTTCCAATGTCAAACTGGAATACTGATTCCACGCCTAGAAAATTAGCTGATATATAATCAGCTGTTAGAGATGCTGTCATCACAGAAATCAAAACAGACACTGAAAAGTTTTTATGTACTTCTTCCAGTGAAAACATGACGCCTGCCAGTGGTGCATGGAAGGCTGCTGATAATCCTGCACTTGCCCCACAAGTGAGCAAGAACTTTTCCTCTGTTTTTCCTCTATCAAGAGCTCTGGAAATACCCTTTCCTACCATAGCACCAAGCTGGATAGAAGGTCCTTCTCTTCCCAAGGCAAGACCACCCATAAGCGATAAGAATCCTCCAACAAATTTGGCTGGCAACACACGCCACCATACTTGCTTGATTTTACCTGTCATCTCTCCTTCTAGCTGAGGAATACCACTCCCTGAAATCATTGGCTCCCAATTTACTAGCTTTGATACAATCCACGCAAGCAGTGCAAGCACTGCAAACCAGAGTGCTATTTTCACAGTTGAACCTTTTACAAAATTTAATATTTGGTTGAGCCAAGTACCAGCCTGCCCCAAAAGTATCCTATATAAAAGTACAATCAAACCAGCTATAGCACCTACAAGAAGCCCTTCGCCAATCAAAATAACTTGAAATCGCTCGGCCCTCTTAATTACATGAGATGTATCTTTTTTCATAATCTTTCTCCTCCACTCCATAATTTGGTTCAATATGAATAAATATATTTTTTAGTTCATTTCGAACAAAATCATCTATTACTTTTCTTCTATATTTGATACACATAACCAACTTATAATGTAATTTAAATACTGAATGACTATTGTTATCCAACTTAATTTCATCGTATTTACCACTGAATCAATAATACAATACATCTTTGGAAAAATAAAGAAGGGCATATTATTTTATTTTTACTTTACTCTTGACTTTAATAAAAAACCATGATAATATTAGTCCTAAATCAGACTAATATTACGGAGGAAAAATACCATGAAAGATGATATAAAAAAACATATTAAAGAATATTACGCCTATTGGCTTGGTCTAAACAATCTGTACGACGAATGGGCCAAATCATATAACATGAGTGTACATTCACTATTTGCACTATATGCAATATGGGAAAATCAAGAAAATTGCACCCAAAAAATTATATGTGACGAATGGCTTATGCCAAAGCAAACTATAAACTCTGTACTAAAAAATTTTAAAGATAAAGGTTATATTGAACTATTGGTTAATGAGAATGATAGACGTAATAAAATCATTCACCTAACTCCAATAGGAAAAATTTATGCACAAGATGTTCTTCAAGATTTGCTTAAGCTTGAGGAATCTGTCATGCACAAAATGGGGCAAACAAATAGAGAATCAATGACAAAAAACAATGCTCTATTTTTAGAACTATTCAAAAAAGAAATGGAGACTAAAAAATAACTATGGTAAAGAAACAATTCTTAAAAAATGTACTACCCTCTATGTTAGCTTTTGCTTTTTCAGGTGTTTATGCCATTGTAGATGGATGGTTTGTGGGTAGAAATATCGGAGATGCAGGACTTGCTGCAATCAATATTGCCTATCCACTGACTGCATTAATTCAGGCAATTGGGACAGGAATTGGTATGGGTGGAGCAATTCAAATTGCTATATGTCTTGGTAGAGGTGATGAAGATGAAAATAAATATCTTGGAAATACTATTTTTATATTGCTTGTGGCTTGTATAATTTCCACAATAATATTAGGTTTGACTTCTCAATCAATTTTAAGAATATTTGGAGCTGAGGGAGAAATCTTAAATCATGCAATATCTTACATAAAAATTATTATTTACGGAGCAACATTCCAAATTATTGGTACAGGTCTTATCCCAATTATTAGAAATTATAATGGTTCATTAGTGGCAATGTCTTCTATGGTTGCAGGCTTCTTAACAAATGTAGTTTTGGATTGGTTGTTTGTTTCAGTATATTCATATGGATTATTAGGAGCTGCAATAGCCACAGTCATTGGTCAAATGGTTACTCTACTTCCTTGTATTTTATTTTTGACTATTAAAAAGAAGTTATTTGGATTTGCTATATTTAAACCTATGCCATACTTCTTTAAAAAAATAATCGAAGTTGCTGTTTCTCCATTTGGATTAACACTTTCTCCAAATATAGTCATTATAATTCTAAATAAAGGTGCTCTTTCATATGGTGGTGCACAAGCTGCTGCTTGTTACGCAGTTGTAAGTTATATAATTTGTATTATTCAATTACTTTTACAAGGTATTGGTGATGGATGTCAACCATTGATTGGAAATTATTATGGTGCAAATAATTTAAAGTCTGTAAATGAAGTTAGAAAAATGGCCTATATCACAGCATTTACAACTTCAATTGTTTGTATGATTGTAATTTATCTTCTTAAAGATAAATTACCAAACTTCTTTGGAGTATCAGACATAGTAGCACAAAGCATTTCTAGTGTACTTCCAATTTTTATTTCAGGATTTTTATTTATAGCATTTTTACGTATTACAACATCATTCTTTTATGCAGTCAGAAAGAATCTGTTAGCATATATTTTAATTTATGGAGAGCCTTTACTACTTACTGCTCTAGTTGCTTTGATTTTACCAAACATACTGGGATTAAATGGTGTATGGATTTCTGTACCTTTGACACAAGCTTGTCTTGCAGTAGTTGGTTTCATTCTATTAAAAAAATATGCTAGATTAGACACATTATAGGCAAATATTTTATTGAAAATTATTTAAAAATATCCTTATCGTTTTTAGATTTTATTATTAAGCTTTTATTTGCTCTTCTAGCTTATGCTGTTATTGACAATTACCTCAGTTATTGTGTTTATTCATATTAAATTTTACAAAGGGTGCAATTATTAAGCACCCTATAAATTTATTTTTTTAAGAAAGCTAAAAAACAATAAAAATGTCTAGCTCATATCTATATTATAATTTTTGATTTGCATATTTCAATGACCATGGGCAATTCACCATACATTTTAAAACACAAAAACATTTAGAAATATCAATTATAGACTCTCTTCCCCCTTGATGAGTCCAAGCATTTCCATGTATAGCTTTTGCAGGGCATTTTTCTACACAAACATTGCAATCACCACATTTTGAATCAATCAAAGGATGCTTTTCAACAGAAATTGGTGCATCTGTAAGTACTGTACACATACTAAAAGCACATCCAAATTCCTCAGTGATAAATAAATTATTTTTTCCCATGAATCCAATACCACTAATATTAGCTATTGTCTTGTGTGGTAAAGGGCTAATACCTGATTGCATCTTAGGGTCAATATATCCTCTTTCAATGTATCTATGTTCTATATTATTTTTTTCTGATTGAGCATAAGCACTATAACCTTTTGTTTGAAGATATTCAGAAATCCAATCAGCTAGTTTTTCCATCTTTTCCTCTTTTTCCAAAAACTCATCACTGTCTGTAGGTAAATTATTGTATATATCTTTAATAAACTTCTTTGACAATCCTATACAAAATAAAATTGCCTTAGAAAAACCTCATGTTTGATTTATTGGAAATTCAGATATATCAACAAAACGAATAATGTCTACACCTTCGTTGTACAAAATAGATTTCAACTCATCATTCATTTTTGACTCCTTTCACAGTTAATCAAGTAAGAAATAGCTTTATATACTAATAGATTCTGGCGTTTTATTATGTTAACCAATACTTTGTACACTCTTTATTTCTACTCATAAAACCATATTCAATTAAATATCTTCTAATCGTTGCAAAATCATAATATATAGACTCTAAAATTTGATTAACTTCTTTTTCTGAATATTGCTTTCCTTGCTCAAATTGTTCTAAAATTTTAGACAAAATAACAACTTTTTTCTTTTCTTTTGATGAAAAAACTTTTAATTTTAGAGGGTTCATACTTTCAAATGATGTTTCTAAAATGTGTTTTCTTTCTTCTTCAGTTACTACATATCTCTCATCTACCATTTTGGCATGTTCGTGGATTGGTATTATAGTACTATCTCTATTAGATTTATCTTCAAATACAGATTCATATAAAGCCAAGTATAGCTTAGCTTGTTTTGCTTTTTCTCTAAACATAAATTTTTGATGACGTATTGTAGAGGTAGATACTCCAAGCTCTTTTGCAATTTCTTTATCTGATAAATCACTAATAAATAATTTAAATAATTGTTTTTGATTATCAGTTAATGTATTGTACTTTGAATCATTATTGACTAATTGTTCCAAATAGTCACCATGTTTTAATTTTGTATGCAATTCAATAGCTCTTGATGCTTCAAAAAATCTGTCACCAACTCGGTATATTTCTCCTACTTCATATGTTTTTCCACAAATAATGCAACTATAGCAATTTAAGTCTGCATTGAATACATAACCTTTTTTGATATCTTTAATAGAAAGATTTTCAATCTTCATATTATTCACCTCCATCATATAGTTTATCTTTTTAATAAACATATCATACTAAAGTTTATTATTATTGTCAACATTTCTATTTTAAGTTTATATAAATCATGTGTGTCTAACTTTTAAATTACAATGTATCTCCAAACAATATATTTAAATCTCTATTTGAACAATTACTATTTATAATTAGGTATTTTTCTATCTAAATATAAACGTACAAAACTAATTACAAAAAAATAAAAGGAACTACTCAATTTAGAATCAAGCAAATCCCTTTTTATCTAACATATTTATATTAAATTTATATAGTACAACTTTATATTAAATTTACATTGTACAACATAAGTTTATAGACAGTAATCTTTTATTTTATACTTTTTATTTAAACTCAATTACAGTATCTTTTCCACCCTCTACACTATTACCTACATTATATGTATTCATATTGTACTCTGAATGATTAGTTATTGTAACTGGAGTAATAAGTGAGATACCATTTGATTCAATTAATGAACGGTCAAATTTTAACATTGGTGCCCCCTCTTTTACTTGGTCTCCTACACTTACTAATGCTTCAAATCCTTCACCTTTTAAGTTTACAGTATCTAAACCAACATGAATAAGAAGTTCCATTCCATTTTCTAGTTCTATAACAAATGCATGTTTAGTTTCTGCTACAACTGCCACCTTACCATTAGCTGGAGCATAAACAATATCACCTGTAGAATCTATAGCTACACCTTCGCCCATAAGTTTTTGAGAAAATACAGCATCTGGTATTTTAGATAACTCTATTACCTTTCCTGATATTGGTGATTTTATTGATTTTTTCTTAAACATTTTAAACATAAAATATACTCTCCTTTTTACTTTTAACCATTATTAGCTGCCTTTAGTTTTTCACCTAGACTTCCTCCTGGATGATATTTATAAAAATCAGCTGAGTCAAAATTACTGTTTTTAGATAATGCACATGCAATAGAATCTCCTAAAACCAAAGTAATTGTAGATGATGTTGTTGGTGCTAAATTTAAGTGGTCAGCTTCATCCTTTGCAGGATATATTAAAGCATAATCGCATTCTTTTGCCAATACTGAATTTCTATTTGAAGTAAAAGCAATCGTTTTAGAACCTATTGCTTTAACGTATTTTATACAATTTACAACTTCCATAGAATTTCCACTATTTGAGATTAAAATTGTAATATCTTGACTTTCAATCATTCCTAAATCTCCATGTACTGCTTCTGTTGCATGTACAAAAAAACTTGGTGTACCAGTACTTGCAAATGTAGCTGCCAATTTTTTACCTATATGTGCAGATTTACCTACACCCATAAAAATCACTTTACCTTTACAGTTTGCAATTTCATTAACTATATTTTCATATTCAATACCTGCTTCATCTATTAAACACTTTATAGCATTCATTTCAGTAGTCATAACATCAACCATTGTTTTTAAATAGTTCATAATCATCTCCCCTTCTATATTAAATATTTTCTGTAATATAATCTATAGTTTTTTTAATTCTATTTAAGCCATCTTCAAGTTTTTCTCTTGAACATGCAACATTTAACCTTAAATAAAACTCACTTTCTTCTCCATATACCTTGCCTGCCATAATAGCAACTTCACCAATATCTATTAATAGATTTTGGAATTTTTCACTGCTTATTTTAAGCTCAGAGAAATCAATCCAAGCAAAGTAACAGCCTTCTGGCATAACCAATTTTAATGGATTTAAATTATTTTCTATATAGTTAATTGTATATTGAAGATTCTCTTTAAGGTATTTCAATAACTCATCTAGCCAATATTCACAGTCATTATAACAAGTCATTGTCCCCAAAATAGCTAGTATAGCTGGTGAATTTACAAAATCACGATATCTAGTTATATTTTCAAACTTAGTTCTTGTCTCTTCATTTGGTATAATGACATATGACCCAGTCAATGCTGGTATATTAAAAGACTTAGATGCTGATGTACAAATAAATATAGACTCTAAATAATTGTCTGCCACATTTAAAACAGGTGTCATTTTATTATCATATACAATATCCATATGTATATCATCTGATATTATTTTTACATTATTCTCCTTACAAATCCTTACCATCTTAATAAGCTCTAATTCACTCCACACTCTACCTGTTGGATTATGAGGATTGCATAAAATAAATATCTTAGAATCTTTACATTTTTTCTCAAAATCCTCAAAATCAATAGAGTAAAATCCATCCTTATTTATAAGGGGAGATTTTATAATATTGCGATTGTTTTTTCCTATTACTTCATAAAAAGCATTATACGCAGGAGTATTTATTAATACTTCATCACCTTCATCACTAAAAATTTCAATGAGTTTACTAATTGAATACATTACACTTGGACTGTAATATGTCCAATTGCTATCAATACTACAATTAAATCTCTTAGAGTACCAATTTCTGATAGAATCTCTAAAATCATCGTGCTTCCATCTGCTATATCCTAATACTCTATGATTTAATCTTTCTTTCAATACTTCTGTTATCTCATTTGGAAATTCCAAATCCATATCTGATATTGTAAAAGGAAGTAATCCTTTTTTTCCAAATCTATCTTCTACATAATCCCATTGGGTACAATATGTACCCAATCGGTTTACTTTTTTATCAAAGTTAATCATTATATGCCTCCAAATGACCTTCCATCGCCTTATCCATTTGCTTTCTTAAAGAGTACACTTGAGTACCTATAATTACTTGAATTGTATGTTCATCTAATTTAACAACAGCTATACCACCAGCTTCTTTAATTGCATCTTCATTTATTAGTGATACATCTTGTAATTTTAAACGTAATCTAGTTACACAATTGTCTAATGATAATATGTTAGATTGCCCTCCTAGTGCTGCTATCATTTGCTGACCTTTGTATGTAGATAGATTTTTAAAATCTGAACCATTCCCTTCAGAAACTTTTATTTCTTTATCTTCACGTCCTGGAGTTTTTATATTAAATTTAAGAATTGCCCATTTAAATACAAAGTAATATATTGCAAAGTATAAAGCTGCTACTAATACTGCTATTGGCCATCCTGTAGCTGCTCCTCTCAATACTCCAAAACTTATAAATGCTATTAAATCTCCTGTGAATCCCATCAATACACCCAAGTATGGAAGTACCATGTTTGCTAAACCATTCATAAATGTATGGAAAGCAAATAATGCTGGTGAGATAAATAAGAATAAAAACTCTATTGGTTCACTTATACCACCTATAATAACTGTCAACACTCCTGATATTAGAAGTCCTTTAAGTGCTTTTCTATTTTCTGGTTTTGCTGTACGATAGATAGCTAATGCTGCCCCAGCTAAACCATATTGAATCATTAATTTCCCTTGCTCCATTTTACCAGCTAAATCAAGAGGTATAATCTGATTATTCTCCACATATGCCATAAACATGTTCAATGTTCCAAAGTATGTTTCTCCATCAATAACAGCAGTTCCACCTATTGGTGTAAAACGGAATACAGATGTTACAAGGTGGTTTAATCCAAATGGTATTGTAACCCTTTCAGCTACTGCATATGAGAAATATCCTAATGGCCCTGCTGAAGAAATCCATCTTCCTAAACTTTGGAACGCATTGAAAAATGGTGGCCAAACAATAGGTATTAATAAACCAACGATACTCATAACTATTAAACTAACAATTGGAACTAATCTTGGTCCACTGTAGAATCCTAATGATTCTGGTATTTTCAAATTACTAACTTTATCATACATTGCATAAACAATTAAACCTGCTATAATACCACCTAAAACACTTGTGTTATATGTCTGTATACCCATAATCATAGCTTGACCATTAGTTGACATTTGGTCTGCTGCTACTAATAAATCAGCTCTTGTTAAATAAAAATTTGTACCTATATGCATTGCTATAAATCCTACTAAACCTGAAAATGCACCAAACTCTTTTTCTTTTTTTAATAATCCTAGTGGAATTGCCATTGCAAATAATGCCCCCAAGTTATTAAATGCAAATAATCCTATTGTTAACATAAAATTTAAAATCATATTAACATATTCATTTCCTAGAAATGGAACCATTGCAATCATCTTAGGGTCTGTAAAACCAGCCCCAAGACCTAGCATCATACCAGAAACACTAAGTAGTGCTATTGGGAACATAAACGTTTTTCCTAACATTTGGAAGAAATTCCATAGACCTAACTTATTTTTTTTCATATTTTCACCCTCCTATTTTTATATAAAAAACATAATCTAATTTATAGAAAAACCTAAATCAAAAAACTTAATCTAATAACTAAGTTCAATGATTTAGGTTTTGCCTGCTCAACCAGTTACAACCCTAAAAGCCATTGTCTATATTTAATAAAAAAGCCTAAATCAAAAAACTTAATCTAATAACTAAGTTCAATGATTTAGGTTTTGCCTGCTTAACCAGTTACAATCCTAAAAGCCATTGTGTTTATTTAATAAAAAAACCTAAATCAAAAAACTTAATCTAATAATTAAGTTCAATGATTTAGGTTTTGCCTGCTTAACCAGTTACAATCCTAAAAGTCACTGTCTGTATTCAATAAAAAAGCCTAAATCAAAAAACTTAACTAAAATTAAGTTCAATGACTTAGGTTTTGCCTGCTTTATCAGTTACAATCCTAACAACCACTGTTTGTTATTTTATTTATATGAATCATTAGATATAATTCTTCTTCTTTACTAATTTTATATTCAAATCTGTCTAATACCAATGCTGCAATTTCTTCAGTACATACTTTAGGTTTATTATAGTTTTTATTTACTAGTTTATACATATCTTCAACATCACTATCTTTGTAAGTTTCTTTTCTTAAAATTCTTTGAACGAAAAACTTTAAGTGAGTTATAAGCCTAGAGTAGTTCAGTGAATTTACATCTAATTTAAATCCATGTACTTCTTCTATTATCTGAACAACTTGTTTTGAAAACTCTAGTATATTAATACCTTCATCTTTTTGAGAATTTTCTAATCCATTGATTATATGAATAGCAATATATCCTGCTTCATCTTCAGGCAACCTTATTCCTATCTTTTTTTCAATTTCATCAATTGCCCATAATCCAAATTCAAATTCTTCTCTATAAAGTTGTTTTGTTTCATTCAGTATCAAATTAGGTAATTTTATACCCTGTTTTTCTCTTTGGACAGCGAATTCTATATGACTAGTTAAAGCCAATATTATTGAATCATTTACTTGAGTATTTAAAACTTCATTAGCTTTTCCTATAATTTCATCTGAAATTTTAAAATATTCAATTGAGGTTTTATTAAGTATTTGATTGTATTTGTCTTTTTGATTATCTTGAACAAAATATTTCTTAGAAATCAAACTTTCATCTATCAAATCTCCTACTTTTTTCTTGAATCCAACTCCAGCACCAGTTACAATTATCTCTGTGCCATCTTCTAGGGAGCTTACTACTACATTGTTATTAAATATTTTTTTTATATTCACTATAAATCCCCTCTGAAAAAAATGTTCCATCACACTTACATAGTATATTATATTTAATTTAATGTCAATATTTAAAATTTTACTTTCGCATATATTTTGCATTTTACCCTATAATACTACAATTACAAAACATTTTAACTAGCCGAAACCAAATTGTCGTTTTTTGTATTTTTTTCATTTAAATATATTTAAATGTTTTATATCTATATTCAATTCTTTAAAGTTATTCAATATTTTTTATTCCAATATATATCTTCCAGTATTTTCAAGTATCTTAATGTGCATTCATTAAGTATTTGTTTAAATTCAGATTATATTGCATTATAAGTTTTTTTAAAATAGGTATACCCAAAAATCAGATTAATATAAAAGATTCTTTATATGAAATTTTCCTCAAATATTTTTTAAATTATATTTTTATTTCATATTTACGAATAGATTTCATATTTTTTCCTAAATTGCTGTAAATACATTAATATTTTAATACCTTATATAATATTTTCCAATTATTTATAATACATTTTTTCATTAATTTTCTATAATTAAAACTTTATCACCTCTAATAATACCTAATCAATTATAACATTTAACATTTTATGTAAAATTTATAAAAAAATGTATATAATCTAAAATAAGTGACTATACTAAAAATATGATACGGATAACCAATAAGTTCAACCTATCTCCCCCAAAATAGAATGAGCTACAGTTCCCCCCAACTGTAGCTCATTTTCGTGTTATTTAGGTGTTTTTCATATAATTTCAATCTAAAACAACTTCTATAACAGTATCTTTATATTTGACAGATACATACTAAAATACTAGAATTAAAGAAACCCATGTTAGCTTTTTTTATTAGGTCTTTAAAAAATTTACTATGGGTTATTACTTATAAAATAGGGGGATTTAAATGGAGACAGAACGATTAATCATTCGTCAGTTTTCACCTGACGATTGGCAAGATTTGTTTGAATATTTATATGTTCTTTTAAAGATAAAAAGCATTATCACAAAATTATGATAATGCTTTATTTATGTTAATCTATATTGTTATCTTTACTTTTTATAAACATCAAGTTTCCATTATTTATTCCCCATATCTCATCAGCAAATAAAGCAACTTCCTCTGAACTTGTTGCTATTATCACACATTTATTATCTTTATGTGCCAAATTGTAAAACACATTTATTAGACTTTCTTCACTTTTATCATCTGTGCTTTCTATAATATCATCACATACTATTAAGTCAGGATTATTAGATAATGACCTAGCAATACACACTTTTTGTTTATCATAATAAGATAAGTTTTCTACTCTATCCATTACTTTTTCTTTATCAATTCCTACCTTTTGTAGAATTTTATATACTATTTCCTTTTTATTCTTTTTCTTATTTTCACTAATTCTCATTGGTAAAAACATATTCTCCAAAATAGTTTCATTATTTAATAAGTTATAATCTTTAAATATAGCTCCTATATCCTTATTTCTATACATATCCTTATTTATATCTCTTAAATCCTTGCCCTTGTAAATAATACTTCCATCAGTATAATCATCAAGACCTGATATTATAGATAACAAAGTACTCTTTCCTGCCCGAGGCTTTCCTATAATAACATACATTTTTCCAGCTTCAAATTTGGCACTTACATCTTTTAATACATATTTATTACTTCCCTCATATTTATAATTAACATCTATCAGTTCTAGCATTACCAATTTACATCACCTAATTTCTATCATAAATTATCTGTATTGGTTTATATATAATTGTACTATATACGGCTACTATGCCAGTTAATAATATCAATATTATCGCTACAATAATTATCTTAAATATTAAATTTGGAATTAATTTATCTCTTAAACTTTTTATTTCTTGTTTGATATCATCACTATTTATATCTATATTTTTATATTCTCTACTATTCAGTAAATCAGCATTATGTATTACATTATATTGATTTTGATATTCAAAAACATAATTTGATATTTTTGAAGCTGATATACTTACAATTCCTCCTCCAAGTATAAGGCATACTAAAGTTATCATAATACTTTCACATATGAAACTCTGAACTATCTTAAATTTAGGCATTCCAATTAATATTAACACACCAATGTAATACTTTATTTTTTTTATTGCTATTATAGAATTTATCATCAATAATATCGAACCTAATATTAATATTCCAAGCGTAACTGTAAAAGCTATATTAGACAAACGTTGCATTGGTGCTATTAATTTACTGTACGCAAACTCATCTATAGTAACTTTATAAATGTCACTTAGACCTTTATCTCTTATCTCTTTCTCAAAATCTTTTCTACTATTAGAGTCTCTCAATAAAAACCTAGCATTTGTATAAATTATTGGATTTTCCGATTCAATCTTCTTTTCAAATTCTACTAGAGTATTGTACGTAGTTAATATACTATTATAGATACTTTCATCTTGAACCATTTCTATCTCTTTATCATTCTTAGTGTCTTTTTTCTTATATATTCCTACTATTTTTAAATTTAGTTTAGTATTAATACTATAATCACTTAATAGAGATATCGTATCTCCAATTTTTAACTTATTAATATCAATAAATTCTTTACTTACCATACATTCATTATCTTTTTGAAATACTCTTCCTTTTACCTTCTCCAGGTTATAGTGTTTAAAACTTTCATTCTTTTCTGTATATCCTATAATCCCATAATTTTTAGCCCTCATATCATCATCTACGATTTGCCTGTCATCATTAGAATTATATTTGTTATCATCAAAGTGTGCTGTGATATTTCCAATAAAAGATACTTTTTTTACATATTTTGACTTTGCAAAATTTAAATAATCATTTACACTCAAGTTACTATATTTTATCATAGACTTTCCTGAATTATCCTGAACAAGTTTTTTACTATCAAGCTTAATTTGAACTTCTGATTCAAATTTTTTCTCATAATTTTCCTTTATCACATTAACGTTCGAATTTATTATTGAGGAAATCAATATTGCTAAGACCATCAATAACATAACAACTACACTAAATGAACTACGCAATTTATTTCTAAGTAAGTTTTTGATTGCATTATTTAAAATATACACTTCACATCTCCTCTTACCAATTCAATAATGTCTTAGAATTATTATATCTATCTTAATTTGTTACTTATATTCTTTAAATACTAGATAAAAAGTTGAACCTTTACCTTCTTCACTTTCTACCCATACAAATCCGTTACATAAATTACATACATGTTTTACTAAACTAAGACCTATACCATATCCATCTTTATTTAATTCATTTATTCTATATCTGTCATAAAATATTTTTTTCATACTATATTTATTCATTCCAATACCATTATCTTTTACTGATACAATAACGCTACCTTTTTGATTTTTCACATTTACACAGATATCTTTACATTCACCATATTTTATTGCATTGTCCAAAAGGTTAGATACACCTCTATAAATCCACTTTTCTTTCCCATAGATACTCATATTTTCATCTTCATCAAAATCAAAACTTAAATTATCATATACTTTAGAATAGTGGTCACATACTTGCGCACATATTAAAGCTATATCAACTTCATACATATCTTCATTATTTTTTGTATCACTTATTGCAAGTACATCTTCTACAGTATTTGAAACATTATTAAGAGTATTTAACAGTTCTTCATTTCCACTTAACTCTAAACTTGTTCTAAGTATTGCTATGGCATTTTTTTGTTCATGAGATAAATATGAATTTAATCTTTTATAATCTTCAATATGAGAATCAAACTTATCTTTTAAATCTTTATATACTTTAGACATAATGGGGTCTATACTCAATACTTCGTCTTCATCTTCTATATTATTTATATTATTTAATATCCCCATTCTTTCTTTAAACTCTAATCTATTCAATATTGCTAAAAGGATAAAGTTAGAGGTTACTATAAAAGCAAAAAACAACATTATAATTATATTAAAATTACCATTAAGGGCAAGATTATAATCAGAAATTAATCTTTCATCTAAAGTATTATCTTCCATAGTGTTATAAGTATTATCTATATTTATTCCATAATATGCATTTGAATCACTAGCCATTAATTCTTTACTTGTATTAGATATATTTATAATATATTTCAAACCTACTGTAAAAATTATAAAGACTATAACAGAATATAAAATTAAAACTATAGTTTTTTTATCTTTTAATCCTTGCATATAGAATATCCTATCCCTCTAGTAGTTATTATTATCTCTTTTCCTGCAACTTCTCTTAATTTCTTTTTTAATCTAGCTATATGTACCCTTAATACAGAGGATAATGGGTCAAAGTATTCATCATAAACATGTTCTGATATATCTATACTTGATACGATATCTGGATATCTACTTGCAATATATTCTGCTATATCAAACTCTTTAGTTCCTAGACTTACTTCTTTATCATACACGTACACTTTTCTAGATGACGGATTTATTTTGACAGGACCTGCCTCTATATTTGGATTTGTCCTACCATAAAATCTTCTTATAACTGCTTGTATCCTAGCTCTCAATTCTATAATTTGAAAGGGTTTTACTATATAATCATCAGCTCCTAAATCAAGCCCTTTTGCCAATTCATTTACTTCATCTCTTGCTGTTACAATTATTATAGGTGTATTTAGATTATTACTTCTAAAAAATTCTAATATCTCTATTCCATCTTTATCTGGTAAATTTAAATCTAATAATATAGCATCATAGTCATTTATAAATGCTTTTTCTTCTCCATCTAATCCACAATTTGCTATATCTACTACTAATCCTTCATTTTCCAACCCTATCTTCATATTATAAGAAAGCTCTTTATTATCTTCGATTATTAATACTCTCATATAATCATCTCCTAAATAAAATATCAACTTATTCATTATATATAATGAATGTTTATTGAATGTTAATTATACTTTATAATTATTTAATTCTTATATAAAATCTAACCCTATTATTATTCAAATACTCACACTTGTCAAATTTATGCTTAATTACTATTCTATTTAATATCTCTACCAATATAATTATTAACTTGTCCATCATATTTAATAAATCCAAAATATAGATTAATAAGAATTAATTAACAAAATTCTTTATAAGAACATAACCTATATTAAACAAGCTCTTAACTAAAACTTGAGTTTGTCAAATTTTAAAATACGAAAGAGAATCTTTTATATGCTATTAAAAATTTGGCTTTTAAATAAAAATTTTTTATTCCTTTTTAGTAATAGATAAGTAATAGCTAAAAAGACAATTTTATTGCACACTTAAAAAAGGGGGGTCTTACAATATTCTTAAATTATAAATGAGATACCCTTTTTTATTTACATATAGATTATTTAATACTTTGCAAAAAAAGTGAACTCATCTGATAGAATCCACTTTTTTCTGTAGTCAAATCTTTATTTTGAAATAACTTCTTTTAGTGTTGGGAGTGTATTAAATAAATAATACCTGTAATTTTTATTTTATTAACTTTAAATGCCTCTTTCAATATTGTATAAAACAACAATAAATACTTATAATAATTTCAAATATCTGTGAAAATTTATTAACTATATTATAATTATAAACTTATGGTTATAACTACTAGCACTACTATTTACTTTTATTTAATAAGTATCAACAAGTACAGATTTCTTTATTTTCTGTTTATCTAAATGTGAAATTGCACTAGATACAGCAGTTTGACCTTGCCCTGCTGGTCCACTTCCTATTATTACAATGTCATATCTCATAATCTCACCTATTTTCTAATAACCTTTCTTTTTTCTTTTATATAAATAATATATCAATAGCCAACATCACTGACAATTAGGCACTTATTTGTAACTACATAAATAAATCTTATAAATAAAAAAACTCATTTTATAATGAGTTTTTTTGTTTATATATATGATTTAAATTAATTACATATATGATTCAATTTTATTTTTTAAATTATCTTTAGGTATAAACCCTATTAATCTATCTATAGGTTTACCATCTTTAAATATTATTACAGTTGGTACTGTAGACACTTCAAACTTTTGAGCTAATTCCATACTTTGGTCTATATCTACTTTTAAGAAATTTGCTTTTTCAGTCATATCATTTCCTAAAGCCTCGTATACTGGTGATAACATTTTGCAAGGTCCACACCATGTAGCAAAGAAATCTAAGACTACTAACCCTTCTTTGTTTTCTACTTCATTTATAAATTCATTGTTATTTATTATTTTTGCCATAATATATATCTCCTTTATTATTTTTATTGTTTTCTTGATATTAATATACTACGACTTATGTACTAGTTCAATTAGTCACTTTTTTGTAACCATTCATTTTTAACATTCTTAAGATTATCATTATAGTCAAACATTAATTAAATTTATTTATGTCAATACTTTTTATACACTATTTATGCTATCTATCCTACACCCTAAAGGAGTGGGTTTTCCGCACTAGGTTGTAAGTTCAGCAGTCACTTATGTAGTAATTATAAAAATCTGTAAATTTTATTTAGCTGTTAACTAAATTTGAACTTCATTTCAAAAATACACTATAAAACTTTTCTAATTTGTAACTTAATTTTTTACTTCATATGATTGACAATTATATATATACATTATAAAATAATATCAGTACCTACTAAGGTAGTTATCATATTTTTATTAAAGGAGTTTATATATGGATGCTATAGTTAACGAACTACAAAACATAGGATTTACCAAATATGAATCACAAATCTACATATCATTACTAAAGGAAAACCCTCTAACTGGATATGAAATAAGTAAATTATCAGGTGTACCACAATCAAAAGTCTATGAAAATATAACAAAATTACTTAACAATAATATAATTATCAATATTGAAACTGACCCTATAAAATATGTACCTATAAACCCTAATGAATTACTAAAAAGTAAAAAAGAAGAATTCAATAATTCTATGGACAAACTAGAAAACAACTTACAGATATTAAATAAAGGAAAAAGTATAGAATATGTTTTAAACATAAAAGGCTCTAAAAATATATTAAAAAAAGCAATCGAAATGATAAATAATGCCAAACAAGAAATTATAATTTCTTGTTCACATGAAGAAATTCTCAACCTAAAAGATGAGCTTTTAACTGCTTCTAAAAAAAATATTAATGTTGAAATACTACTTTTGGAAGATAAAAATATAGAGGGTCTAAGCAACGTTCATATCCATGGAGGTAATGAAGCTACACTTAAAAATAAAAAACTTTATAAAGGTATTCTTTTAATTGTAGATGATTCTGAAATATTAACAGGAAATTTATCTGAAGGTGATGAAGCTATTTCAATTTGGACAAAAAATTCTAATATTTTATACATTGGAAATCAATACATACAACATGAAATTTATATTTCACAAAAAATAAAAGGGGGTCTTAAAGATGAATAAAGTTAAAATCAAACAAGTTGATGCATTTACAACTATACCTTTTGGAGGAAATCCTGCTGGTGTAGTCACAGATGCATCCAATATTTCTGACGAAATCAAACAGAATATAGCAAAGGAAATGAATTTATCAGAGACTGCATTTGTCTCAGAATCAGATGTGGCAGATTTCAAGGTTCAATTTTTCACACCTGGCTTAGAAGTTGACTTATGTGGTCATGCTACAATAGGAACATTCCATGCTCTTTTAGAAGAGGAAAAACTTGATGCTAACAAGAACATCTTTTATCAAGAGACAAAAGCTGGTGTACTATCTGTAGAACTTAAAAAAATAGATAATGAAAACATATTTATGATGGAACAAAATCCTCCTAAATTCGAAAATCTAAATAGCTGTAGAAAAGAACTGGCACAAATGATAGGTGTAAAAGAAGATAGACTTCTTGAATATCCAATTATGAAAGTAAATACAGGAATTTGGTGGCTTGTCTTTGGATTAAAGTCTCTAGATGATTTAGAAAATATTTCTCCAGACTTAAATAAAATAAAAGAATTTAGTGCTGATAATAATTTAATTGGAATAACTCCATTTTGTGTAGAAACTCTAGATAAAAAATGTGACTATCATTTAAGATCTATAGCTCCATATGTAGGAGTAACAGAAGACCCTGTATGTGGAACTGGAAATGCTTGTGTATCATCTTATATAGTACAACACAGTATTTTAGATAAAACTGACTTTATTGGTGAAGAAGGAAACTTTATAAATAGACCTGGAAAGGTATATGTAAATATAGCTAAAGAAAACAATGATATCTCTTCTGTAAAAATTGGAGGAAGTGCCTATACTATTTTAAGTGGAGAAATTGTGTATTAATACTTTATCTAATTTAACAATAAATAAAAATACTAGTCTTAATTGACTAGTATTTTTATTTATATATTTTGTTTAACAAATTTATTTCACTATACATCATGTTAAAAAGTAACACTTTATATGATTATTATCAATTAGCTATATATCAATCTAATACAATATAACTATCATAGATTAATATACATAGTATAGTTATTTACTGATTATTTATCATCCTCAACAAGTTTATTTAATGTCTTGTCAAATAAGAATAATAATATAGCTGCAACAAATAGTATCACTGGAATTATAGTATATACTTTAATCATCTCAAACTTAAGAGTAAATGCATATATATATCCATATCCTTGACCAGCTATGAAAGTAGCAAATGTCCAAACCCCCATAAGAACACCTAGAAGTTTTTTAGGAGCATACTTACTTACAAAAGAGTTACCAAGTGGTGAGAATAACATTTCCCCAAAACTTAGAAGTATACCAAACATAACTATCCATATTATACTAGCTTTAGCAGTTTCAGGAGCTCCAACACCTCTTGTAAGCTCTGCTCCAACAAGCATTAAGAATGCAAGCCCTAAGAATATTAATCCAAGACCTGTCTTTTTAAATAAACTTATATCACCTTGTGGTCTACTAGCAAGTTTAAACCATAATGCTCCAAGAACTGGACCTAGTACAATACATACAAGTGCATTTAATGAGTCGAACCAAGCAAGAGGAACTTCAAACCCTCCAATAGTCATGTTTACAAATGCTGCACCATAATCATAAACTGCAAGATAAGTTAGGTACCAGAATAACCAGAAAACTACAGAGAAGAATGAAATAAGTATAATAGCCCAAATTCTCTTCTTATCCATACTTGTAAGAGGAGTATTATCTTTTTCTTTAACTTTCTCAGCTACTACACCTTCTTTAAAAGGTCTTTTCCCTGCATTTCCAAGGAATCTCCATCCATATGTGAACCAGATTGCACCGATTACACAAAGAACAGCTGCTATGAAGAAACATTGAGAGAAACCAAGTATTCCATTTTTAGCAAATGTCTTAAGATAAAGTATACCAACTGCTGTTGTTCCGATGAAAGAACCTATATTAACAAAAGAATATTGTACAGAGAATGCTGTATCAAGTTCTTCTTGATTATCAAAAAGTTGTCCATTTACTGCTGATACATTTCCTTTAAAGAATGCAGTACCAATTGAAACTAGAATTATCATTGCATTTACCATAGAAACTGTAGTTGCAATAGAACCAAGATAGTATCCTACCCCCATGATAAGCATACCTATAGGTATAGTATATCTAGCTCCTATCCATCTATCTGATATATATCCTCCAATTATTGGTGCGAAATATGTGAATGCAACAAGGTTAGCTTGCATTATAGCTGCTTGTCCTTTATCTATTCCAAGACCACCTTTAACAATAGCTGTTGTAAGGAATATATAAATTAAAAACTTTGCAGAATAATATGCTGCTCTTTCAAACGAGAAAGTTGTTGCACAGATATAAAATCCTATAGGGAATTTACCCTTTTTATTTACTGTTGTGCTCATAAGTTTAAATCCTTTCTTAATTGTATTTTTATATTTTCTACGTTTTATCCAGACTCTTTCTTTTAATGAAAGATATGGTGATATTGTTTTGTAAAACAATTCGTAATAATTATTAAGATAATTGCGTTTTTATTTGTAGAATCTAGATGTTTTCATGGCATAAAGATTAATATCTTTATTGTCAATAAATTTAAATACTATATCTATAAATTTAAATTATATAAATTCATTATTGTCAGGTATATTTATAACCTGTTATCTTTATAAATTAACACCACAAAAAACCAAACTATAAATTATTAGTTCATTAATTATTATTTAGCTTAAATACAATATTGCCATAACATAATGGATAATTTTATATCTAACTTCTAAATTCATCACTCTAGCAATTTTTTCTAATTTAACTACTCCTAATTAAATGAAAAAATCTTCACTATATGCAATTCTTATTTTTTTACTTGATAGTATTTTACAAACTAAATTCCTCCTTTTGTGGCAAATTGCGTAATCATATTACTATTGCCTTTTTAAAGGAGTTTTGAATAAAGCAACATGTATTTATTCAAATTAAATACTGTCTTTACTTGTTTTTTAAATTTCTAAATACTTCATTCAATTACTTGTCAACTTAAATAAATAAACTACTATCTATTCACAGATTAAATTTATTTCTTATTAAATATACACATGCATTCTGTGAATCTAAATATAAAAACTGTTGTTTTAAAGTGATTACCTAGATATTCGCTTTGATATTATTAATTGAGGTGATACTATTTATAATTTATTAACCATAAAATACCTCAACTTGAAAACTTTTTCACGAATATTTATTTTTCACCTCCCTTTATTTATTTCACCATGTAAATCGTACCATAAACACATACTTATATGCAACAAAAAAATAAGAAAAAAATCGAATAATCGACAGTAAATAATTAGAATAAATCAAATTATACTTGTCAAGTATATTATATAAATTTTCCGTCTGGAAATATAAGTTAAACTAAGCGTCAAAATAGTTTTTTAGAGATGAAATTTTATTGTTTTATGGATTCATATTATTTATTAGATAGGTTTTTGATATGCAACTTATATTACTTAGACTATACGCCGTCAAAGAGCATTTGTTATTTAAGAAACATTATCAATAATAAAATTAAAAAAAAGAATATTCTAATCAATTTTAATTAACTATTTTTAATTTTTAAATGATTGTTATATTTTTAATTAATTTAATAAATTTCATTAACTTTTAGAATCGTACATATACTTTATCTTTAAGCGATAACTTTATTTCTTAAACTTATAAATTCTAAATTTACATCTAAACATAATTCTTCTAAATATATAATCAATAAAATTATTAAATAAATATAATAAAATTAGTAAATACTTTTTTAATAAATTTAAATTCTTTAAAATCAATTATTTTTTATCTGTTAATTCAATATTTACTTAATTAATATAGAAAAGTTTGATTAAAAACAAACTATAGTAATTATTATATATTACTCTTTTAGAAATAGCCTAAATTTTGTATGTCTATAATTTTTCAAGTTACACTATAAATATACAGCAAATATATCAATTTAAATTATAAAGATATATTTAGTCTTATTTTGTCGATTATATTTATAATGTACTCTTCTAAGCCAAAAGTATTTATCTAATCTATATTTTCATGTATGAAAAATAATTAATCCTTAAATATCTAAATTGTATTATTTATAATAAAATGTAACTTATGTTTATATTGGTATAATTCCAAATAATTTAATGTTAATATTTAAAAATATCTTAGTAATATACTTAATTCTAGCAATAATATAAAAATAATAAGCTGGATAAATATTAAGTTCAAAGTGCGTTTATATGAAACTAAAAATAATATTTTTTACAGAGAGATTAAAACTATATGTAACTTAAATGAAGCTATTTTACTTTAGTAAAATATAAATTTTTACGATATAGGTAAAATTAAATAAGGTGACTTCTATTTAATATAGTAGCCACCTTATTAATCAACACTAAAATATATTTTATATTGTCATATACTTTAAACGATAATACTCTTATAATATTATTAATTTTACTTCAGATTTCCAGCATGCTTATTAAACTTACCATTCAATCATCCCCTTGATTAAAAAGTATATTCAATAATAATTTAATTTTTTAAGAATTGTATATTATAAACATCATTTTAACGATTCCTATAATATTATTATATATTCAGTTTTTAATAAAAGCAATGTGAATAAATAATATTCTGAAATAATTAAAAATAGCAATAAAATATTCATAAGCACTTATTGTAAAATTATATTTAAATATTATTTTATTTTTTTTATATTTTTAACTATGCTATACTTTTTAAGTAGGAGATAATATAAAAAATACTTTATTGCGGTATATGACTTGATATATATGAGGTAACTTCATCAGGAGAAATATTCAAAACAGTTGCAAACTCTTCATTTAATAATCTTTCTGCTTCTTTCATCATATTATCATCTGCTTGATGTGATTTTTTACCAAGAGATTTTATATGTTCTTTATTACAGTATATACTTCTTATTAATTTAAGTAACTCTTCACACTTACCACTTCTAAGCATCACTTTAAATTGCTCACTTCTCATTTTTTCATTATCTATCCAGGATGTATCCATATTTGGTATATCACTTATTAGCGAAGCCACAGTAACTTCAGAAAGTATCTTTCTCATTGGAACTTTCTTATTATCAACAGGTATTTTTATTATTGTATTATTAGAATAAAGGGGACTTAATACATAATATTCTTTTTTTACACCATTTGTAATTTTTTCGTTTGTTATGTCCAAAACTTTACAAACACCTGTCATTCCATACATTATATAATCATCAATCTTAAACACAAAACCTCACCATCCTTAACAAAAAATAGTTTTGACAACTGAATTTACATCATCAAAACTATCTACTATATACTAATTGTACCATATTTTAAGATTTTAAGCTAAGTAAAACTTTTATTGTTTAAATAATAAAAAATACATTGACTATTAATCTATGTATTTTTTATTAATTTTGATAGTGAATAAACCATAACAATCGAACAAATCATAACAATCATATCCAGTATAATATTTATAAAATTGGTGCTTGGCTATTCATTGAGTATCCATCATTTCTAACATCATTTATCTCTAATGCATCATCTTTTGTTTCAACTTTACTAAGTTTTTTAACTGCTCCATAATGCTCTCTCAGTGAAAGTTTATCTCCATTTCCAGAAATAACCCATAAAACTTTATAACCTCTAGGTATTACTTGTAGCTTATTTTCACCCTTACCATCAGTAAAGTAAACTAATAAGTTAATCTTTTTATTATTAGCATATTCGAAGACTGGAGTAAATTTTGTGCCTCCACCTATTTTAACTCTATCTTTTATATCTTTTATAGTTTTTGCTTTATATACACGTCTAATTTCACTGTCACACTCTATAATAGTAATTTCATGATTATAATTTTTAACTATATTAAGAACTTCTTTAATTGCTTGTTTAAATTCTTCATCACTAATACTTCCACTTATATCAATAGCAACTGCTATTTCTGCTTTATGACTTCTAAGTTCTCCTCTTAAATCTAATCGGTTAGGCTGTCTTCTATTTCTCCTTGTTATAGTCTTCTTTTTGTTGCTTTCAACTGTTCCCATTAATCTACTAAGATATAAATTCCATGGTAATTCGCCTTTACTATTTTTAATGGCTGCTATCATATTTTCCAAGTGTGCTGGAATCTTACCTTTTTGAGAACTATCAATAAATTTTTCTGTAAATTCTCTAAGAGTTCTTTCATCTATATCATCGGATTCTTCCCATATATCATGAGTTTTTTCTGGACTATAATCAGTTTCTATATTTCCATACTTGTCACTATCATCTTCTTCACCATCTTCATCTTCTTCTAACAAATCTAATTCAGTTTGAATCTTTTCTACATAATACTCAAAAGGCTCATACGGCTCTAGTTTTAGAGAATATTTCAGATTTACCCATTCTAAAGTAGTAGCATATGGCGGTAAATTATTCAAATATTTGTTTACTACTATATCCATTGCCATATTAATGGCTAATGTACTATACTTTCCTTTTAATTCTTTTGCTCTCACTAAATGCACAGATACTATATGATAAATTTCATGCTTTATTGTACTTTCCATTTGTTCTATATTGAGAGTTAAAAAAATTATTGGATTAAAGTATATGACGTATTTAGCTCCTTTAAAATTCACACCTGTAGGACTACTTATATCGAATCGTATCTCTCTTGACATCTGAAACAAAAAATATCCATAAAAATTATCTTTTTCTTCCATAAGGCTTAAATTAACTTTATCTACTAGACTAAAAAATTCATCTTTAAAATCTTTTGGTATATCCACCTCAAATTTCTCATTAGCACGATTTGCCTTTAGCATAGAATGAGTATTTATAATTTCACTAGCTTTAATATAGAGTTCTTTTGCTTGCTTATCAAAATAATTTTCCATATACTATCCCCTTATTAAACGATATGACTCAAAGTAAGATTTTACAAACTCTTCATTTTCTATAGCTTTTTTATACACTTCAATATAGCTATTTCTAATATCCTTCATAATTCCTATCATTAAATCTATCGGATATATTTTTAAGAACTCAATAAACCTATCAATATAATATTTTGATTTATACTCGTCATTTCTCATATTTAATTCTAAATTTTTTAGAATATTTATTGCTGATAGATAAAGTCTTGTATGGCTTTCATTTTTTACTCTTTCTACAAGATGTTCATCAATAGTATCACCTAAAAAAACATCTTCATAAGATATCAATGGGCTGGAATCTGATTCAATAAAACTTATAAACTCTTCTGCTATAACCTTACCTACATTCCCCTTTATAACATTTAAAAATACTGCTCTAGGAATTGATTTCTTTTTATCCTTATAAACTTTATAAATTTTAGAAACTCTTTCATAACTTCTCGGAGTTGCTCTTATGTCATCTTCATTTGTTTTATGCAGATATTCTGGGAAAGTTGAAATAAACTCTATAATCTTTTTTTCAATGCCTTCATCTATTGCCCATTTCAACCATTGTGTATGGTCACTCTCCATATTTAACCAAACAAATCTATTTTCTTGAGCTGAATCCATATCTACAACTTGATAATCGAAGTCTGAACCATATTTACTTGATGGATTCATTGCTGCTAAAATCTTTACATCATCATGTAACTTATATCCATTAATCTCTCTATTTAAAATTAGATTCATAAGTTCTTGTTGTACAGTATGCTCACAACGATTTATCTCATCTATAAATAAAATAACTGTTTTTCCTTTAGATATTTCTTCATCAATTTCTCTTAGTTTATTATGAACAGCATATACTGTCGTTTTCTTTTCTGTCTTATATCCATTAGAATTAACTCCTACATAAGATTCTATAGTTGGAAGACCTCCTATTTCACCTTCTTTAAGTAGATTTCCATCAATTACAATCAAACTCCAATTATTTTCTTTAGCAAGTTTTTTTGCTAGAGCTGTTTTTCCTATTCCACTTTCACCAACTATTAGAGGTACTTCTCCAGTGGATAATATTAAGTCAACGCTTTTTAATGTATCTATAAAATTCATTTTTTCTCTCTCCTACATAATTTTCAATTTTTCATCTACAGCTATTTTTTTTGCTGTTTTACTTCCATATTTATAAATAAACATCATCTTGTCTATTGCTATATAGTCACTGTTTCTATCTATAATATTACAATTTAAAAAATCTCTAATATACTTTTCTTCAACATCTTCTTTTGATAGTACTTGTTTTAATACTTCTTCTAGCTCATCCTTAGATATTTTTTTTACAATATACTTAATCACTAAAATATTTACTTTTAAAAATTCTAATATTTTATTCTTATCTAAATTAGTTATAAAGTTAATAGCTGCCTCATTATTCTTAATAGCTATAAGTTCTGTATTATAACTAGGAGAATCTATATATCTTAATGCATCATAACTTATTTTTACTGCCTCTTCCTGTACACTTTCATAAGGTTGTTTTATAAACTTTATTGAATCATAATTTTTTCTTACTGCTAATAATTGTAACTCTTCACTTGGATTTTTAGAATATTTAATAGCCCACCCTGCTTGATTTATAGCTAATTTAATCACTTTATCAGTTGGATTTTTTATATAGTCTAATATACTCCATCCATCATTTACTGCTTTTATCATCATATCTTCTGTTGGGTCATTTATAAATTTAATTGCTCTAATATTGTTATTAATTGCTAATTCTTGCATCTCTCTGGTTGGATTATTTATATATTCTAGTACAAGTCCGTTTTCTTTGATAGCTAGTAGTTTCATCTCATCAGTTGGATTATTTATAGTTGCTATAATATTAGGATTATTTTTTATCATTTCAATAACTTTTGACTTTTCCATAATATGCCTTTCCTTCTATAGTTATTTTTATTTGTATATTAATATAATAATCTATTCCTATCTATATAATTGTTTCTTATTATAATAAATATACTTTTTAAGCAAGTTTAAACAGAATAATTATACCAATTTTAAAAAAAATTTCTAAAACCTTAGAAAACTAAGTATTTTTAAACTCTGTTATTATATGTTAATTATAGTAGTTTTTAATAATTTACATGATTTATTAAAGTTTTATGACTTTTATCTATCTCTAAATATTTGCAACCTTTTTATGATTGCTCAGATTATTCTATTCAAAATTTATCACATATAAAAAATAATACCCTTTATAATAAAATAATAAAAAAAAGAGATTAAACAATCAGTTTAATCCCTTTTTATAAATTTATATAAGCTTAATCATTTTCATTTAACCATTTAGTTAGAACCTCTATATATTTATCATTTTCTTCAACAAATGGCATATGTCTTGAATATTCAAATAGTTCCCATTTACTATTAGGAATTCTATCATACATAGTCTTTGCAATGTATGGTGAGCACAAATCTATCGCTCCACTAGTTACTAAACAAGGTTCCTTTATTTCATGTAATCTATCTGTAAACTCATATCCAGAAAGAGTACCTGTAGGAGAAAATTCATTGTATCCCCATCCTACAATATATGCTTCAGAACCAGATTTTTTAGGTCTTCTTAAACATTCAGGAGAATCTTCAGTTACTTCCCCTGCACAATACATCTCCATAAACTTTTCCAATGCATCATTATATTCTTTACTAGAGTAATCTCCAGTATTTACTGCATCAAGTAACGCCTTTTGGTCAGCTTCACTCATATATGATATTCTTCTTTTTTGTTCTTTTTCCCAAAGTTTTGCAGAAGAAAGAGTAGATGAAAGAATATATGACTTAATACCCTTTGGTTTATACTCAAGAGCATACCAAATAGCCTGCATACCTCCCCAAGACTGACCTAATAGATGAATTTCATCAAGCCCTAGATGTTTTCTTAGTTCGATAAGCTCTTTTATCCATGTGTCCGCATTAAATAGCTCCGGATGCCCTTCTACAAATGAATTACCACAACCAATTTGGTCATACATTATAACTTGTCTGCCACTTTCAGCTATCTTGTCTAATACTTCAAAGTAGTTATGTGTAGAACCTGGACCTCCGTGAAGTAGTACTAATGGTTTCTTTCCTTCTGTAGCTTCTCCTACTATACGATAATAGGTCTTAAAACCTTCAAAAGGCATGTATCCTTCAGTGATTTTCATGTTTATCTCCTCCAATTTGTCATTATGAACAATAATTAAGTTCATTAATAAGGCTATTTAAAACTTCTCATACATATTTAATTATGTATTTTTATATTTATACCTACTTTTATAAATAGTATAACATAAAAGTTAAAAATCACCATACCAAAGCAATTATAAAATCATATTAACTATATAATTTTATTTTTTGTTAATAATATTATATACATTTTTGACTATTTTCATTTGCTACAACTATTTTTATTTGCTATTATGATATGAAATAACAAAAAATAATTACATAATAAGGAGTATAAAATGAAAATCTTATTAGTTGAGGATGATTTAGAAATCAGCGAAATGTTAAGAACCTTTTTACTTTCTGAGGGTTTTGAAATCACTATTGCATATAATGGAGAAGATGCGTGTGTTAAGTTTGATGAAAAACAATTTGATATTATTTTATTGGATTTAATGATTCCTAAAATTAGTGGTATGGAAGTTATGCAATACATAAGACAGCGAAATATTGTTCCAATCATCATTATATCAGCTAAAGATTCTGATTCTGATAAAACATTAGGTTTAGGTTTAGGTGCTGATGATTATATTACCAAACCGTTTTCAGTTGCAGAAGTCTTAGCCCGTATAAAAGCCAATGTTCGAAGAACGCAACAATATTCTGCTATGTCAAACTTCACGCCTGTTATTGATAACAGTGTCCTTATATGCAGAGACCTAGTTATGAATTTGGATAATTACACTGTTCATAAAAATAAAAATAAAGTTGAACTTACTGCCAAAGAATTTGATATTTTAAAATTACTTTTACAAAATCCAAAGAGGGTTTATACCAAAGAGCAGATTTATTCACTAATCTGGAATGATGTATATTTTGGTGACGAAAATGCTGTCAATGTTCATATCAGCAGACTAAGAAACAAAATTGAAGATAATCCACGTTCTCCAAAATACATCATTACAGTGTGGGGAATTGGATATAAATTAGGAGGAGCATAATGAGTAGTTCAACGATTATTTTTTTTCTTTCTATTTGTGTAGTAATTTTAGTCATTATCGTTTTATACCAACAGTTCATTTTTCGAAAAGGAATACAAAAAAAGCTGAGGGAAATAAGCAATAGTCTGATAGATATCTTAGATACAAATAACGAAAAAAAAGTAATGATTTTTACAGATAATAAAGTTCTTATAGATTTAGTATCACAAATTAACCGCCTTTTGGAGGATTGTCAAAAAATCCGTGTAGACTTCCGACGTTCTGAAATTTCTTCAAAAAAAATGCTTTCTAATATATCCCATGACATTAAAACACCTATGACTGTCATATTAGGATATTTGGAAATCATACAACTAAATACCCACGAGGAAAATAAAATGCTTACAAAAGTAGAACAGAAAGCACAGAAAGTAATGGACTTGATTAATCAGTTCTTTACATTAGCAAAGCTAGAGGCTGGTGACACAGATATCGAGTTATTGAAAGTAAATATCAATGAATGTTGCCGTGAAAATATTTTAGATTTTTATGATTTACTTACACAAAAAAATTTTCAAGTGGCTATAGAAATTCCAGAAGAAATTATTTTTGTTCAAGGAAATAAAGATGCACTACAACGTATCCTATTCAATCTTATTTCTAATGCTATTAAGTATGGTTCAGACGGAAAATATTTAGGTATTTTTATCCATTCAGATAAAAAATATGTCTATATTGATGTGACAGACAAAGGAAAAGGTATTGAAAAGGCATTTGCTAAAACAGTTTTTGAACGTCTTTTTACAATGGAAGATTCCAGAAACAGAGATATTCAGGGAAATGGTCTTGGTTTAACAATTGCAAAAAATCTAGCCATTCAACTTGGAGGTGATATAATTCTGGATAGTGAGCCAAACATCCGTACTACATTTACTGTCAAATTAAGAAAACTATCATATTAAAATATCTACGAAAGAAATTCGTAAGATTTACTTAAGAGTTTTGAAAATCTATTTATCTATAATAAAAATTATCTAAGAAAGGGGGACACTTAAATGTCATATATTTTACAAACAAATCATCTTACTAAAGCTATTGACGAAAGGGGCATTGTCAGTAATGTCAACATTAATATTAAAAAGGGAGAAATATATGGATTTCTTGGTCCAAATGGAGCAGGTAAAACCACAATAATGAAAATGATTACTAATCTTTGGAAGCCCACAGATGGAACAATTGAGATTTTTGGTGAAAGACTTACCTCTTCATCTTATGAAGTTTTAAAACGTATGGGGAGTATCATTGAATTTCCTACATTTTATGATCATATGAGCGGCTTTGAAAACCTTAAATTACATTGTGAGTATATGGGATACTACAGCCCTAAAAGTATAGACAATGCATTAAAAATGTTAAATTTATCTGATGCATCTAACAAACCTGTTAAGAGTTATTCTTTAGGTATGAAACAACGTCTAGGAATTGCTCGTGCGGTTCTAAACAAACCAGAGTTGCTGATTTTGGATGAACCAACTAATGGTCTTGACCCTGCTGGCATAAAGCAAATTCGAGATTTGCTTAAAATGCTATGTACAGAATATGATATTACCATTATGATATCTACACATATACTTTCTGAAATTGAGAGTATTGCAGATACAATCGGTGTTATTAATCAAGGTAAAATGCTTAAAGAAATTTCTATGAAAGATATTTCAGAAATGAACACTACATATATAGAATTAAGTGTAAATGATATTAAGCGTGCTTCTTATCTACTAGCAGATAAATTGAATATAATTAATTTCAAGATTATAGATGAAAACAATATACGAATCTATGATAAGAATATTACAACACAAGATGTATCAAGAGAGTTAACGCTTGGTGGTGTAGATATAAGTGTTCTACATACAAAAATGGAGACTTTGGAAGATTACTTCCTGAAAATAACAGAGGGGGCTAATAAATAATGTTAAAGTTAATAAAATTAGAATGGAAAAAAATCATATAGAAAAATACATTAAAAATGTATTTATCTTAGCAATTATTCTTTGCCTATTTGTTTTTGCACTAGCATTTTTAGGAATTGCAAATGACCCTGAGTCTGGGATTCTTGATGCAGCTCCAGGAAATGATATTATATCTGCACCAATTGAACTTTTTACAAGTATGGCATTCTTAATTTTTACAAGTGTTATGCTATCTTCTTTTATTGTCAGTGCTTACAAAAACAAAACAATGAACCTAATGTTCTCTTATCCAATTAAACGTAAAAAAATTCTGCTTTCCCAAATATTAGCTGTCTGGATTTTTAATTTTGTGGCACTAATATTAACAAGACTTTTGATTTATGGTTGTATTTTATTAGGTTCTCAATTTATGACTTCTTCATTCTTAATAGATTTTAATATGGGAAGTTCATTATTCTATGTACAACTTATTTTAAAGTCGATTGTACTTGTCAGTATGAGCTTTATAGCACTATTTATTGGTATTATTAGCAAATCATCAAAAGCAACAATTATTACATCCTTTTTGTTAATATTTTTAACCCAAGCAAGTGTAGGAGATTTTACACTGGCAAATAATATGCTCTTTCCTGTTATTTTAACAGTTATATCTTTAGTTTTCGCTTTTCTTTCTATCCATAATGCAGAAACTAAAGATTTGATGTAGATATATCAATAATATCTCAATTTACATTATATTTTTATAATCCAAGTTCTATTTATTGCTTTAAATTTTCACAAAAAACTTTCATAAAATAAAAATATATTGATTGTATTTAGCTAAATAGGGCAATAAAATAATTAAGTATAATTAATTACATTTCAAACCCCATTAGTTTTATGTTAAAATTATCTTTATTATATTTGTTTACAGGAGGTTTATATTTGAATAATATTAATTCACTTAAAGTAATAAAATTATCTCTTGGATGCTCTCTTGCTATATCTATTGCTTGGCTGTTAAAATTAGAATACTCAATGGTCGCTGGAGTTATAGTACTACTTACAGTAAAGGACACTAAAAAAGAAACTCTTAAAGGCTCTATTGGAAAGGTTTATGGCTTTCTTTTATGTACTATTTTTTCCTATTTATGTTTTAATATTTTAGGATATAATTTAACTTCATTTTCAATATTTATATTCATAATTATACCGCTTTGTTTTTTATTAAAAATTCAAGATGTTATTGCCATGTGTGTAGTAATCGCATCCCATTACTTCCTCCAAGGAGAAACATCTATTAAATGGATTTTAAATGAAGCTGGAATATTTGCAATAGGTACTGGAATAGGTGTCATAATAAATATGTATATTCCAACAAATATACATAAAATCTATGAAGTTCAAAAAAAATTACAAGAAGAAGTGAGTATTGTGCTTATAGATATTGCTGATATTATTGTAAATCCTAAAAAAGAAAATAGGTTCAGTAGAGATTTATATACCTTAAATTCACTTATTGATAATAGTATTTCTGAAACTTATGATAATATTAATAATACTTTATTAAGTGATACTAAATTTTTCTTAGAACATATGGATATTATAAAAAGCCAACGGGATATCTTAGAAAACTTGTATAGTTATATATCTCAACTAAATTCTACTCCACCACAAGCTCATATTCTATCTGCTTTCATACATAAGATAGGTTATACTGAATTTGAAGCCGAAACAGGGAATCTTCTTCTTGAAGAATTGGGCAGGTTAATGCTTAGTATGCAAAATCAACCTCTACCTGTTGATAGAACAGAATTTGAAAATAGAGCTATTTTATTCTTTTGCTTAACTGAATTAAAACAGTTTTTAATTAATCGTAGACGTGCTCAAGTTCTTAGAGATAATAATTTTTATAAATAGTATTATGAATCAAAAACAGGTAGATTATCTACCTGTTTTTGATTCATAATACTATTTCAAATTATATTTTAAAGTAAAAATACTACTATATTTTTCATATTTAAAATGAATTCACTATTTCTATTAATCTAATTATCTAGATTTAAATAATCTGATATATCATAAAAATGAATATTAAAAATTGTATAAACACCATTCTCTGAGTACACATCAATCTTATGCCCTAAATTATCCAACATCTTTTTTGCAAAATATAGTCCCATTCCAGTAGATTTATACAATCTATTCCTTCCATTTGTTCCTGTAAATCCTTTATCAAAAACTCTACATATATCCTCTTCATTTATACCAATGCCATAATCTTTTATAGATAACACTACTCCGTTTTCTAATGGTTTTGCATTAAATTCAATTTTACCAACTTCTTTTGAGTATTTTATAGCATTATTAATAATTTGGTCTAAAATATATGCTATACATTTAGAATCCGTGTAAACAGTATAATTTAAGTTGCTTAAATTAACTTCAATATTGTTTTTTATGAGTAAAAACGAGTTATTCTTTATAGAGGATTTTATTAATTTTTCTAAATTAACTTTATTCATAAATATGTCCTCAAACATACTATTACTTCTACTACTATATAAAATAGAATTTACTAAAAAGTTTATTTTTGCAATTTGATTCTTAATATCTATACTATCTTCTATATTATTTAATCTATCTGTAATTATACTCAAAGATGATATTGGAATCTTTATTTCATGAACCCATTTAGCTATGTATTCATCCAATTCTTTTAGAGATTGTTTATAATTTTTTGTATCATCATTGTTCTTTGATTTCAAATTTTCAATAATATCTCTTATGATATTTTCTTCAAAGGATTGTCCACTAATCAAGTAGTTGTCTATATCATCATTATTTTCTAAACACTTACATAAATCTTTATAGCTATTTTTAAAGTTTATATAATCTACAATAAAAAATACTATTATTATGAGTAAAGCTAAAAAATCTAAGTATATTAACTCTGCATATTGATTCTCAAATATATTTATAGCAAATAAGTAAATATTTATTATACTAATGATAATTAAAAAAAGTACAATATACTTGAATCTGTCTTTTAAATATTTTACTATCATTATATTGTATATCCTATTCCTTTTTTAGTTTTTATAAAATCATCAAACCCTAACTCTTTAATTTTACTTCTTAGCCTATTCATATTTACTGTAAGAGCATTATCTGTAACAAACTCATCATTATCCCATAAAGTCATCATAAGACTTTCTCTTAATACAACTTTATTTTTATTTTTTAATAATAAAGTTAAAATTTTTATTTCATTTTTAGTCAATTCTATATCTTTTTCCTTGTACTTGTTCTTTATGATTCCTTTTCCCACATCAAACATCAAATCTTTGTAGTATAGAACACTATTAGAGTCGCTATAATTGTAAGTTCTTCTTATTATCCCATTTATTTTGGTAACCAATATATCTATAGAAAATGGTTTTGTAATATAATCATCTCCTCCATTATTTATTCCCATTATTAAATCCATATCAGAATCTCTTGATGAAAGGAATATTATTGGAACATTTGAAACAGACCTTATTTTCTCACACCAGTAAAATCCATTATACAGTGGTAAATTTACATCCAAAAGTACTACATCTGGTTTTTTATCTATAAATTCTTCTAAAATCAGTTCAAATTTATCAATTACTTCTACTTTAAATCCCCATCTTTCTAATGCCAAAGCAATTTCTTTTGATAAATCAATATCATCTTCTATTAATAAAATTTTATACATTTATGTAATCTCCATTATTTTAATATTTTCTTATAATATAAATTATCTCTATCATATCATATTTTGTATACATTTATTAGTCAAACGACTTAGACCTAATTAATAAGGGGCTGTCTCAAAATAGATATAAGCCTCTTTTTCATTGTTGAAATGATGAAAATATATTTGATTTTATACAAAAAAGAGTGCCTCATGAACTAAAAAGTTCATTTTGAGACACCCCCTTTATTTTAATAGATTTGTTGATTAATTTTCGTATATTACCTTCTTAAACTTATTAACAGATACTGCTCCATATATTATAAATATTATTAAGCATATTACTAAGCTCAATATATATATACTAAATAAATCAGCCATTAATAAATTGCCTGCTAGTCTTAATGCAAAGTAACTTGATATTGTTGCACTTAACATTGGTAAAGTATAAAATATGGCTACTTCTTTAAATACAGCTTTATTTATTTCTTTTTCTGTCGTTCCTATCTTTAATAAAGTTTTATATTTATCTCTATCTTCATAAGCATCACTATATATTTTCATGTATATTATACTTCCAGCCACAAGCGTAAATACTAAAAATAAAAATACAAGCACTACATATGCAAATTTCATCCATTGACTTTCGTTCTGAGCTTTATATCCATTTCTCATGTAGCCACTTTGCATACTTAAATTTTTTTCAATATTATCAAACATCTTTTGGCTATTTTCTTCATCAGATACTTTTGCTCCATAGAAATATATTGGTTGTCCTTTGTCTTTTAACTTAGAGTAGATGTTATCATTCACTACTATAATACTGTCATTAATCCCTGTTCCTAATACTGGTACTTTTACTTCCCCTTTTGTAATATTATATACTTGTCCATCAATGTTCACACTGGTTTCTTTTTTAGCTAATGTTACTATCGTTTGAGGACTTTTTAACTGTATTACATTATTTCCTTTAACTAGTTTTTCGCCATACTCTTTTAATTCTTCCTCATTTCCATTTACTTTAAGAGTATTGTAAAAATCACTGTATTTCATTATTGTATTTAATTTATCATAATCATTTTTGCTATCTGGATTTTCTAAAGCAATTAGTTCTGGATTTACTGAATACCTTATATTATTAGTGTCTTTGATTATATCTTCTATTTGTTTTCTGTTTACTTCATTTCTATCTGTTGAAACTATACTAACAGTATATACATTTCTTTGTTCTTGAGCATTTTGTTGTAGATGTTTTATAGCAACTGATGCACCAAGGGTTGATATTGTAGTAGTTATAATTATAGCTATTATAGAGTAAGTTTTATAGTTTTTATTTAATCTGTAATTTATATTGTTTATAGCAATTATATTATTTCCATTAAATAATACTTTTTTATTTTTCATTATCATATGAAATACAACAGGCATAACTGATTTAAATAGACCATAAGTACCTATTATTATTATAACTATAACTGCCATTACACTAGTTATGTTTCCAGAGCGTATATCCATAGAAAGATAATAACCACATCCTAATACTAAAGTTGATATTATGGCTAATATGTATAATCCTATTCCTACTTTTGGTATTTTGTCTTGCTTCTTAGATGTGTTAATTAGGTTTATTACACTACTTCTACATATTGTTACAAAACCTTTTATAGTCATTATCATAAATATAGAAATAAATATCAAACTGGCATACATTATAGCTTTGATACTAAGCCCATTGGATACATTTATATCAAATCCAGATAATTTTATTATCACTACCTGGAAAAATCTAGATGTTATTATCCCTATAAGTATTCCTGTTATACAAGAGCTTATTCCTATAAGCATATTTTCTACAAAATATATTTTTCCTATAGTATATAAATCCAACCCCATAAAAGATAGTATTCCTATTTCTTTTGACCTATTTTTAAAGAATATATTTGTTGCATACCATATAAAGAAAAATAAAAATACTGATAATATTATTATTACAGATATTAACACTGATAATGTGAATTTCTGATTTTCTCCTTGCAGTACATTTATGGCATCACCATATCTTAGTAATTCAAAATTAGTCAGTACAACTACTGAAAAGACCATAGATATAAAAAATGCCAAATAAGTTCTTATATTACTTTTAAAATTATTATAAGCAATCCCAAGTACACTCACTTACATTTCACCTCCCATAGAGGCCAACATATCCATAATTTTTCCATAAAATTCTTTTCTACTACTTCCTTTATTTAATTTACACTTTATAGTTCCATCATTTATCATATATACTTCATTTGAATAACTTGCTGTTAGAGGGTCATGTGTAATCATTATAATAGTAGCATTATTTTCTTTATTTATCCTTTCTAATGAGTTTAAAAGTTCATAAGCTGATTTAGAATCTAAAGCACCTGTTGGTTCATCTGCAAATACTACTGCTGGGTTTGTAATTAGTGACCTTGCTGCTGCACCTCTTTGTTTTTGACCACCTGATAATTGGTATGGATATTTATCTAAATGATTTTCTAATCCAAATTTTTTGGATATAGAAAATACCTTATCTTCAATTTCTTTACTTTTCTTTTTCCCTAACGCCAGGGGAAGTGCTATATTATTCATGAGTGTCATATTATCTAGTAAGTTATAGTCTTGAAATATAAATCCTATTTTTTCTCTTCTTAATTTTGATAGTTCATTATTTTTTACTTTCGATATATCAATCCCATCGAGTATTATTTCTCCTGAGGTTTGTTTGTCAAGTGTAGACATTAGATTAAGTAATGTTGTTTTGCCTGCACCTGATGGCCCCATTATTGCTATAAAATCACCTTCATTAACTGTAAGAGATATACTTTTTAGTACATTTGTTTTAAATCCTTTTATACCATAATCTTTTGATATATTCTTTATTTTTAATATTTCTTTCATAATTAATAACCTCCGTTTGCTCACTTCTTAGTATATCTTCATTTTAAAGGTTTTGTACGGTTAAATCCTTATGTAAATATTACATTTTGCCTACCAATATTACACTTTTGTAACATAGAAAGGTTATTAATAAATATGTTTCTTAAATTTTTACTTATATTAATTTTTTAATGCTGAAAATGCCATTTCCTTATTAAATACTCATCATATATATTTATTTTATTTTTATATTCAATACTTCTAAATGCTTTGCTTATATTATTTTATTATTTTCTGTCATTTTAGATTTAAAATATAATTTTTAGCATCCTCAAAGTTATCAAATATTCTAAAATTGTTTGATTTATTTAACTCTAACATTAATTCTGAAAATCTTTTATTTATCTTATTTTCATCACTTTGCCAGAATGTAAAATCAACTTTCAACCATTTTGGTTCCAAGACATTTCTAAAAATATCACTAATTTTACTTAATGCAATTTCAGCATTAGGATATTTTATAACCTGTAACATTTGTAATCCCTGATATATATTCTGTTGCTCCTCTTTAGATAACAATGATTTGTCGAGAGCATATCCGTCTATTAGCGATATTCCCCCACCTGTTCCCTTTGTAGATATGATAGGTATTCCGGCAATAGACAGAGTATTGATATCGCGGTATATTGTTCTTGTTGATACATTAAAATAATTTGCCAATTCTTTAGCCGTTATATGTTCACGATTGACTATATAAAAAAACATTTGTACTAATTTCCTCCTTTCTGTTGCCATATGAAAACGCCACCTATAGTCTCTACTTAGGTGGCGTTATTCACTGGTTGGAAATCTATTTTTACTTGTTCTTATATATTTGCCTTGGTCAAGTGATGGGAGTAATATAACTTCTCAAACCATTGATTTTTTAATTCTATTCTCTCCAGCATAAAGTAATATTTAATTGTTATTTAATAATTGATATTTTCAAGCTTTAGTACCCTTTTTATACTGTTATCATCTTTAAAATTTATCGTTCTTTTACAGTCTTTTACTTTAAACTCAGGAATAGTTTTAAATTCTTCATCACATATTCCATCTTTGTTTAAATACATACAACTTGACATTCTAACTATTAAACCACTATTTTTTAACTCAAACAACACAGGGTCTATTCCTCCACCATCACCTCCAGTAGTTTCTCCTACTAAAGTTGCAAGCTTAGTCTCTTTACAAAACATAGAAAACGACTCTGATGATGAATATACTTTTTCGTCTATAAGTAAGTATATATTACCTTGAAATTTTAAATCATTATTAGTATTTATAGTATAAGAAGTCTTTTCAAAATCACTAAAATTTTTTAAAGTTTCTTCTGGTGCATTTTTCTTTACACCTACTGGTAGATTTTCTATAGGCTCTAATTTTATATTTCTTGCATTGGTATATTTTTTTACTATTTTGTTATTATTTCTATAGAGCCTATAACCCTCTATTTTTATATCATTTTTTATAAGTTTAGATACAATTCCTTTCCAATACCTGTCACTTCCGCCTGAATTTCCTCTTATATCAATAATTAAAACTTGATGTTTTTCTAAATTATTAATATAATCTCCTATCATTTTTAAATCCTTATCTATTGACCCATTTTGTGGCGACATTGCAGGTAAATACATGTATCCAACCTTGCCTTTAATTATATCTTCTAAAATTAGTTCTTTTTTCACAAAAATATCATTTGGTATTTTTATCTTAGTATTTATAGAATCATATCTATCTACAACTTTTTTATCATTAAGAAAGTCATACCAATTATTATTAGAGTATGATTTTTTAAAAAGTTCATATCGGTTTTTATTATCTATTAATTCAGTATGTTTATTGTTTAATTCAGATAATATAGATGACATTTCTTCTATAAATTCTTCATCACTTTCAGTATTTTTAATTTTTTTTATATACTTATCCTCATTTTCTAACCAGTCAATATTATTAAGTCTCTTATTTACATCTAAGTAAGGATACCCCGTTTTTATAACATTATATACATATTTAAAGTCATCTACCTTTTCTTTCTCAGATAGTTGCTTCTTTTGGGAATAAGTAGAATTACCTAGTAAAATTATAGATATACAAATAATTCCTAAAAACAATATTTTCTTTTTCATATAATTCTCATCAACTTTCCAGCTTCATATTTTAATATATTATATTATTATAAATATTTAGAGTAATACTTATATATTATATTTCATTATAATTTATATATCCATAAATATATTTTAAATTTATTATTCTATAGTTTTATCAAAGGAATTCTAATCTGTATTTATATATTAATAAACAAATTAATAATAACTTTTGCCACTAACTTTTAACTGTACACAATGTATTTCTATATAACAAAAAATATTTAGATATATATTTATATAATCTTTATTAGTGTAACCACTTATCTCATTATATATATATTTCTCAAAACTACTAACTAAAACAAACATCATTCAAAATTATTGTAAATAAAAACGTAGGAAGATTTATCTAACAAAAATCTCCCTACGTTCTTATTTACCCTATTTTCCTTTTTAGTTATTCTTCATCTAATACTGTTATCCATATTTTCTTTATGTAAAGCAACTCCACTAGCAACTATACATATATAGCTTCTTGATAAGTTTATTATAGCTTATTTTTTACTTAGTGTTATATATCTTTTATCTCAAAGGTATTTGAAAACTCACTATAAATAGAAAATCTTTCAGACAATTTTTTACTGATAAAGAATGCTCTTATTTATATTTTTTTAATAAAAACTATAGAATACTCCATAGTTTTTATTTAATCATCTAAGATTTATAACAATACAACTACTTGTTACAAATTGTATCAACTTCATATATATACCTATTAAGCATATTTTCTAACATTTCTTGTCTTCCCGACTTATTCTTTATAGTTGGCATTTGTAGTGCATAAGCTTCTAAATCCTTAAATCCAACCTTACCTTCTACTATGTCTTTACCTATACCTTCACTAAAGCTTCTATATCTATCTTTAGTAAAGTTTTCAAATACCTCATCCTCTAATAATTTATGAGCTATCAATAATCCTTTTGCAAATGTATCCATTCCTGCAATATAAGCTAAGAATAAATCTTCTACTTCAAAAGATGCTCTTCTTACTTTAGAGTCAAAGTTAAATCCACCTGGTGCTATTCCACCTTGTTTTAACACTTCATACATTGCAAGGGTTGCATCATATATGTTTGTTGGAAATTGGTCTGTATCCCATCCTAATAATAAATCTCCTTGATTTGCATCGACACTTCCTAAAACATTGTTTATTCTAGCTATATTTAATTCATGTTGGAAAGTATGACCTGCCAGTGTTGCATGGTTTGCTTCTATATTCAACTTGAAATATTTATCTAAATTGTACTTTCTTAAGAATCCTAAAACTGTAGCAGTATCAAAATCATATTGATGTTTAGTAGGCTCCTTTGGCTTAGGTTCTATTAAGAATTGTCCAGTAAATCCAATTTCTTTAGCATAATCTACAGCCATTTTTAGAAATCTTGCAAAGTTATCCATTTCAAGTTCTGTATTAGTATTAAGTAAAGTTTCATAACCTTCTCTTCCACCCCAGAATACAAAGTTTTCTCCACCTAAATGCTTAGTCACTTCCATAGCCTTTTTCACTTGAGCTGCTGCATAAGCATAAACATCAGCATTACAAGTTGTAGATGCCCCATGAACAAATCTTGGATTGCCAAACATATTAGCAGTTCCCCATAACAACTTTATGTCTGTTTCTTTCATTTTAAGTTTTATGTACTCAACTATTTCATCTAATATTTTATTTGTTTCAGCTAAATCTTTTCCTTCTGGAGCTATATCTCTATCATGGAAACAGAAATACTCAATTCCCATCTTAGTCATAAATTCAAATCCTGCATCAACTTTAAACTTTGCTATTTCCATTGGATTTGTCATGTTATTCCAAGGTCTATCTACTGTACCTACTCCAAATGGGTCGTTACTTTCTCCACATAAAGTATGCCAGTAACTCATTGCAAACCTTAAGTGCTCTTTCATAGCCTTATTGCCTACTACTTGTTCAGGATTGTAGTATCTAAATGCTAACTCATTGTTAGATTTTGGTCCTTCAAATTTTATCTGTCCTATTCCTTCAAATATCTCACTCATTTTATATCCTCCCAATGTTTTACACACATGATATATGTAATATTTTTTCTTAATTTAAAATTATCTTTTATTTTTATCTTTATCTTCATTTTTAAGCTGTTTTAATTATTTATCTTTAAAATTAACTGCTTCATCTAATAACTTAAAATCTTCTTTCAAAGATTTATATATTTTTTTATACAATTTGTGATATCTCTTGTATATGTCCACACTTTCACTTATTGGCTCTAATTTAGTTGAAGCTTTTATTATAATATCACAAGCTTTTTGTACATTTTCGTATATTCCAGCTCCTACTAATGCAAGAATTGCCACTCCAAGTGCTGGTCCTTCACTTGAGTTTATAGTATATACATCTTGATTAAACATATCTGCCTGCATCTGTCTCCAGACTTTACTTTTACCTCCTCCACCAGAGGCCCTTACTTCATTAACTTCTATATTAAGACTTTGTATTATATCCATACAGTCTTTTAAACTGTATGAAACACCCTCCATAATTGCTCTTGCCATTTCTTTTTTAGAGTGCATTGGAGATAATCCAAAGAACACTCCTCTAGCATAAGGGTCAAGATAAGGAGTCCTCTCTCCCATCATATATGGTAAGTAAAGTAATCCATTACATCCTGATGGCACCTGACTTACTTGCCCATTTATAATTTCATATACATCTTTCTCTAAAGATTTTGAAATTTCTATTTCTATTTGGCAGAAATTATCCTTAAACCATTTTAATGATAATCCTGCTCCTTGAGTAACGCCCATAACATGCCATGTATTTGGTACTGCGTGACAGAAAGTATGAACTCTACCTTCTTTATCAATTTTAGGTTCTTTTGTATATGCAAATACCACCCCTGATGTGCCAATAGTAGATGAAACTACACCTTCTTCAACTATTCCATTTCCTATAGCTCCTGCTGCTTGGTCTCCAGCTCCACCTACAACTATTGTTCCTTCCTTAAGTCCTGTTAAGTTTGCTACCTCTTTAGTCACATATCCTGTAATTTCTTGAGATTCATAAACTTTACCTAAGAGGTTTTTATCTATATTTAACTTTTCAAGTACTTCATCACTCCAATTTCTTTTACTTATATCAAGTAACTGCATACCACTTGCATCTGATACTTCTGTAGCATACTCTCCTGTCAACTTGTATCTTATATAATCTTTTGGAAGAAGTATTTTATTAGTATTTTCGTAAATATCAGGTTCATTATTTCTAACCCATAATATTTTTGATGCTGTAAAACCTGTAAGTGCTGGATTAGCAGTTATTTCAATTAATCTTTCTTTTCCCACTAAATCAGTTATCTCTTCACATTCTTTTATTGTACGTTGGTCACACCATATTATAGAGTTTCTTAATGTATTACCTTCTTTATCTAGCATAACTAGACCATGCATCTGTCCTGATAATCCAATTCCTTTTATATATTCACTACTTATACTTGAACTTTGAATTACATGTCTTATAGATTCTACTACAGCTTCCCACCAGTCATTAGCATCCTGCTCTGCCCAGCCTGATTTCTCTTGTATAAGAGGATATTCATATGTACAGCTTTCTATAGTATTTCCTAGTTTATCAAATAAGACAGTTTTAGTACCTGATGTACCAATATCTACACCTAATACATACTCCAATTTAATCCCTCCTTGAGATAGTGCTTAAAATTATCGTTTTCCTATTCCAATTTTTTTATATTTAGATATATTTTACTTGCTTTATTTTTGTTAGTATATTAAACTAACTTATGAACTAATAATAAAATATTTAATTATCTTTGTCAATGCAAAATAACCTTTTATTTTTAACTAAAAAGTATTACAATATTATTTTAAGGAGGAATATCAAATTGGTTACTGATAAATACACTATTCGAGAAATGAACGAAAGATTGGTACTTGAACAAATTATAAAAAATCAGCCTATTTCTAGGGCGAGTATCGCGTCTACCATAGGATTAAACAAAGCAACTATATCCGCTATTACCAAAAAGCTTATTGATGAATCTCTAGTCCATGAAATAGGAATTGGAAATAGCACTCATAGTGGTGGAAGAAAACCCATACTTTTAGTATTTAATAAATGTGCAGGTATTTCTTTAAGTATGGATATTGGATATGACTATATATTTTCTTCTTTATCTTATTTAGATGGAACTATTATAAAGTCAAAGAATTTGACAGATATACAGATAAATAAAGATAATGTCATACAACTAATAGATGAAGTCATAAATAGTTATAATATATCCAAAATAGACACTCCTTATAATGTAATAGGATTCACTCTGGCTATACATGGGATTACTTGTGAAAATAAAATACTGTTCACTCCATATTATAATCTTAATGAGATTGATTTATATAGTATCCTTAGTGAAAAATACGACTTCCCTATTCATATAGAAAATGAGGCAAACTTAACAGCTTTAGCTGAGAGTACTTTCTCAACTGTACATAATTCACTACTTAGTCTTAGTATTCACAGTGGATTTGGTTCAGGCATTATAATAAATAATAAATTATATAGTGGTAGAAATGGTATGAGTGGCGAAATTGGTCACACTATTATCATGCCTAATGGTAAACCCTGCCCTTGTGGAAACCTTGGATGTTTAGAACAATATTGTTCAGAGAAAAAAGTATTTGAACAACTTTCTACTTTAGAAAATATCCCTAAGATGGATTCTAATATGGTAAAACAGCTATACTATGCAAATAATCAAAATGCTAAAAAAGTTATTCAGGATTTTTGCAGTTACTTATCAATAGCTATAAATAACGCTATTGCAACTTATGCTCCTGAGATAATCTATTTAAATAGCCAAATAATTAGAGATATACCTGAGATATTACAGATTACAAAAGATATGTTAGTTAGTTCTTTTAACAAAGGTATAAATATAGAAATTTCATCATTAGGGTCTGAGGCATCTCTATATGGTGGTTCTGCTGTAAATATTAAGAGCTTTTTAAATATACAAAATTTAACTTTGATGAACGAAATAAATGAAAAAATAGCTGTACTATAATATTAAATAATCTGTGAACTAGCTTATTTAAGCTAGTTACATTTTTTAATATCTAAGTGAATCGATACCTATTATTTTTACTACAAATGTAATAGAACACTAGAAAAGACAACTACATCTAAATCAACATTTACAACAGATGAATCACTTCATAAGTCACTTTATTTAATAGCTTCAAGATTATATATAAGTGAATTCAAAGTTTTAGAACCTGACCTAAAGTATTAAATCGATTAAATATTCATCTTAATGAAATATTAGTTACAGTCATTATTAAAGTCAAAAAAATTAAGAATAGCTTTATATAGATGCTATTTTTATAAAAATAGTAATAATCTTAAATAAGGGTTATGACTACATAGCCATAACCCCTTTAAAGTATAAATTCTAAAATTAAATTTATTCTGGAGTTTACACAAGATTATTTATATTCTCTTTCTCAGAAGTTGTACATTAATTAAATATTAATATGAGATTTCTATTCATCATCAGCTAATAAATTCATTGTAGGTTCAACTATAGAAATATTGTCTTTACCTATCTTCTCTAACTTTACTGCTAGTTCTTTTGCATCTGAAAAAGCTGATTCAATAACCATACCTAAATTTAGCCCTGAAATGATTTTAATTCTACTATCACTATTGGCTTCTAATAAAGCGGCATTGCATGGCGTCCCACCGATTAAATCTACCATTATAATTATTTCTGAACTTTCTTTATATACTTCTAAAGCTTTTTTTAGTTTTTTTATTGTTCCTTCAATTCCATCATCTTGCTTCATATTTACTGTAGGATAGTCTACAGAGTCCCCTATTATCATTTTAGCAACATTCAAAACTTCTTCAGCCATATTTCCATGACTCATCAAAATAATACTATTCACTTTAATACACCTCTCTAATTTTATAAAATATCTACAAGATAAGTTTTCTTATCATCAGGCGTCATTATAGTTGTAATTTCAATTCCTTCATCTAGGAGTTTTCTAAATGCTTCTTTCTCTTCTTCAGTAACACTGATATTAGGTTTTAACACAGTTGTATTCTTTCTACTTGACATATTTCCAACATTTATATTATGTATCTTTAATCCTGCTTCTATAAACGGAATAAGGTCAACAGGAGACTTTACAATTAACAATACATTTTGTCCTTCATACTTACCAGCAGTAATATTTTTTATAGCAGTTTCTTCTGTAATTATAGATGATGCTATTCCCGCAGGTGTCGCCATTCTTAGAACTTGTTTTTGAACAGAATTATTGGCTACTACGTCATTTACTACCATTAATCTTGTAACGCCTAATTTATTACTCCACATAGTTGCAACTTGACCATGAATTAAACGGTCATCTATACGAATATTTTTAATTCCTTTCATTTCCATATCTAATATCACCCTTTCCTTATTTTAAAATACCTAACGCATATAGAATTATTGAAACCACCATTACACCTAAAATTAAGTATATTGGTTTTATATTTTTTTTAAGAGCCCAATAAACAATAACAACTAAAATTGCAGGAATTAAACCAGGCATAATTTGGTCTAATATTTCTTGACCTTTCATTGTAAAATCACCTTGCTGAAAGTTAAGAGCAACATTAGCTTTTACTACTGAAGGTATTAATGCACCTACAACCATCAATCCTAAAATAGATGTACTCTCAGTTAATATTTTTAAACTTTTTTCAATTGAAGATATTAGCTTAGTCCCTGATGTATAACCAGCATTAAACAGCGGTATACTTAATAGTTTCAATGCTACACTTACTATAATCCATAATAAGATTCCAAAAGGACTTCCATCTATCGCCATATTAGCTGCTATAGCTCCAAAAATTGTCCATGGAATAACGACAAACAAACTATCTCCTAGACCTGCTACTGGCCCCATCAATCCTGTTTTAATTGAAGTAACAGCCTCCTCAGTATCTTCACTTGATAATTCCTCCATAGCTACATTAATACCCAAAATATAAGGAGCAACCCATGGATTAGTATTAAAAAATTGTAAATGGTTTAATACAGCATTTTGAAGTTTTTCTGGCTTATCTTTATATACTGTTTTTAAAAATGGTAATACTGCATAACAATATGCTAAAGCTTGCATCTTCTCATAATTTGAAGAAACAGAACTGGTAAAAAACCAACGCCATAAAACACTTTTTTTAACTTTTTCATTTGATTTATTTAATGACACATTATCACTCATCTTCATCCATACCTCCTACTACAGTATATTGTTGTGCTTGATTTTCCACATTCTTTTTATAAATTATAAGTGCGATTGCTCCTCCGATTAAAGCCACACCTAATAATGGTACTTTCATATAGACTGCTAAAACAAATCCAATCACTAAATAACTAAAATACTCTTTTGCAGGAAGATATCTAAGTAGTAATCCTATTCCTACTGCTGGAAGTAATCCTCCAGCTACTGTTAAACCACCTGTTAACCATTCAGGTGTATATTTTAAAATAGTATCAACCAAGGAAGGCCCAAATATTACAGCTAGAGCAACTGGAATACCCGTTGTAGCTGCTGTTAATAATACTCCTAACATTTGCATATATGTTATGTTTTTATAATTTCCTTTTTTAGCTCCATCTTCTGCTTTATGAACTAGCCATATACCAATAGTATTTCTAAGGACATCCAATTGTACCATTAACAAAGCAACTGGAATACCTATAGAAATTCCTACAGATGCTTCTTGATTAGTCGTAATAGTTATAAACGTAGCTACTATACTTGCTGTTTGATAATCAGGAATGGATGCTCCACCAAAATTACTAATCCCTAATGATAGTAATTGTAATGTACCCCCAATATATAAACCTGTATTTATATCACCTAATATAAGACCAGTAATAAAACCTGCTGTTACTGGCTGATATGTCCCAAACATTGTTGAATTTTTTTCATAGTTTATAAAAAATCCATATAGTACGATTAATAATAATTGCCATAATTGTGGCTCCATTATGATTTCACCTCACTCAAAATATTTTTTAGTTCTTCAAAATTATGCTTAGAATTTTTATTTAAGAAGATAGGAATTTCTTCAAGTGGGCATTCTATTTCATAAACTTCTCCACCTGCATAACTAATTCCACTAAATATATTCTCCCATGTGTATCCTTTTGGCAAATATACTTTTCTACTTCTATCTTTATAATTCATTATTGGAGCAACCAAAATTTCATCTCCAAACATATATGTATTATCAATCTCCCAAGTTTTCTCATCTTCAGGAAATTCATAAAATAGAGTTCTCATAACTGGTGTTCCATCTTCATGAGCTTCCTTCATTAATTTTTTTAAATAGCTTTTTAAACTTTCTCTAATTTTTATAAACCTTGTAAGAATTCTTTCAACATCTTCACCATAAGACCATATCTCATTAGGAGCTCCAGTGACCATTGAACCTCCACCTTTGTTTGATAATGGCTTACTGTGAGGTAGCCTATCTCCATGCATTCTCAAAATTGGTGAAAAAGTAGCATATTGGAACCATCTTACCATAAGTTCTCTAAACTCTGGGTCGTTAGGATTTCCTCCATGGAAACCTCCAATGTCTGTAGTCCACCAAGGTATACCTGCTAGTCCCATATTTAGCCCTGTATTTACTTGATTGTTAAAAGCCTCAAAACTAGAATCAATATCACCAGACCATACTAAAGCTCCATACTTTTGAGCACCTGCCCAAGCTCCTCTTACAAGAGTTACAACAGACTCTGTATCATCATGTAAACCATCATAAATCATTTTTAAATAATCGATAGGATATATATTTCCACAGCTTAAAACATTTCCTTTTTTGTATCTATAATTATCAAAATCATAAACAGAATATCCAGGTTCAGCTACATCTAACCAATAATAATCAATTCCTAGTTGCTTATAATTTTTATCTATTCTATCCCAAACATACTCCCTTGCATTTTTGTTTGTCATATCTACAAAGACTGTATTCCCTTGAATTTGCATTGTCATTCTGACACCACGATTAACATTAACCAAATAACCATTTTCTAAATAATCATTGTAGTTTTCTGCATCACTTTGAACTGTGGGCCATACAGATACGATTGGTTCTACTAAATACTCTTCTTTCAGTTTTTTAACTAATTCCTTAGGATTTTTCCAATAATCTAAGTCAAATTTATATTCTCCTTGCTTAGGCCAATGAAAATAGTCGATTGCAATTGATGAAAGTTTAATTCCCCTTTTTGAGTATTCTTTCACAACATCCAAGACTTCTTCCGAAGTTCTATATCTTAATTTACTTTGCCATAGCCCTAATAGGTTTTCAGGCATCATAGGTACAGTTCCTGTAACTTGAGAGTAATTTTTACTTAACTCTTTTGGGCTTTCTCCACAAGTAATCCAATAATCTATAAAGTTTGTAGAAAACATCTTCCACTCTGTTATGTTCTTGGCAAAAGATACTCTTCCAATTCCTGGATTATTCCATAAAAATCCATACCCTAAACTAGAAATATAATAAGGAACTGATATTTGAGAATTTCTTTGGGCTAACTCCAAAACGGTATTCTTTAAATCTAGAAATTCATGCTGGTATTGTCCCATCCCAAAAACCTTTTCATAAGGTTCAGACTCAAATCTAGTAGTTACTTCAAATTCCCCACTACAACTTGGTCGATATTCTCTTGATTTTAATTTAAGTGTGGAGTTAAAGTCTTTGGTAATTTCAATGGTTCCTACATCTTCTCCACCATCATCGTGTTTTACAGCTCTTAATCTAATAAATTCCTTTAACAATATTTCATTTTTATCGTTATAAAATGTAATTCTATCTCTATGGTCTAAGATAGCCTTTAATTTTCCATTTTTAATACTTACACTACCATCTTCACTCTTGTCGATTTTAATATCTTCTTTATTCAACTTAGGTTTTTCATTAAGAGCATAATTTTCATCAATAAAATTTTGGTCGACAAATGACCTAATACGTAAAGAGTTTTTTCCCCATGCTTCTATTCGCAGTAGTTCATTGTCAAATCTTTTTTCAATATAATCTTCAAATATTCTTACCACAGCCATCCTCCTAAATCGATAATTTAATATTCCATTTTGATGTACTTTAAAATTAAATAACTCAGTCTAATATCTTAATTTTATATATTAAACATTGCATACAATTTATTTGTACGTTAAACTAACTTACTAATAATATACTTTATTTAGTTCTCTTTGTCAATCGTTTTCCAAAATTTGATAGAATTTTCCAATTTAGTTATAGCTAACAGCTTTTGTATAACCTAATACTCACAAATAAACAAATCCATTGTTATCCTCGCTGTCATCTATAACACTTATTCTTAGTTATAAAAATAAGGAATAGTTTGTCTACTATCCCTCAAAAAAATCTTAATATTCAAATTTATAATATATGTCTTCCCTATAATTCTAATAAATTAAAAACCATACAAATAATAAATACTTCCTATATACTTAAAGTTTATTTTAGAGACTTCATATTATTTATAGTATTTAAAATCTTGATAATGGAATATCTATTATTATTATAAATTTATTTTCATCAACTTTTATTTCTAAATTCCCATTATATTTTTCTACTGATTTTCTCATACTACTTATTCCTATTCCATGCATAAATTTATCTTCCTTGTCAGTTATTATTTTTTCTCCATTAAATTTCAATTCGTTAGTTCTTGAATTCTCGCATTTTATAACAAAGAAATTATTTACTTTAGTTCCTCTAAGTTTAATTTTTTTATTAATTGTATTTTCATTTATCTTGATGCAAGCATTGATGGCATTATCTAACATATTAGAAAATATACTACATATATCACTTCTTTCCAAAAAATTACAATTATCCATTCTTATATCAACTACAAAGTCTATATTGTACTTTTTACAAAGTAGACTTTTATCATTTATAATCACATCTAAAACTACGTTGCCAGTGTCAGACATTAATCTATAACTTTCTAATTCATCATTAATACTATTAATATATTCATTATTACCATATACATTTGTTATACATATCATATGATTTTTCATGTCATGATATAATTGTCTAATATTTGATTGAGATTCTTGTAAGCTTAAATAATATATGTTTTGTTTTTTAATATCTTCTCTAATCACTTTATTTTCTAACATTAATTTATTATGGTTAACTATCTTATTTATCATATTTACAGAAAATATACTTGTTAATAATAATATTGAAGATACTAATACCATAATAAAGTCCATGTATATACTTGTATTCCCAAGAGTGTATCTATATACAGTGTCAAATAATATAATAATACATATCAAATTTCCTATTATTGAGAGAAGTACATATATGTAATGTATACCAATTATCTTTCTTTTTAATTTAAGTGATTTAGCAATTGGTATCAAAAATAATAAAATCATATTTGATATAACTATTACTTCTAACCTTATTATTTTATTACCTAACAGAGCATAATAATCAAAGAGTATAACTCTACCTCTTATAGAAACCATAACTTCATATATTGTTTTATACACTAATAGGTATACCAATATAAAAATTATCAGATAACCTATACTTATAATTACACACTTTAAGTTATTAAAACCATATATTTTCTTATAGTATACAAACATTAACACAAAATATAACATCAAAGTTACTCTAATATCTATATGTTTTAGATTGTATAAACAGGAAATTATTATTCCTAGTAATAAAAAAATAGGTATTCTTTTATTTTCTCTATTACATGAAAACACTTCTTCAAGTATTACTTTTGATATTATTAAAGGTACTATTATTCCTGGTATTGATAACATGATGCTCCAAATATATTGTTCTAACATAAAATATCTCCAAGCATATTAGTTAATGTTTTTCTAAGATTACTTATTCTATGTTTACTAACTGGAACTTCTCTATCTCTAATCATAACTGTATTGTTTTCTATACTATCAATATAGACCATATTAATTAGAAAACTCTTATGACATCTAAAAAAATTGAATAATTTCAACTCTTTTTCTACTTTATCCATACTGCACTTTGTGTGATACTCTCCATCTATGGTATGTACAATAATATCTCTTCTTATAACCTCAATATATAAAATGTCCTTTATAGGTATTTTTTTAATGCTTCCTCTATTTTCTAAAATCATAAAATTCTCTTTTTTTCTAGTTAAATCTTTTACACAGCTTAAGATACTTTCCTTTAGTTCTTCATACTTTATAGGCTTTAGTAAATATCTATATGCTCTAACTTTATAACCTTCTTGAATATACTCAACTAGAGAAGTAATAAACATTATTTCGGCTGATTCATTTTCATTTCTTATAACCTTTGCTAAACTCATTCCTGTCATATCTCCCATCCTAATATCTAGAATATAAATATCTATACCTGCAGGATTTTCCTCTAGAAACTGTTCTGCACAATCATACTCAAATATTTTAATATGACTTGATACATCTTCTAATATCTGAGTAATCGAATTTCTTATTTTCTCTCTTTGTTCTACATCATCTTCACAAATAACTATCCTATACACCCTTACCTCCCTGTAATATATGCATTATAAAAACATTATTTTTATTATAATATTATTTTAATTTACTGTAAAACTCAATATAAAAATAAGCTCATCATGCAATATTATTTTTATATTGAGATTGATATCAACTCCATATTAAAATAGTTTTAAATCTACTTAAATCATTATTATAATGTCTTTATTTGTTCTACAAAATCTTCACTCTGTACATTTTTTAAAACTTTTATAATTGTCATTATAATTATTATCAACAAAAACACTACTATTATAATCACAGCTCCTATAAGCTTTAGGTTTATCAGCTTGATAGTTTCAAAATCTTTTATTATTATCAATCTTGCAATCAAACTGGGTATTATAGCTAAGATAACTCCATTAAATAGATATATTATCCCTTCTATTTTAATAATTCTTTTAATTTCATCTTTTGAAATGCCTATACCTCTAAGTAATGCAAATTCTCTTCTTCTATTCTTTATACTAACAACTATAATATTACAACAATTAAACATAGATAATACAACTATAATTCCAATAACTATTATCACAATCATATTTTTTTGATTATCGCTTTTTTCAATTCCAGATGCCTCCTCCTTATAAGGGGTCAATAGACCTTTGCCTGATTTGTCTACTATTTTATTCAATTCGCTTTCAATATATTTGTTATTGGCAAGCTTACTAGTCCATACATCAAATCGCTCATATGAATGAACTCCTGTAAATTTATCCATTTGATTTACATGCAGAACAGCTCCAAAGCTTGTTCCTACTCCTTGAGATATTATAGGTAAATTTGTAATAATTCCCCCAACAATAAACTCTTTAGAAATTGTTTCTTTATAGTTACCTGTTTTAGTGTCTGAAATATTAAAGTTTAAATTTATTTTATCACCAGTTTTTACATTAAGTGATTCACTATACTTTTTATCTATTAATATATATGGTTCTTTCTCTAATTTACTTAAATTTCCTTTACCTTCTATTAATACCTTCTTTAATATATTGTTATCTTCAACTCCTAAAACTTCAATAAAACTTGGCATTATCTTTTTTCCATTTTCAATATGGGCATTTTGTTTTAGTACATCTTTATTTTCCTTCCAATATTTTGATTTTTTATTTATATTCTCAATACTATTCATCGTGATAAAGTATTTATTTCTATGAGCATTTACTTTTTTAACACCATTTATATTTTCTATCTCTTTTAAAGTTTTTTTATCATAGCTTACTGTATTTTGTAATATAGATGAGGAATCTATGTTAGTTATTAAAAAATCTCCAGGAATCCATAACCGTAACCCACCATCATTTAAAAAATTGCTTGTAGCTTTTGAATATACTGTTAATATTAAAAAAAATACTAATGATATTGATACTATAAGCAAATTTGTTCGTTTTTGATTTCTTTGTATGTTTTTTAATGCTATATTTCCATAGTCATTATAAAGTTTAGTCATCAGTCTATTTATGGATGATTTTTTCCTTACAACAATCTCCCCTTCAATTTTTTTTATACATGTCATTGGGTCAGTTTTAGAGAATTCTATAAGTGGTTTTAATACTGATATTATTATGGTTAATGTACTTAATAATATTGAGTATATGTATGCATTCATATGGCTAGTATCTTTAATTAAATTTATATAATTAATACCATATATTGCTCCTATCATGTATTCACTACACAAACTAACTATTAATTTTCCTATTATTATTCCAATAGGAATACTTATAATCGAATATACAAATACTTCCCAGACTATTATTTTAGAAATATCAGATGGTATAAAACCAAGTGTTTTTAGTATTCCAAAATCCTTAGCTCTATTCAACATTAATGTATAAAATATATTGTAAATTAATAATATAGTAGCTAAAGCAATTACTATATTTACTAAAATATATGGTATTTTCAAATTTAAACTATCTGACATAGCTAATATTAATGGTCTATTTAATGTTATATTATCTTCATTTAATTTTCTATCTTTAACGAGCTTATCTATTTGCTTTTGTATATTTAATTCTTTTTTAAACATAAAAATAACTTGGTCATATTTATTTTTAATATGCATATTTTTCATGGCATACTCTTTACTTATAGTGGCTACAGACATACCTTGTGCTTTTAAAATTGGATTACTTTCTAATATTCCTACAATCTTAAATTCTTTTTCATTAGTATATAAATTTACTCCTTTTTTACTTTGTTTAATATAGTCTATCTTTATTTTTTTACCTATTGGCTCTTTTATTTTACACTGTTTAATATACCATGTATCTACTGCTATTTCGTCTTCTTTTGCTGGAAATCTGCCATTTTTTAAAGTATACGAGTTAGACATTTCTTGAGTAGCCTTATCATCCCATAATATTTGAAGTATTTGACCTTTTCCTATTTCATGCAATCCTAAAAATATTGATTTTCCAATCTTCTTTATATCAGGATTATTCTCTAAATACTTTAATTCTTCATTAGGTGGTTCAGAGTATGCAACATGCTTTGTACCTAACTCTTTTTTAGATTGATTTATCATTAAATTTCTAACATCTTCACTTATTATATTCATTACTAAAAATAATGCAGTTGAAATTACAATACTTATAACTATTAATAATGTATTTTTCTTATCTCCTATCATATATTTTCTTGCTAGTTTTTTTAGATTCACAGCTACACCTACTCTCTTATAACTCCATCTTCTATTTTTATGACTCTGCCTGCATACTTAGCAATATTCATGTTATGAGTTATCATTATTATTGTCTGATTGTATTTTTTCTGAGATTTTTTTAGCAAATTTAAAACCTCAGATTCACTTTTAGTGTCTAGATTACCAGTAGGTTCATCTGCTAATATTATTGATGGTTTGTTTATAAGTGCTCTTGCTATTGCTACTCTTTGTTGCTGTCCACCAGATAGTTGATGTGGTAGATGTTCTTTTCTATCATTTATACTTAGTAATAGCATTAATTCATCAACATAATTATCATTTTTATTATTGATATTTATTGTTGGTAATTTTATGTTTTCCTCAACTGTTAAAGCAGGAATTAGATTGTATGATTGAAATATTAAACCTATTTTTTCTCTCCGTAAAATAGATTGTTGTTTTTCATTAAGAGATGAGATATTTATATCTTCTATAATTACATGTCCACTTGTTGGAGTTTCAAGACCAGCCATTATATGTAATAATGTACTCTTTCCACTTCCACTCTTGCCTATTATTGCAACAAATTCACCTTTGTTTATTTTTATATTTATATTATTTAATGCCTTAACTTCTGTTTCATCTTTTCCATATATTTTAGTTAGGTTTTTTATTTGTAAAATACCCATTTTACCCTCCTTAGAATATAACTGTTTTATTTTTTATAGTTTTAATCATATACATGTACATTCCATATGGCTTTAAGATAATTATATAAATCAACATTTATATAATTACTCCAACAAATATACTATTTTTTTAATTGAGTTATCTTAAATACAAAATAGCATTAAGGCATTCTACGTTCAATATTTATAGCACAAGTGGGTATTTGGGAGACACAACTGGGGTTAAACTTATGTATTTTTCAATTTTTAGGTTACTATATAAATTCATAAAAAGGGTGATTATTCTCCTTCTTCAGAATAATCACCCTTTTATATAAAAGCTTCTATTACAAATATTTATATGAAGTTTTTGAATCTGAATTTATATTATTATAGCTATCTAATATTCTTTTAGATAAGATAGTAAGCTTTTATAATATATCCTTAATATATTTACTTATCTTCTCTAAGTTCGTCAAATCCAACTATAGGTATTTCTAAATTATATTCATTAAGTAATTTTTCTAACTCATCTATAAAAATACCTTTCTCTTCTACCATTTGGATATCATTTATTTTATTCATCAAATCCTTGCAACCACTTAATTCACCAAACCAATTTTTAGAACTACAGGTCTTGTTATATCCACAACTTGGGCTACCATCTACGGCAATGATACTTTTTATATTATAATTATTTTTTAAATATTCATCAAACTGTCTTATATAAGGTATTAGCATTTGTCTACATTGTTCTCTAAAAAACAAATTGTCAAACTGTTCTTTTACATGTCCCCACCTATTTATTCCATACATAATCATCTCTGGACATGGTAGTTGAATTATTCCATATCCATTATTTATTAAATTTATTGTTATACTTTGTGCACCTTTAAATTCTGATAGCCCCTCTACTTTAGAGTTACAATTCAATATACAATGACAAACTACTACAATCTCTCTGTTTCTTTTCATAATATTCTCCTTAAGTATTCTCACTTTTAATAATACTACATATTTTGATAATTATATTATTCATTTGCTCTATATTTATAGTATTCTATATAGAAATATACAATTAGTAATCTTTTATAATCTATACTATGATAAATATATACATTTTTTTTAGGAGGTATTATAAGTGAATACTAAGAAAATAACATTTTCTTCAATGTGTATAGTTATTAACATTGTTTTAGGTATGGCTATATCTATGATAAATATACCATTATTATTTTTAGATACAGTTGGTACTGTGCTTGGGGCTGTAGTATTAGGTCCTTTTTGGGGTGCTCTTATTGGCGGATGTACAAACTTAGTTTTAGGAGTTATATCAGGCCCTACAAATATACCTTTTGCTCTTGTAAATATTGTTCTTGGTCTTATCGTTGGTTATATTTCTAAGAAAAAAGGGTTTGGTTATAAGGAAGCTATTATTACAGGACTAATTCTATCTGTTGTTTGTCCTTTAATTGGTACTCCTATTTCAGTTTTATTGTTTGGTGGTTTAAGTGGAAGTGGTGCTGATTTATTAGTCGGTTTTTTAGTTCAGTCTGGTCAGAAGATATTTACTGCTGCATTCTTTCCAAGAATACTTAGCAATATAGTAGACAAGCCTTTGTCTTGTATTATGGTTGTGTATTTTATAAGTAAAATGCCTAAAGGTTTTATATCTCAATATAATAGAAATACATCTAGTTCTTCTTAATAAATTGTAAATAATATATGATTTATTAATCTTTATAATAAATTTATATGCATATATTTGTATAATGATATTTTCTATTTTGGCTTCATTAACTTTTAGTATTTATGATTTAATTATACAACATTTGTATTAATTTAATTAAATACAACCTCTTAATATAGATTTAGATTCTAAAGCTGTATTAAGAGGTTGTATTGTTATTTTATTATAATCAAATAAGATATTAGCCAATTGCTACTACTAACTTATCTCTGATACATTTTATTTAACTTCTTTTAAAAACTCAAAGTTACTCAAGGTTTTTTCTTTCCTTTACATCTTAGTTAAAATGCGTCTCCCTAAAAATCATTTTTTACAAGTATTTCTTATACTAACAAATACCTCTTCGTTTTCTGTAAACAACTCATACATATCTTCAAACTCTGGTATATCATATCCATGAGAATCATCATTTCTTAACTTTCTAAGTGTTTCTATAACAATAGAAGAATTTTGGGGCAATAAGTTATGATACTCACAAGCCAAGAGATAATCATAGAAGGTCTTAGATTTTATATTTAAATTAATTGATTTATAATACAGCATTGCTTTTGTTAATTCTAGAAATGATACCATATAGCTTTTAAAACCTTCTTTTATATATCTAGCCCATAATTCAGGTATTTCTTCTTTAGTATATAGTATTTTGAAGTTTTGCAAATCATATAAACAAGAACCAAAATCTCTATTTACTTCTTCTATTGAACTCCAAGACAATTTATTTCTAATTACCATACATATCCCTCCAATCTAAGATATCTATTACATCACTATTTTCAAAATAGAAATTATTTATATAATCCTTAAAATCTTTAGATTCATAAATAACATCACCTTCTAAAATAGCCTTTCTAAGTGCTATTGTATAGTTATCTGTAACAATCTTTAAGTCTACATCAACATCTAATATATTTCTTAGAGCCTCTGTTTTCGTTGCAAGCTCTGTAATTGATACTTTTTTGATAGGAATCCATGCTATATCTATATCACTTTCTGATGTATGCCTATCTGTTCCATAACTACCAAATATTATGATGGCCATAGTATTTTCTTTTGGAAATATATTTATTATTGAGTTTTTAATCTCATCTGGTATATTTCTCATTTAATCACCTCATATTTATTATGTAATATTACTTAGTTAAATAATTCTCCTTCAAAAGCTCTTTACATTAATGAATTAAAGTTATATTATAACTATTTTAAACTAATTTTCATTTCTAGTTTTCATTTATCTACTTGATTAACAGAATCACTGAATTGCATCTAAAAATTTGCTTTTCATACTAATCTCTTATCTGCTTTATGTCTTAATTTATCTATAATTATATACGACTTTCCATAAAATAATTTGAATATATATTTTAGTTATACTTCTTAATAATTGGTAACCCTTTACACTCAATTAAAAATCACTCTAAATAGTTATCAAATTTTCTTTTTATTATACTTTTTAATTTTTAAAATTAACATAACAATCTTATTTTATAATTATTATATATACTATACAAAATTATTTTATCATATATTCATCATTGAAGTACCATCTACTTTAATAACTATTCCTCTATTATGGTCTTTTTACTATTAAATTAAAATGAAAGAAGAGATTTTTTATTACATTAATAATATCTTCTTTATTCCAGATTTCCACTTACTCTCTTAAATATATAAAATAAAGTAAGAGGTTTATTATAGACCTCTTACTTTATTTTTATTTATGATTAGGTTTTATTGATAACACTCCACTTCCCCTACTGATTTTCCTACACATCCACAAACTTCCATTCTACTCTTAACAAATTCTTTAACCGAATCTAAACCTTTTTTACCATATTTCTTAGGGTCAATTACCTCTGGGTCAGAATTAAGCACATCCTTAACCCCATTACTATAAGCAATCCTTAACTCTGTTGCATAATTAACCTTGCAAATCCCTCTTTTTATAGATTCTTTAATAATCTCATCTGGTATCCCTGACCCACCATGTAATACTAATGGAACTGATACAACCTCTCTAATTTCAGATAATCTATCTAAATCAAGTTTTGGCTCTCCCTTATATAACCCATGTGCCGTACCTATTGCTACTGCTAAAGATGATACCCCTGTTCTTTCTACAAATTCTTTTGCTTCTAGTGGGTCTGTATATGCTCCACCATCACCACCATCTAAATCGTCTTCCTTACCTCCAACTTTACCTAATTCGGCTTCAACAGGTATATCTGAAGGTGTACATGCATCTACAACAGCTTTAGATACTGATATATTATCTTCGTAACTTTCATGAGAACCATCAATCATAATAGAAGTATATCCAACTCTAAGTGCCTGCATTGCTAGCCCAAAACTTGAACCATGGTCTAAGTGCATTGCTACAGGAACGCTTGCCTTCTCTGATGCTACCTTTACATTTGCTAAATAATAATCCAATCCTGCATACTTTATTGTTGAAGGTGTTGTCTGTAGTATCACAGGTGATTTAAGTTCTTCAGCAGCTTCTATTACTGCCATAACCATCTCCATATTTTCAACATTAAATGCTCCTACTGCATAATGCCCTTCTTGTGCATCTAATAATATTTGTTTAGTTGTCACTAATGCCATAATTCATCCTCCTATATATTTATAATGATTTAATTTCTTCATTATTTAATTTTGATACTATTTCTATGCTTGTCTTACTATTTATTAGCTCATTTAAAAATTCTTCATCCATTAGCTTTGCAGATAGTTGAGACAATGTCTTTAAGTGTAAATTATCACCATTATCTGTAGCTGCTATCATAAATATAATATGTACTGGACTTCCATCCTCCGATTCAAAATCAAACCCTTCTTTTGATACACCAACTGCTACACGTGGTACTTTTACTGCATCTGTTTTTGCGTGTGGTATCGCTATGCCCATACCAAAACCTGTAGATGATATTTCTTCTCTCTTATGAATTTCTTCTTTAAATTTATTTTTATCTAAAAGAACACCCGATTTGTCAAGTATTTCAACCATTTCATCAATTACATCTGTTTTATTTTTTCCTTTAACATCTAAAACTACTGTTTCTTCGTTATACAAATATATATTATTAGATACGTTTTCCGATTTTGTATTTGTATTTTTATGTTCATTTTTATGTCCATTTTTAATTTCATTTGTATTTTCTGTAGTATTATTGTTATTTACTACCTTAGGTGTAACCATCATATAAAGTATTGCTCCTACTAATGAACCTACAAGTATACATCCTACCCATAAAAGTGGCTTATTTACTAATCCTAAGACTAAAAATCCTCCATGTGGAGCTGGTACCTCTATTTTCATTATGTAAGTTAAAATCGCTGATATTGATGATGCAATCATAAGTACTGGCAAGACTTTCAGTGGATTCTTTGCCGCAAAAGGTATCGCTCCTTCTGTTATATGAGTACTACCTAATATATAATTAATCAGTCCTGCTGCTCTATCTTCTTCTGTAAATCTATTTTTAAATAAAGTAGATGCTATTGCTATTACTAATGGTGGTGTTATACAAGCTGCAGATACACCTGCCATGAATAAGTAGTTTCCTTGACCTAGAAGCATAGTTCCAGTTACATATGCTGCTTTATTTACTGGACCTCCCATATCAAATGCTGACATACACCCTATTACTAATCCCAAGATTATAGGGCTTGAGTTCTGTAAGCCTGAAAGGAAATTCATCATAGCATTGTTAAGTGCTGAACATGGTCCTCCAAGTAACAACATAGATATACCAACAACACCTACACTGACTATAGGAATTATAAAAATCGATTTAAGTCCTTCCAACTGTCTTGGTAATTTTCTCAATAAATACACAAATAATTTAACTGCATAACCTGCCAAAAATCCTGATATAATTCCACCTAAGAACCCTGAACCTGTGTCAAACGATATCATTCCTCCAACAAGCCCTGCCAACATACCAGGTTTACCTGATATAGATTGAGCTATAAATGCTGCTAATACAGGAACCATCAAATTCATAGAATATCCACCAACAGATTTTAATGTAGCTGCTATCTGATTATACTGTTCTGAATTTGGGTCAAATGAATAAATTCCCCATAAAAATGATATAGCAGTTAGTACTCCACCTGCTACTACTAAAGGTAGCATATGAGATACCCCATTCATTAAGTCCTTATATAACTTTTGACCAAACGATAAATTACCTTCTTCTGTAAATTTGTTACTTGATGTACTTCCTTTTCTAACTGGTACTTTACCATCAATACACTTTTTTATAAGCTCACTAGCTTTGTGTATACCTTCTTTTACAGGCACCTCTATTACTGGTTTTCCATTAAATCTATCCATATCAACGTTTTTATCACAAGCAACTATTATTGCATCTGCCATTTCGATATCTTCTGCTGTTAATTTATTCTCTACACCTATGGCGCCATTTGTTTCAACTTTTATATCACATCCTAATTCTTTAGCTGATTTTTTTAATGCTTCTTCTGCCATAAATGTATGAGCAATTCCAGTTGGACAACCTGTTACCCCAAGGATTATCTTCTTCCCCATTTTTATACCACCTTTCTTACTTTTATATTTTTTATGTAATCTTCTACATTCGCCAAATTACCTATACCATTACTTTCAGCCACACTTGCACCTGTTGCCGCAGACCTTTTTAATGCATCTTCAATATCTTCTGGATTTTCTAGCCATATACTTAAAAAAGCAGCTAATGCAGAGTCACCAGCACATGCAGAACTAACAACTGTAACTGGTTGAGCACTAGCATAATAAATTGCTTTTCCATTGTAAAAATAAGAACCTTTTTCTCCTAATGTTAGTAATATATTTTGAGCTCCTTTTAAATGTAGAAACTTAAGTACATCCTTAATATCCTCTTCATCTCTTACGATAATTCCAAATATATCTTTGATTTCCTCATCATTTGGTTTTATCAAATATGGATTATATTCTAATAATTCATTTAATTTCGGCGAACTTATATCAAGTATTGTTTTTATATTCTTATTTTTACAAATCTCAAATATATCTTCATAGTAATTCTCATCAATACCAGGTGGTAAACTTCCACTTATTGACAAATAACTTATATCTTCTAATGACTCTAGCTTCTCTAGCATGTCTAATTTTTGCTTTGCATTTACATATGACCCAGAGTTTACAAATTTAAACTCATCATTTCCATCATTTAAAAATATATTTATACGAGTTGTATCTTCTACCCATGTAGGTAGTACATCAAACCCTTTCTTTTCACTTTCTTCAACTATATATTTTCCTGAGAATCCTCCAAAAAAACCTAATATCTTAGACTCTATACCATAATGACCTAGTACAAATGTTACATTTAAACCTTTTCCATTAGGAGAATATGTAGCATTTGATGTACGATTTACTAATTTACTTTTTATACCATTAGTAGATATGTTCATATCTATTGCTGGATTCGTGGTTAATGTATATATCATTGTCTTCCCCCTTACTTCTGTTGTGTATGTTTTCATTATAATAAAAAAGCCTATGAAAATCTTTTCATAAATAGAAAATAGATTTTCATAGACTTTTTCAATTTAATTTCCAGAATTATTATATTTGACCATATAATCTATAATTATCCTAGATATAATGTACAGGGGCAACCTAGAAGACACTTCATATTCAGATATAGATATATGGTAATGCTTATATCCTACAATATATAAATCAGAATACTTTATAAGTTTTGCATTTTCACTACAACAACATGTTATAACTTTGGCTCCACCTAAATTGGCATTTTGTGCTGATTCTACAAGTTCTTTAGTATTTCCATTCAACGAAAATATGATTATAAGTTCATCTTCTTTCATTGATTTAGATTTTATTTTCATTATATTAGGGTCATTTATGAAAAACACATTGAAATCAAGCAATTGTAACTTAAGGCTAAACTCTTTTGCTACATATTCAGTAAGACCTCTTGCTAGGACGTATATCTTACTAGATTCATTTATAGTTTTTATTATATTAATTAGTGTAGTTAAAGATATTTGTTCTATAACTCGTTGTGCTTCTATAAAAGACTTGTTTATTATATCCCCCATATTGTGTATATCATTATTTTCATCTTTTACTGTCAATCTATATCTAAGTTCATTAAATCCATTTAAACCACATTTTCTAATTGCTCTTGAAACAGTTGCTGGAGACGAATATGTTTCATGAGCAATCTCTACTATGGACAATTCTGATAATATTGACTCATTTTGATTTATAAATTTAATTATTTCCATTTCTGTTTTTGTTAGATTTTCAGAATTTCTTTTATTTAACTCAATTATCATATTTTCGCTCTCCTTATATATAGGTTTTATTTGTCTAAATTTATCACATATTATAATAATATATTACCTCTTAACTACTTATTTTTATACACAATTATGATTTAGTCAATGTCTATATATATAAATTTATAATATTATAATTTTATACTTTAGTTTATTATATTATCATTATGTTATATCACAATAAAAAAGTAATTGCTCAATCATCAAAATTGAGCAATTACAAGATTTTCAGTCTTCAAGCGACTTAAATTATTGAATACGATTCACAGATATATCTCATACTTATCCATTTATCAGTTTATATATTTGAAAAGTATATTTTTTTATTAGTAGAGATTAATTTACTAAAAATTGAAATTGTGGTCCCTGTACATAATATGTAAAATAGAGTTCCAAATCCTAAATTTCCACCTAAATATACACCTAGAATTAAAAATAGTACATCTACTGTAGTTTTTAAAACTTTATATGAATATTTAAAGTTATTTTCAATATGGATTAATATTGCATCTAAAGGACTCATTCCAATATCAAACTTTATAAGCATTGCAAATCCACCACACATAAGTATATGACCCATGAGAAAACTTATGTTTCTAATAATAATATCTAAACTCCCTATATTAAAATTCAGTAGAAAGTATGTATATAAATCTATAAATTTATTCATAAATAATCTCCCTATAAATATTTTATTTATTTGATATTAGCTCTAGTGCTTCTTCTAAAGCTTTTGCACCATCTAATCTCCCGTATGCAATTTTAGATATACATGCTACTGGAACGTTATACTCATCTGCTCTTTTTTGAATCTCATCTTTCATATAGTCTAGATGTGGCCCTAATAATAAACAATCTATCTCTGGTAAATATTTATCTATTTCTGACTCACTTCTAGCCTTTATATCTGCTTCTATCCCCTTTTTCTTTGCACTCTTTCTCATACTAGTTGCCATAAACCCTGTACTTGCTCCTGAACTACATGCTAATAACACTCTTATATTTTTCATAATAATACCTCCAATATCTTCATTCATTAATTTACTTCTTAATGAATTTTTTTTATTTTTATTTGATTATATTTATATTGTACTTCCTAAATAAGTTCCTTTAACATAAATATAGTTCCTAACAATAGGAAATCATTTACTCTTAACTAGACATGTTAATATATAGTATAATGTACTTTATAATACGTACATTCAATTATACAATATATCATATCATACAGATTTTATTTTAAAAACTATGCGAGGGGATATTGATGAAAACATCTAAAAAAGAGTTATTTTTAAATTTCATAAAAACGCAACATGATTGGATAGATTCATCTACAATAGCTAATTATCTTAACGTATCAACACGTTCAATTAGAAAATATGTAAATGAGATTAATTCTACTGGTGAAATTATATTGTCCTCTAAAAAAGGATATAAAGTAAATCTTAATAGTAGTTGTCAAACTAAAATTGATAGTTCAGAAAATGCATCACCTGCTAATAGGTTAAATTTAATTTTAAAGGAACTTATCATTAACAGTAAAGGAATTAATATATTTGATTTAAGTGAAGAATTATTTGTTAGCTCAGCAACCATTGAAGGTGATATAGTCAAAGCTAATAAATTTATAGAAAATTATAATTTAAAAATAAAACAATCAAGATTTTTTTTACTAAAACTAGTTGGAGATGAGTCTTCAAAACGCAAATTAATGAGTTCTATAATATTTAAAGAAACAGGAAGTGACTTTTTAAGTTTATTTGATGTTCAAAAAATATATCAGGAATATAATCTAACTAAACTAAAGGAAAATGTAATACATATATTAAAAAAGTACAATTTATTTACAAATGAATATGCTATAAATAACATACTTCTTCATCTAATGATAACTATAGATAGGATAAAAAAGAATAATTACATAGAATCAGGTGAAGTAGTAAACTACATAGACAATAATATAGATATAAATATAGCAAAAGATATATCGAGCTTTTTAGAGTCTGAATACGATATAACTTTAACTAGTGCAGAACTATATTATTTAGTATTTCAGTTAACAAACAAAACCACAGTCTTAAACTACCATCAAATGGATACTAAATCATTATCTAATTATATAAATGAACATTTCGTTGATTTAACTAAAAAAATAATTAAAAATGTATATGATTTATATTTTATAGATTTATCTGATGATGAATTCGTTGTGAGATTTACTCTTCATGTAAAAAACTTAGTAAGTAGGGCCAATAATAATCAAGTTTTGAGAAATCAAATACCTCAAAAGTTAAAAGATTCCTATCCTCTAATATATGATATTTCTGTTTATATTTGTAATCAAATTCAAATTTTAGAGGATATAAAGATAGATGAAGATGAGATATCATATATATCTCTTCATGTAGGTTCATTTTTTGATAGGCAAAAACTACTAGAAGATAAAGTTCTCTGTGCATTAATTACTCCAAATTACTATGACTTACAACTCAAAATAGTGAGAGACCTCGAAAAAAGATTTAATGAATCTATAGAAGTTATTCAGATTTTTTCAGACATTCATAATCTAGACTTTGATAGCAAAGTAGATATGGTTATTACTACCTTACCAATTAGTGATAGATGTCCTCTACCTTTTGTCTATATAAATCCTTATCCAAACAGAAAAGATTATGACAATATTCAAAGTAAATTTATTCAGATTAAGGAAAGAAAAAATATACTTACTGTACAAAATCATTTAGAAATGTACTTCAGTGAATCTTTATTTATGAAAAACATATATTTAGACAGTGCTAAAGATTATATAAGATTTATGGGAAATGTACTATATGAAAATAAATATGTTGAGCCTAACTATATAGATGACGTTCTTATAAGAGAAAATATGTCTTCAACTGCGTTTAATAACAATGTAGCAATTCCTCATAGTATGAAAATGAATGCTTTAAAAACTGGAGTCTGTTTAATTGTAAACGATAAACCAGTTAAATGGGGAGAGGAAAAAGTTCAAATTATAGCCATGATACCTATAAACGAAAAAGAAAAAGAAAGATTCAATTACATATTTGAAAGTTTTATTGAAATACTATCTGAGTGGAATAATGTAAAAGAGCTCACTAAAGCAGATAGTTATAGTAGTTTTATGAATAGAATAGCTTATCTTATTCAAAGCATCTAAATTCATTAATTTGTTCACAATACATATTATTAAAATTATTAATACAAAATAAATTAAGCTGTCACACTGAAAAAATCTAAATTCATATGTGACAGCTTTCTTTTTACTCAATATATCTTAATTTTAATACCACTTACTTTTAAATACTACTTATTTTTTGTCTGTTGTATACTAGTTATAAGATTAAATATTTGTATTGTTGTAGCAGTCATATTATTACTTGCAGTTTCTTTATCCATTGCTTCTTCAATTGTCATAGCCCTATTTACTATAGAGAAATAAGCATCTATCCCTTCTTCATTGCACTTAACTGCATCTTCTGTCGTTGCCCCAGCTAAACCTATTACTTTTACTCCATACTTTTTGGCTAGTTTTGCAACTCCTATTGGCGCTTTGCCCATAGCAGTTTGATTGTCCAATCTACCTTCACCTGTTATAACAAGGTCTACACATTTTATTTCATCTTCTAATTTAATTTCATCTAATATTATTTTTACTCCTGATTCTAATTTTGAATTTAAAAACGCTAAAAATGCAAAACCTAATCCTCCTGCTGCTCCTACGCCTTCTACATTAGCTACATCTTTATTTAGGTTACTTTTTACTACCTTAGAAAAATTTCTAAGTCCATTATCTAATTGTTCAACTACTTCTGGTGTCGCACCTTTTTGAGGTCCATATATGTACGCAGCTCCATTTTTTCCAAACAGTGGGTTGTTTACATCACAAGCTATTTTAAAATTACATTCATCTAATTCTTTTAATCTATTATCTACTTTTATATGTCTTATTTCATTTAAAACTGTTCCACCTAACCCTACTAAGTTGTTGTTTTCATCATAAAACTCAAATCCTAAAGCTTGAAGCATACCTACCCCAGCATCATTAGTAGCACTTCCACCTATTCCAACTATAAAGTTTCTATAGCCTTTATTTATTGCTTCCTTTATTATTTCTCCAACACCATAAGTCGTGGTATATAAAGGATTTCTAAATTCAGTTGGAACTAATGTTAATCCTGAGGCTTGAGCCATTTCTATTATTGCTGTATTTGTACCTTTTAATAATCCATATGTCGCATTTACTTTCTTAATTATGGGTCCAGTAACCTCTATAGTTTCTTTTTTCCCATTCATTCCTTGAACTAAAGCATTTACTGTCCCTTCACCACCATCTGCAAGTGGCAATATTTTTACTTCTGCATCTTTTTTTACTTTTAATATTCCCTTTTTTATTGCATTTGCTGCCTCGATTGAAGATAAACTTCCTTTCAAGGAATCTATAGAAATTAATACTTTCATTTTTATCTGCTCCTTATTTTAACCATACAATTTTATAAGTTTTAGTTTAAACTCTATTTTATACTCTACTCCTTTCTTTGTACATACAGTTTCTTCTTTATAGACATCTCTTATTAGATGAATTTAATATTCCATCATTTTACACAACTAGAGCAGTAAAAAATAAAGTTATTTATGCAAAGAGCGGTATAACACCAAAATGTTATACCGCTTATCCTAAATTCAAAAGTATCCTTATAAAATACATATAAATATGATTCTTTGTGAATTTCAATACTAGAGCTAAAGTACAAAAAAATCAATCACATGATTATACTTCTGCATCCAATTTATAGATAGAAAATTTATTACAATCCTCGTAATTTTACTATCTAATAATTATAAGGATTATTTGACTTCAATATCATTATATTTCTTTGAGTATACCTTGGTCATATAGAAATATATAGGAACTACAATTATCATACCACCTAGTCCCCAAACTATCTTCATTGGTTCATCAATACCTGCTTTTATCAATAATACTACACTTATAGCTACTGCAAATATTGGTATAATTGCTCCTCCAGGTATCCTAAAGTTTATGTCTTTACCAGCATACTTCTTTCTTAATATTAATACAGCTAGACAGGTAGGAATATATTGAATAAATCTAGATACAACACTTATTTGAGATAATGTTGTAAATGACCCTGACCATGCTATTAATAAAGTTCCTATAACAGATACTATAATTGCTATATATGGAGCTCCATTTTTATTAGTTTTTCTTATAGACTTAGGCATTAATCCTTGCTCAACCAAAGCAGCAGCAGACCTTGGTGTAAATATAGATGATGCAATATTTATACCTCCAACAGATACTATAGTCCCTATTGTAATTATATATCCACCTATAGGACCTAACATTTTAATAGCAGCATCTGCAACAGGAGTCGCTGACCCTCTTAATCCATCTCCCAATACACCTATACTTATCCCCAATATAAGCATATATATTACTGATACCACAAACATTACCATCACTAATGCCTTAGGTACATTTTTCTTAGGATTCTCCATATCTTTTGCTGCAACAGCTAAAGATTCAAACCCTGTAAAAGCATAAAATAAAGTTATTGATACTGCTACAAAAGCTGATGATGTACTTTGACCTTTTTGTATTATTACAAATGGTGTAAAATTAGAACTTTTTATAAAGAATAAACCTACAGCTATAAATAAAACTATTGGTAATAATTTTCCTATAGTCATTATATTATTTAAATGCTTAGATTGCTTCATTCCCATAAAATTTATAAGCCCAAGTCCTCCAACTAATATACCAATTATTATATTTTTAATAAGTGGCTCTGCTGCTTGAGGCCATATAGATGATAGTGTGACTGCAAAAAAGTTTGCCATAGTCGCCCAGGCAATCATACTAACTATCCACTTCATAAATCCAACTTCAAACCCAATAAAATCTCCAAATGCCTCTTTTGCATAAAGATATGGCCCTCCATCAGTATCAAACCAACTCCCTGCTTCAGCAAAACATAAAGCAATAGAGACAGCTAAAAACATACAAAAAACTAGTACTAATATACTCGCTGGACCTATATTTGTATAAGCATCTCCAGGTAAACCAAATATACCTGACCCTATTATTGCATTAATCCCTAATAATACAATACTCCAGAAACCTAACTTAACGCTTTTTTTCATTGCTATTCCTCCAAACCCAACTTAAATATAGTTATAATTATTTTTCTTTAGATGCTTCTTTAACTATCGCCATAAATATTTTTTTCATATTATCACAATCCTTAGTCATCATTTCTGGATGCCATTGTATACCTATTACAAACTCATTTCCCTCCTTTTCTATAGCTTCAACTAAACCATCTTTAGCAGTAGCTGAAACAATATATCCTGGAGCTACCTTATTGACAACTAAATGATGGAAACTATTAACTAAGATTTCTTTTTCTCCTAATATTTCATACAACTTTGTACCCTCTTTTATCTGCGCTGTATGTGTAGGTATATTCGATAAATGTTGCTGATTATGTTTTATGTAAGCTCCTTCAATTAAAGATAAGTCTTGATATAAGCTTCCTCCCTCAGTTACATTTATTATTTGCTCCCCTCTACATATACCTAACACTGGTTTTTTCATATCTAAAGCATGTTTTAATAACTTCATATCAAAACCATCTCTTTTGGGTGATATTGCACCTAGCTTATTATGAGGTTCCTCTTTCCATATGAGAGGGTTTACATCTTGCCCTCCTGATAGTATAAGTGCATCTATATTTGATACTTGTTCCTTTATAATCTCATCATCATATACAATTGGTACAATATATGGTATAGCTTTACACATAACTACTGACTGTATATAGTCATTGTTTACATAAGCCCTTTCATAACCAGGAAACATCCCCCCTTCATCAATTAATAAGTTTCCTGATATTCCTATTACTGGATATTTCTTTTTAATCACTTTCTTCACCCCTTAAATTATTTATGAACAATAAAAAATGCTACTTCTCTGTTAAAGAGCAAGTAGCATACCAATATTTTATTTATTTAAAAATTCTAATTTATTTTTAAAATACTTTTTCTAAGGCAGCAGTTATATAAATCATTCTACTAATTTACATTTTATTTTAATCCTGTTTAATTCGGCTTTTTTGAATAGTCTTAAGTCTAATTAATGGGCAAAATAGGCATTTATATTTTCCTTTTTATTGACCTATTAAATACTATTTAATATATTTTTCCCTCTTCTATTTAACTCACTTCCCTTTCTACCTGATTCACATATTATCAAATCTAGTTCTTTAAGTATATTAAGTATTCCCCTTACCTCACCTTCTGTTATATTATAACCTAATTCATTTATTGAATTAACAATACCATTTCTACCTATGTTTTTATTAAGGTTATTGGCATTTTTTAAGCATTCCATTACTAACCTTACTTTTTCTATAGATGTTCTATCTTTTAATGTACTTATTTCTTTACTATAATCTTCAGTTATATTTAATAGGTTATGAGGTAGGTCATTGATTAAAATAACATGCTCAGAACTCATAATGTTAATATACATAGCTGTATTTTTTAACTCTCTTATATTCCCTGGCCATTCATATGCATTAATAATGTCTTGAACATCTTGACTAATTTCCCTCTTCCTTTTCATAAAATACTTTAACATAACTTCTATATCTTCTTTTCTCTCCCTTAAAGGTGGTATGTTTATAGGCAATACATTTATCCTATAATATAAATCAGCTCTGAACCTATCTTTTTTTATCATTTCTAATAAATTTTTATTTGTAGCTGCAATTACTCTAACATCAGTGTCTATTACATTTTCTCCCCCAACTCTCATGACTTGATTCTCTTGTAATACTCTAAGTAATTTGCTTTGTAAATATATAGGCATGTCTCCTATTTCATCTAAAAATATAGTTCCATTATTAGCTTGCTCAAATAAACCTTTTTTTCCTCCTCTTAAGGCACCTGTAAAAGCACCCTCTTCATATCCAAAAAGTTCACTTTCAAGTAAATTTTCTGGCATAGCTGCACAGTTTATAGCTATAAATGGTTGACTATGTCTTGGCGATGCATTATGAATAGACTGAGCCATGAGTTCTTTTCCTGTTCCACTTTCTCCAGTTATAAGAACTGTATAATCAGATTCCGCTATTTTCATACCTAGCTCTTTAGTTCTTTCCATTTTTACTGATACTGTTTTTATGTCATCAAAGGTATACCTAGCAACTTGCCCCTTTTCTCTAAGCTTCTTTGATAGGTTTTGTTCCAATTTCCTTATGTAAGTTATTTCTTGAATACAAAAATAATATCCAGTCACCCTTCCAAAACTTTCTATATTATACTTATTTACATTTAAATATTTATTATTAAACTTTATAACTTCATCATGTGCCTTACTTAATCTAAAAATCTTTTTAATATTTTCATTCTCTAGTTCATCTATATTTTTTCCTATAATATCATTTTGAATATCTAGTGTATCACTCAAACTATCATTACAAATAATTATATTTTCCTTCTCTGATATCATTGCCATACCTAAGTTTGATAGGTTTATTATAGAGTTTAATTCATCTGCTTTTATAGTAAGTTCTTTATATTTAGTATTTATACCTGAATATAAACTAATCACTTCATCTGTATATTTAATTAACCTCTCAGTAATTTCTTTATCATCTAGTTTAAGCTTTGCTATTATTTGAATAAATGTTGAACTATCAATATATCTATGTCCTAAATCAATAACTTCTTTAATATATTCAGGAACTAACTCTCTCTCTCCTGGTGTTATAGCTATCTTAATGTGTCTATATTCTTCATTAGGATTATATGGTATAAAATTTAAGTGATTTATTCCTATATTGTATAAATTAGATATTGTTTCTAATACAGTATGGTTATTATCATTTACTACTAATACATCTATTCCTTCTGGTAATGAAAATAACTTGTATATATCCCTTTGCTTTATACTCCTGTTTATAGTTATTATTTTTGAGACATCCTTTACATATTTTTTTATTTTTAATACTCTATCATCTATCATTACTAATATTATGTCATCTTTTATCAATTCTTCTTCTGTTATTCTATTTAAATAATAATTTTTTATTTTTACTTTATCTTTAAATATTAGCTTTAGATTTTTATTTAAAAAACATTCTAATTTAGATAATCCATCAGTTACTACTGCTATTGTTTTCATTATAAATCTATCCTTTCTTTTGTTTATATTATGTGAGATTTTAATAGTTCTAATATAGTTCAAAATCTTTTAACTTAGTATAAAGCAAAAGTTATGCCAAATTGATAGATTACTTATTTTTATTTAATATTGACTTAGAAATATTATTATATGATTAAGATTAGATAAATAATATAACTTTATCTATAGAATCTACAAAAATATGACTTCTATCAAAAAATAAAGAGGTATTACCAACTTTTCGGTAATACCCCTTTGTTTTATTTTTAATTTAAGTGATTTTTCTTAATCTCATCAAGTAGTCCATCTTCTAGATAAATTTCTAACGCACATCCTACCATTGCCTTTACTGCTTTGTGGAGTTTATCATAAGCTTCCTCAGAATTTGCATAATTTAAAAACTCTTTTTCATGAACATATACCATTGGATTTATGTCTAGAGCTATTTCTGTATACATAGTAGGACAAACTTGGCTTACATTTCCTATATCTGTAGAACCTACTGGCCCCTCTTTTCCTTCTAATATATCCGTTATACCTGCTTCAATTAAATTATTCTTTGTTATATTCTGAAGCACCTTATTATTAATTATGTTGTCAAAAGAATTTTCAAAGTATCTATAAGAAAGTTTAGCTCCTGTCATTAGCTCTGCACCTTTCGCACAGTTTATAACTTTTTTAGTTACTTCATCTAAATAACTTCTTTCAGCAGCTCTTACGAAAAACTCACAGGCTGCTTTTTCTGGAACTATGTTTGGAGCTTCTCCTCCATTTGAAACTATCCCATGTATTCTAACATCTGATTTTACATGCTGTCTTAGTGCATTTATTCCTGCAAAAGTAAGTTGTACTGCATCTAATGCATTAACTCCCATATGAGGGTGGCTAGCTGCATGTGCTGATACACCTTCAAAACTAAACTCTATTGAGTCTATTGCCAAAGCCTTGCAGTTTATGTTATTAAAAGCTTCTATATGCATCTGATAACTTACATCAACATCATCAAAAGCTCCTGCTTTAACTAAATCACACTTTCCTCCTGTTGTCTCTTCAGCTGGTGTTCCTATTAGTACAATTTTTCCTTTAAAATTTTCTTTTAACTTACTTAGTACGATACAAGCACCTAATGTAGATGCAGCAATCCAGTTATGTCCACAAGCATGACCTGGTTCTTTATTTTCCCCATATCCAGGTAGTGCATCATACTCAGCTAAAAATGCTATAGTTGGACCATCGTTATCCCCTAGCTCTGCTCTAAAAGCAGTATCCATATTGCAGTACGGATAAGTTGTATCAAATCCATATTCCTTCATTTTCTCTACTAAGTACCTTGATGATATATATTCTTCTTCTCCTAACTCTGGATTGTTAAATATAAAATCACATACTTCTTCAATTTCTTTTCCCAGTTCATTCTCTATCTCATAAGCTCTTTTCTTTATACTTTCAATCATAATATACCTCCTATTAGAATCCAACAAATAATCCTATTGTTAAAAATACCATTACAGTAATTGTTAATACTACCATTAAAGGCATTACAAATCTAACCCACTTTGACCAAGGAATATTAGCTACTGCTAGTGCTCCCATTAAAACACCTGATGTAGGTGTTATTAAATTAGTTACACCTATACCAAATTGATAAGCTGTAACTATCATTTGTCTAGATACATCTACTAAGTCTCCAAGTGGTGCAAGTACAGGTATTGTAAGTGATGCAAGTCCTGATGCTGATGGTATAAAAAATGCTATTAAACCTTCTATTAAGAAAGTTAAATTTATAAATATAGTTTTTGGAAGTCCATTTAATAAATTTGCGGCAGAATTTAAAATTGTATCTATTATAAATCCATTTTCTGCTATTATTACTATTCCACGTGCAAATGCTATACATAACCCTGCTGTCATTAAATCTCCTGCTCCACTTATAAATGAATTGACTATGTCATCTTGTTTAAGCCCTGATGCTATTCCTGATATTATACCTATAGCTGTAAATATCATTGCAATTTCAGTTATGTACCATCCTAGCTTTAAAACTCCATATATCATAATTGCCATACCTATTGTGAAAATTGCTATTACCATAGCTTCTCTTTTTGTAAATTCTTTTATGTTTGTATCAGTATTAGCCATTGATTCTTGATTCAATGATATACCATGTACTAAAGACTTTTTAGGGTCTTTTTTAACTTTATTGGCATACATCATAACAAATCCTATAGATATAGCCATATATATTATAAACATAACAACTCTCAACTCTATCCCAGAACCTGGTGTTATTTGTGACAATGCTTGTGCTATTCCTACAGAGAAAGGATTAGTAGTAGCTGCTCCAAATCCAGCTGTTGCTCCTATAAATACTGTCGCTACTGCTGTTAATGAATCATATCCCATACTGGTCATGAGTGGAATAAATATCATATAAAAAGGTAGTGTTTCTTCACTCATTCCAAATGTTGTTCCACCTAATCCAAATAGAATCATTGATATAGGTATTATTAAAAATTGGAATCTCTTCATTTTATTTACAGTATGAGCTATAACAGCTTCTATAGCTCCTGTTTTATTAACTATTCCAAAAGCTCCTCCAACTATCAAAACAAATCCAACTACTTCAGCCGCATCTATAAATCCATTTATAGGTGCTGTAAATACATCAGTAATTCCCTGTGGATTTGATGCTGCTTTTTCATAAGTTCCAGCTACAACAACCGATCTTCCGTCTATATCTACCCTTTCAAAATTTCCACTTGGCACTATCCAAGTAAGAACTGCCATTACTACTATTAGTAAAAATATTATAGTAAGTGTCTGTGGCATAGTAAACTTTTTCTTTTTTAAACTGCTCATTTTTAATCTCCCCACTTTTTAAATTAAAATATTTTATTATTGCTTCCCTTTTCTATCCTATTTTGTATAGATGTAAAAAAGCTCAACATGGATACATGTTGAGCTAAATGCGCTAAATACAATATACCTACACCTTCCCTTTATCTTAGTTAAGATAGCTCTCCATCAAAATTCGGGATAATTTTGATGACAGTGCTGTACTTATTAAATACAGCCCCAGCACTAGCTTTGGACACTAGCACTTCGGCACTTACTCCTTTTATATTGCTTCATTGGCTTCCAACCTCTTCAATATTAATCTTAGTAAATGCGACCTCTACCTCAATCTTTTTATTAGATGAGGTAATTCTTATTAAATTTTATTTATTCTAAATAATTGTAGCATAATGTGTCGAGATTGTAAATATTTTCAGAAGAGTTTCTATGCTTTGATAATATTAATAAATCTAACTTATACTATTCCAGTATATAATTACAACTTTAGTTTTATGTTTAAAAATATATTTGTTTTCTCTTTTTTCTATCATATTGTCTATATACTTATCTAACATATCACTAATGTTAATCTTTTTATTTAATTCTGTTTCCATTTTAAAAAGTATATCCTCTATACTATTGAATTCAATTTCATTTTCAACATCAATAAATTTTATATCTGCACATATATTTAAAGAATGTAGTATATTTGTAATATATATATAATCTGGACAAGTTCTATCTTTATCACCTAAATCCATATACAAATCATTAAATAATGGTTTTTGAATAGTTCTCACTATAATCACTTTTTCTCTAGCCAACTTATCCATCTTACTCAAAGCATCTTTAATATCCCAAATTCGATAAAGAGAATTCACAGATAAAATATAATCACTATGCCCAACATTAATCTCTTCCCATTTCCCTTGTACTGTGTCTATATTAGTTATATTATGTTCACTAATCTTTCCTTCAAGCACATTAAGCATATCTATTGAAAAATCATTAGCAATTACACCTTTACATTTCTTAGAAAGTGGTATAGTAAATTTTCCAGTACCTGCACCAATTTCTATAAGATTTTTTCCTTCATCTATTAACTCATCTATAAAATCAAATACTTCTTTTGAATAATCATAAAGTGTTGGATTATCATCATATTTATGAGATAATTTTTTGAAAAATATTCTTTCCGCTTCATCATCAAAAGCTCTTTCTCTTGCATATCCTTCTTTACTTTCAATATACTCATGCCATTTTTTCTCAAAATCTATATTTTTATAACACATGCTTAATCTTCCTTTCTAAAAGTGTTAGGGACAAGATTTGTAATTTTCTATACTCAAAAAACTACTCTTACTAATGTAATAATTGATTGACTAAACAATTGATTACTATATTTTAAAAATTAGTGAAATTCTCAATAAGCTCTTTAGTATAAGCATGCTTTGCACTTTTATACAATTCCTTAGCCTCTATAGTTTCAACTATCTTGCCATTTAACATGACCGCAACCTCATCACTAACTTCTTTTACCAAGTCTATATCATGAGATATAAATAAATAGGTTATATTAAACTGTTTTTGAGCTTTCTTCAAAACCTGTATAACTTGAGCTTGCACAGATACATCTAGCATTGATGTAGGTTCATCCAATATCATAAATTTAGGATTTAATAAAAGGACTCTAGCTAAAGCAACTCTTTGTATTTGTCCTCCACTTACTTGATGTGGGTATCTATTTAAAATTTCCTCACTAAGCCCAACAAAACTTAAGTATTCCATTATGTATTCTCTTGCTTTATTCTTTTCGTAGAGTTTATGAATTTTTAATGGCTCCACAAGGCTCCCATATATAGTTTTTTTAGGGCTTAGGGCAGAATCTGGATGTTGAAATATTATCTGCATCTCTTTTCTTAAATCCCTCATTTGAGAAAAATCATAATTACTGATATCTCTACCATTAAAATAAATTTTACCTCCATCAGATTTAATAAGTCTTAAAATAAGCCTTGATAAAGTTGATTTTCCGCATCCACTTTCTCCTACAAGACCTAATGTTTTTCCTTCTTTTATTTCAAATGATACATCATCTACCGCCTTGACTATCTTTTTATTGATTATTCCGCTTTTAAACTCCTTATAAAGGTTACAAACTTTTATCATAAAGAAAACACCTCACCTTTGAACCATTAACATCAAATAGTCTTGGTTCATAATCAATACATGTTTTTTTTGCAACCTTACATCTTGGAGAAAATCTACATCCTTTTGGTAAGTTTGTTAAACTTGGTGCTATCCCTTCAATAGGTATTAATTTTTCATTTGGCTGTGAATCGATTAAACCTCTTGTATAAGGATGTAGTGGATTATTAAATATACTATTTTTTGGACCCTCTTCTATGATTTTACCTGCATACATAACTACAACTTCATCACAAAGCTTTTTAGCCAGCATTAAATCATGAGTTATAAGTATCATACTAACACCCATATTATTTCTTAAATCATAAAATACTTCATATACTTGCTTTCTTATTATTGCATCCAACCCTTTAGTTGGTTCATCTGCAATTATCCAGTTAGGTTTTAATGATGTCCCTATAGCTGCCAATGCCCTTTGACTCATACCTCCACTTAGCTGAAATCCATACGAATTATAAACCAACTCACTATTTGTGAAAAAGAATTTTTTTAATATCTCTAAACTTTTACTCTTGCAAGAATTCTTTTTCTCTTTTCCATGATAATAAAAAAGTTCATTCATATGACTTCCTATTTTCAATATTGGATTAAAAGAACTTGATGGATTTTGGGGGATTAACGCTATTTTTTTCCCTCTGATTTCTCTAATTTCCTTTTCTTTAATTTTTAGCAAATCTTTTTCTTCATATAAAACACTGCCTGAAACAATTGAATTATTAGATACAAGGTTCAAAATTCCTAGTCCTAGCACCGATTTTCCACTTCCAGTTTCTCCAATAATTCCTGTAATTCTACCACTTTGAAAGGTTCTAGATACTCCATCTACAGCTTTTACTTTTCCTTCTTTAGTATTAAAATGAATTTTTAAACCTTTTATACTTATATCTCTATTCATAGTTTTATTCCTTCTAAAGATATTGGCTTAAAGAGTTGCTTTTTTCATCAAACATATCCCTTAGTGCATCTCCAATTAAATTTATACTGCAACACAATAATAATATACTAAAACCAGGTGCTAATAATAGATTTGGATAGCTTCTAAAATGAGTCTTAGCATCATTTATCATAACACCCCAATCGGCTTGTGGAGGTTGTATTCCTAGACCTAAAAAACTTAACGATGCCATAGAAAGTACACTTTTTCCTATCCTTATTGTAAATAGTACTATAAAAGGAGCAAATATGTTTGGAATTATATAGTGCAAAATTATATAAAGATGACTAGCACCTAATGCTCTTGCACCTTCAACATATTTTTCTTCTTTTACCTTTAATACCTCTCCTCTAACTACTCTTGAAAAACCAGCCCAGGAAGTAAATACTATTGCAATTAATAAACTTTTTATACCTGGTCCAAGAACTCCAGCAAGAGCAATCATAAAGCTAAGACTGGGAAGACCTTGAAATATATTTACAATAGACTGGATTATCGTATCTACTATACCACCACAATATCCTGCTATTATACCTACAAAACTACCAAATAGCATTGTTAATAGGCTTGCTAAAAAAGCTAAAGATATGGATACTCTGGCTCCATATAATATTCTACTTAGAATATCTCTACCTAGAGTATCTGTTCCAAGTATATGCTCTCTAGAAATCCCCATTAACCTATCCTCCATTTGTACTTGATTAGGGTCATATGGAGCTAACTCTGGTGCAAACATTGCAACAAGTATCATAATTATTAGCACTAAAAAAGCTAGTTTATGTATAAATAACATTTCTTTAAATTTATCCATATTATTTACCTCCAACCCTCATTTTAGGATTAAGAAATAGGTAACATATATCTACAATTAAATTAAACACTATAAATATAATCCCTGTAAATAGCACATATCCTTGCACTACTGGATAATCCCTACTCATTATTCCTTGTATTACATAGCTTCCCATACCTGGAATACTAAAAATAACCTCAACCACTGTGGAGCCTCCTAAAATAGCACCAAAATAATTTCCCAGAACAGTTACAATAGGCATTAATGAATTTAAAAAAGCATACTTAAAAATAACTATTTTATTTGGCAGGCCCTTAGCTTTTGCCACTGTTATATAGTTTTGTCCTATACTTTCTATTAAAGTTGCTCTATTTAGCCTTGCTACAGTTCCTATAGTTCCAGCTGCTAAAACAAATCCAGGCATTATTAAATGTTTAATTGTACCATACCCACTTGTAGGTAGCCATCTAAGATTCTCACAAAATATACTTAACATGATAATAGCTAACCAAAACCCTGGAATAGATGTCAGAAGCAATGATACAAAAGTGCCAATCTTATCTATCGTTGAATCCTTTTTTAAAGCCATGATTATAGCTAGTGGTATAGATAACACTATAACAAAAAACATAGCCATTAAAGATAAAGAGAAGGTTATTGGTAACCTTCTTAATATCTCTTCTGTGATAGATGTCTTTTTGATATAGGAAAGTCCTAAATCTCCAGTCATAGCTTTTTTAGTCCAATTAATATACTGAACTATAATATTATCATTTAACCCTAATTCTTCTCTAACTCTTTCTATTTCTTCATCTGTAGGAGCAGAAATACCATCCATGCTTAAATATTCAACCGCTGGGTCACCAGGTGCTATAACCCCTAATATAAATCCTAGAAAAGTTATTCCTATCAAAATAGGGATAGTCATCAATATCCTTCTAATTAAATATTTAAATGGTGTTTTCACTACTTACTCCACTCCATATTTGCTAATGTAGTTCCATATAATGTAGGTTTGTACCCAGTTATTTTTTTATTATAGGCAATTAAGTTAACATCTTCAAATAATGGTATAGCTGATGGATGTTCTGCTGATATATCTTGAAGTTCATTATATATTTTACTTCTTTCATCTAAGTCCATTGTTTTTTCTAATTGACCTATTAATTCATCTGCTCTTTCATTTTTATAGCCCAATGAATAAGCTATATTACTTGACCCTGTGCTTCTCATATAACTATCAAATATAGAAAATGGTTCTGCATTTGGAAGCCCTTGAGTGTGAAGTGCTATATCATAATTTCCTGTTTTTTGTGCTTCCTTAAAAGCTGCTCCATCAAGTATAGTTATTTTAGAGTTTAATCCAACTTCACTTAATACAGATTGTATATACTCTGCTACAGTTTTGTATGGATAACGGTCTACACCATAAGATGGTATTATAAACTCTAACTCTTTTGTTTCCCCTTTTAACTCATCCTTTATGATTTTTTTTGCTTTTTCTGCATCATAAACAGGTTTAATTTCCTTAGCAAAAGGAGAACCTTGATTCAATATATTCATAGTGGGAGTTCCATATCCTCCATAAAATTTATTTACTATAGTTTCTCTATCCAACAACAAACTTAGTGCTTCTTTTATCTTAACATTATTAAATGGTGCCCTAGTACCGTTTGTAGATACAAATTGAGTTATTGTTGATGGAGATGTTTTAATCTCAAAGTTTTCATCCTTTATTAGCTCACTAGCTAACTCTGGAGTAATAGCCCCTAAATCCATAACACCCATAATTTCCTCTGATTTAAGTGCTGTGTAACGAGTTTGTGCATCTTTAATTACATTTACTCTTACATTTTTAACTTTACTTTTATCTCCATAATAGTCTTGATTTCTCTCTAACAAAACAAATTGTTCTTTTTCTCTTTCTTTTATCTTAAATGGACCAGTTCCTTGTGCATATTTAGTAAAATCTCCCGTTTTTATATCAAAACACTCTGGACTATACATAGCACTTCCAAATCTAGCCATGTTGTATATTAAAGTTGATATTGGTTTACTAAAAGTAAGTTTAACTTCATAGTCAGAAACTTTATCCACACTTAGTAAATTAGGATATGTCTTTTCTATATCAAACGAATAAAAAGGTGAGGATTTTGTTTTCATATTCATATAACGTTCAAAGTTTTTTACTACTGAATCTGCATTCAAATCTACACCATCATGAAATTTTACACCCTTCTTTATTGTAAATGTCCATTCTTTATAATCATCTGAATTTGACCACTTTTCTGCAAGTTCTGCCTTTGGTTTTCCATCATCACCCAATCCTATTAGCGGTTCCCAAACATAAAATATAGAACTTGTGTAATAAGCATCTTGTTCACCTGGTGCCAAATCCCTAGCTGCTGCTAAAACTACTTCCTTTTCATTATTCATCTTACTAACATCATTATTTTCCTCTGGTTTACTACACCCTGTTAGCAATGATAACATCAGCATAACTGCTAAAATTATACTACTCAACTTCCCTTTTGAAATCTTCCTCATGATACATTTCTCCCTTATTTAGAAATATGAGCATAAAAAAAGTTATAGCAAATAATGCTATAACATCCCATTTTAATATGTATACTTTAAATTCTAAATTCCATATACAAAACAATAAATCTAGTTGCTCCCCTCTAAATTTATTTACTAATATTTAATGTAGGTATCTGACTTACATTTCATTTTCTCAGCCTTTCTAAATAACATCTGTTGGCTATGTAGAATTTATCCATGCTTACAGTGATGGGTTCGTGTTGGATTTTCACCAACTTCCCTACTCTTTAAATACGTTTATTCAATTCTTAGTTTAATTGTATGCAATCTTATATAAATTGTCAACTTAAATCAAAATATAGCACTATATGCAAAATTATAAATATATAGTAATTCATCTGATAAAAATACTACTTTTAATTTAGTATTTATATTTACTAGTTGTATATGTTACAAACTAAGTGTCTAAGCTTTATTATGAAATATAAATATTTAAATTAAAATTTACAATTATCTATCTATTAAAGTCTATTATAAAAACAGATATATTTTTTTCATACGGAAGGTAATAAGCTACTTTATCTCCTTTAACTACATTTTTCATAATATGATTGTATATAGTTTCATACTCTCCGCCTTCATCATAAGACTTAGCATACCTGACTATATCATCTTTACAGGTAAATGTCTGTCCAAATTCAAGACTTAATGGTATTAATTCATATTTAAGTTTCTTTTCATCTAATAATGATTTTAAATTTTTTGAACTATGTCTTTCTACCATGTCCATTCTTTTCTTAGATACTGGAATATGAGTTTTGGATTTATCATTAACAATTGCAATTAATCTATCACAGTGTTCAGTAAAAAATTCTATATTCTCATATGAAAAAAATGAAATTAATATAGTATCAAATCTTGTATTTATCTCTTTAAAATCTTTGACCATATATCTAATATTGTTTATATTATTGTCTTTTATTGATTTTTCTAAGTAATTTATAGCATTTTGGTTTATATCAATACAAGTTATATCTTTTAGTTCTTCGCTTAAATACATATCTATTAAACCTAATCCACAACCTACATCACAAAAAGTTTGGCTATCTTTGATGTATGGAATTATTTCTTTAGCTAATATCTTGTGAAAACCAGTATATTCACTTGCATCAACAAAAGATTTTATTGTAGTATCATTCCAATTCATTCTCATACTTAAATTTCCCCACTATCTTTTAAATTTACTTTCTGACCTGTACTGTAAAACATACTGTTTCTCTCATTTCCACTTATTATGCTCATTACTTTATCATGTTCTTTAATTACAAATCCTGATAAATCATTTACTCCATACTTAAATAATATAGGTGCCATTGGAGTTGCTGGACCTACCAATACCACATAAGCATTTTTACTTAATTCTAAATACCAAGGAAAAGTTTTTGTACTTAATGTGTAACAAGATATAACTACAAAGTCCTGTTCAGGTAAGATATATGGTGCTGAAGTCTCTGGATAATCACCATATATATCTTCACTTTCTATTATGGATAAATCACACACAGGTGCAAATAGTTGTTCTAAATAGTGAAAATGACCTATAACCGCTACCTTTTTCCCCCTTATCATATTTTGGTATGAAATAAAAGGGTCATTAATTCTATCTTCTATAAAATTGTTTTCATTTAACTTTATATTATTTTCTTTTGAAATTTTTACAGAATTATAATAAGAATTTATTGCAGCTAAGCCAATTCCTGATTCTGTGATATTCCAAGACTTAATACATCCAGCTATTTCATGTAAAGATTTTCCTTTAAAAGATTTTACGAACTCTGGAGGACGCCCATCTTCATTATATACAAAACCGATACCACTACCTACACTACTTCTTACTAAAATATTATGTTGCCCAACAGCTATATCTTCAACGATTATATCCTTAGGAATTCCTTCTATTAAATCATCATAAATTTCCCACAAAGCCAGTTACCTCCTCCTGTACAATACTTTTTATTTCTTTTCTATTTAAGACTTCACCTTTTCTAACCTTGTGCCTAATATCTAGTAAAATATTATCTAAGCTTTCTATGTATTTAATACTTTCTATTTCTTCATCTGTCGTAGATATTACCTTTGAAATTCCACCATTTTTAATAACTATTCTTTTATCAGCATTTAAAGCTAATATAGGGTCATGTGTTGAAATCAAAATTATTTTTTCCTTTTTAGATAATAGTCTTAGAGCTTCTTTTCTATCTATACCTGCATTTTCAATTTCATCAATTAAAACTATCGGTGAAGAACTCATATATGCAGTATCCGATATCATAAGAGCTCTTGATTGACCTCCCGATAATTGAGTTATTTTTGTGGTTAATTCAAATTTTTCTCCAGCTAGTTTATTAGCACAATAAAAGCATTTTTTTACTATGTCATCTTGATTTTTACAGAAACGACTTTTAGAGTGCATTTGTAAAAATTCTTCTACTGTTAAATCCATTACAAAATTCATATTTTGTGAAAGTTGAGCTACTAACTTTCCATCCATAACAAAACGAGTTTCATCACTTGGAACACTTTCATTTATTAATATTTGTCTGTTAGTAGGAGTGTCTCTCTGGGCTAAACATTCAATATCCTCTAGCAGTCTACTTTTTCCTGAGCCTGTAGGTCCAACAATACTTATAATTTCTCCAGCCTTTATTTTCAGCGAAATAGCTTCTTTTTCTTTTAGCTTATTGTACCCACCATTAATAGTAATACTTTCTATATTTAAGCTCTCTTCATCTTGGTCAAATTCTTTTAAAAACTCCACCAATTTAATATATAATTCTTCTTTTTCTATACCAAAAGTTATATAAAATTCCTCATCTAAAGATTCTATTAAATTATTAAAAGCAATTGAGTCATCTATATTACTTAGATTATAATTTAAGAAAAAATCAAAGGCCATAGAATAGCTTTCTTTTATCTCTTCTATAGACATGTTTAGTAAATTTTCATAATTATCATATTTCATAGTCAAACTCCATTTTCTTTATCATTCCCATTTGATAAGATTCTCCAATTCTAGTCTCTCCAGTACAGTAAGAACACACTGATGCTGGTGTTGTAAAACGTAATTGCTTTTCTCTAAGCGTAGTTATTTCTTTTATATCACTTAAATATTTCTTAAGTAAAAACACTCCTTGTCCTGTGATTCCATTTATAAATATTATCTTAGCTTTTGAATTTACTTGACGTACATTAAAGGAAAATACCTCCCTTTCTGCTTGTGATACTATATCTCCTTTTGTAATTACAACAATATCAGCATATTTTAGCATTGGTCCTATTTTTCTAGGTGTATTTATCCCTGATAAATTATCTATTACACAAACTGCTGGTATAGTTTTTATATATGGTGAGCAACGATTACAAAGCCCTGCACTTTCAGTAATTAAAATATCTAAGTTTAATTTTTTAGACCAATAAAGTGCATCTTCAATATTACTTATAAAAAAATGGTCTGGACAAATTTTACCAGAAAGTCCAATTTGAACAGGTATATTATTCTCTTCATATCTAATCTGGTCAAAAGATGTAAGGCAGTCAAACTTTACTACTCCAACCTTATTTTCTTCTGCCTCCATAGCTTTAATTAGATGAAGAATAACAGATGTTTTTCCGGATGATGGTGGCCCTGCTACTGTAATTAGTTTCATATCAATTCCCCTTTTTATGAAAGAAAGTAGGTAAAATCCTACTTTCTTCTAATTTACGTCTATATATTATTTATTAACTTTATGTCTATACATTATTTAATAACTTTATATCTATATACTATTTAATAGCGTTTTTAGTTAATTTGCTATATTGTCCATCACTTAAATCAACATGATAAAATAACTTATAAAATTCTTTTGTTTTTTCTTTTAAATCATAATTAAAATGCTCTGGATAAAGTATTTCAGATAACCAAATCATACCCATATATCTATTTACAGATGGAGGGAATCCCATCCAATTATATGGAGTGCTTGGTGCTTCATAGTATTTATTACTAGATATAGCACTTATTTTTTGCCATTCAGCCTGACTTCCTACTTTACTATATATACTCTGTGGTGCAAACACTATTACATCTGGATTCCATAAGTATAATTGTTCTAATGATACTTCATTTCCATTGCCTTTACTTGATGGGTCATCAAGCTTTGCAACATTATTTGCAAGTATATTAATAATTTCAGAGTGGAAAGACCCTTCTGCGATTACATTTGTTCCTGTATCTCCTAAGCAATAAGCAAGGTTTACTTTATTCTTATCACCTATTTTATTCATCGTTTCTACAGTTGTATCATAAGTAGTTTTACAGTAATCAGCTAATACTTTTGCATTATCTTCTACATTTAAAATTTTCCCTAGCTTAGTGTAGCATTCTGACATATTAGCAGTTGTAGCTTCTATAAATATAGTTGGTATACCTGTTTGTTCTTGTATAGAATCTAAATCTTCTTTCATGCTACCTTTCTTCTCACCTATATCAATAATTACTTGTGGTTCTGCTGCTGCAAGGGCTTCCATATTTAAATCTCCCTTACCATAAAATTGACCAAAAACAGGAAGACTAGTATACTTTTTATCCACATAGTCTTTTGAATCATCTGTCCAATCTCCTGATAATCCAACTAACTTATCTGGTGCCACTGAAAATAGTACGATTTGTGCTAAACTTCCTGAAGGTGCTATTTTTTCAATATTTGCTGGAATCTCAACCTTTCTACCTACTGAATCAGTAAACATTATTGTTTTAGATGCGTTTTTATCCTCTTTTTCACCTTTAACATCATCATTTGATGATGTACATCCAACTAAAGATGTTATTGCTAAAGTTAGTACCAATAACAATGATAATAATTTCTTTTTCATTTTATCCCCCTTAAGTAAATTATATAGTTACACTTTTTGGTATGCAGACTCTGATTTTATCATCATATAAACTGTTTAATTCTACATCTACGTTATATAATTTTTTAATTAGACCAGAATTAATTATGTACTTAGGCACACCAAAAGCTAATATTTCATGATTGTATAAAGCTAAAACCTTGTCTGCATACAAAAAGGCCTGGTCTGGATTATGTGTTGACTGAATTATTATATATCCATCCCTCGTTAATTCTTTTACTGTATTTAATACTCTGATTTGATTCCCATAATCTAAATCAGAGGTCGGCTCGTCCATAATAAGTATCTTTGCGTTTTGAGCTAAAGCTCTCGCAATAAGTACTAATTGTCTTTCTCCTCCACTTAAATTTACAAAACTCCTATCTTTTAAATAGGAAATTCCTATTTTGTCTAAAGATTCTTCAACTATTTCCATTTGTTTTTTAGTAGGTTTAGACATAGGTGAAATTTGTGATGTTGTTCCCATCAATACCATTTCAACAACGGAATAACTAAACACAGGATTATGAGACTGAGGGATATAAGCTATTTTTCTTGCTAGATTCTTAATTTTATAATCCTTCAAGTTTTTTCCATCCAATAATATTTCACCTTTATATCCTTTTAATAACTGAAGTATACACTTAAACATAGTACTTTTCCCTGCACCATTAGGTCCTAATATACATAGTAACTGACTACCTTCAACATTAAAGGATATTTGATTAAGTACATTTTGATCTTTATAAAAATAACTGAGATCTTTAACTTCTAAAATCATATTAATCCCCCCTTTTCGTAATCAGATATATGAAAAATGGTACACCAATAAATGATGTTAATATACCTATAGGTATCTCACTAGTCCATAAATTTCTAGATACATTATCAACTAACAACAAAAACGATGCTCCAAACATAGCTGATGTTGGCAATAAATAAACAAAATTATTTCCAACTAATCTTCTAGATAAATGTGGTATTACAAGACCAACCCAACCTATCATTCCACTTACAGCAACACTTGCAGAAGTTAAAAGTGTAGCACATATAATAGTAATGAATCTTATACGCTTTGTATTTATCCCCATTGTTCTTGCCTCATCTTCTCCTACAGTCAATATGTTTATTTGCCAGCTAATAAGTATTAGAGGTACTATACCTATTAACATAGGAATAATCGCAAATTTTATATCAGATATTTTAGCTCCTGATAAACTCCCCATCAACCAATATGTAATTGCAGGTAACTGGTCATTAGGGTCTGCTACAAGTTTTATAAAAGATGTACCTGAAGAAAATAATGAACTTACCATAATACCAGATAAAATTAAGCCTAACACCTTACTTCCCTTTGTTCTTTCACTTATCAAATAAACTAAAATTACAGTAATTAAACTAAAAATGAATGCACTAACAGTAACCTCTCTACCGCTTTTATAAAGAAATAGCGCTAAAGCTGCTCCAAATGCTGCTCCTGATGATGCCCCTAGTATATCTGGTGATGCCATAGGATTTAAAAAAATATATTGATATGATGCTCCTGCAGCTGCCAATGCCCCACCTACTAAACATGCAAGTGCTATTCTTGGCAATCTAACATTTAAAAATATAGTTTCCATGCTATCTGTCCAAAACTTATCTATATTGCATATTTTTGAAACTAAAATTCCAAATACTTGATGAGGCTCTACTGGATATTTTCCAAGTGCTAACGATACTAATATCAATACAATCAATATAATAACTAAACAAAGCATAATTAATTTATTACTTCTTACACTCTTACTCACTTATTTAATCCCTTTCTGCCCCTACTATTTTCATCATTTTACCTGTCTTTTCAATATCCTCATAAGGTGCACTTATTTTTACTAAATTAAAACATTTGTCTATATCCTCTACAACAAATCCACCTATATTTTTTATACCTATTTTTTTAAAAGCTGAAGATATAGGTGTCGATATATCACAAATTACGCTTTCTTTATTAAGTGAATCATTGGCTATTTTTATTAAATGTTTATTAATAATTAAGTCTCCACCTAAATATGTACTATCATAGTTTTCTACTAAATATCCATATGCTGATATGTTGTAATCACCTTCTTCTATTTTTCTATTGAAAAAATCCATATCATATCTAAATTTAATTTTATTTTTATTTTTAAGATTTCCCTCTACTACTGCTATTTTTTTTGATGAATCATCAATCATGGAAATAAAATGATGATTAATTTTCTCTACTTTTGATGGTTTAGTGCAAATATTCTGATTATAATAAGAATTTATTGCTGCTAATCCTAAACTAGCCTCTATAAAATTCCAAGACTTAATTGACCTGCATAAATCTTTTAAAGACATATTTATTTTTATATCGTTTTCAAAAGAAAATCTTTTATCACATAATAAATGACTAATACCTGCTCCATAATCTGTTATTACCATAGCAAACTCTGAACCTATAACAAAATCTTTTACTCTTATGTTTTCTGGTACTTTATCTATTAAATTATTATAAAATTCCCACATTTTGTCACCCCCTTCAAAGTAATTATATTATGTTTTATACTATTTAGCTATAATATTTTATATTTTTTTACAATTTTAGTTATGTTTTGTTATGTTTTATTATGTTTCATTTTTCATACTTCCGTATTTCTTAATTTAACAGTCCTATTTTAAAGTCATCAGTTTATTTAGTAGATATGGCTATTATGCACAAGTTTTCCATAAATTCAAAATAACTATAATACTCTTGAAACTAAAAAAGCCATGCAAACTAATCTAATTTGCACGGCTTTATACTCATTAATCTACACCTAATACAGCTTTAACTTTTGCTGCTATTGTGATAACTCTTGGCCCAAATATAACTTGAACTGAATTTTTCTTTCTAACTACTCCACTTGCACCTAAATCATTTACCCAGAAACCATCTTCATAGAATCCATCTATTGAGTTTAACTCTACTCTAAGCCTAGTTGCACAGTTTGTAATATTTTTTATATTACCACTTCCTCCTAGACCTTCTATTATAGAATGTACAAGTTCTGTATCTTTGTCTTCTACTGTATCTTCTACTGCACCATTATTTACTGCTTTAACATTATCTACTGATTGTCTTTCTCTGTATTCTTTCTTACTATAAAGCTTAACTTCTTCTGAACTTCTTCCTGGTGTCTTTATATCAAACTTCTTAATTGCCCATTTGAATATTACATAAGTAACTATAAAGAATATTGGTATTAAAAATAATAAAGGTAATGTACCCACTTTTTGAGATTGTAACAAGTTAGGAAACATATTTCTAAATGATTCTCCCATTATAGAAACATTAAACATTTCTGTAAATACATATGTTAATCCTGCTAGCGATACATATACTACAAAGTACAATAATGGTGCAACAAATAAGAATGTATACTCTATTGGTTCTGTTACCCCTACCAACATGGCTGTTACTATTGCTGGTATCAATATACTTCCATTAAACCCTAAGACAAAAACGTTTTCCACATTTGCAAAAACTGACCCTAATCCTATAAATACCCCTGCTACAACAAGTAATATAACAGGAATCATCATTGCTCCAGAAAGTACTTGTAATTTATCATTCATTTTGAATAGATTATAATTAGTTAGACAATAAATATTTTGTCATGATATTATTATATATAATAATACAAAGAGAGATTGTTTTATCAGAGCTAGAAAAAGTAATACCTAATATGAAATAATTATACTAATTGAAAAGGAAGTAGTCTATGAAAATAGCAATCATAACAACTGAATTCTTAAAGGAGTTTGTAGAGAACTCTATAAAAAGGTTAAATATTAATGCAGAAATTGAAATATATATTTATAAAGATTTTTCTCATGTTGGAGATTTGTATCTAGAAATCGAAGATAAGTTTGATGGATTTGCAGTTAGTGGCCCTATCCCTAAGGAAGCTATTACAAAAAAAGCTGGTACTATAAAAAAACCTTTAGTTGATTTTGGTACTGATTTACAAAGTTATTATGATACGTTTCTAAAACTTATTTTTAAATACAATACATTAGATTTTTCTAGAGCATACTTTGACCTAATGGACTGGGCAGATAATCCAAAAGACATATCATATTATTTATCAAATGGTACTTTTGGAGATTTAATGTATAGTATTAATGAAAATGCATCCAAAATGAGTTTATCTGATATAGCAGAACTTGAAAAAAATATTGCAAAAAAACATATTAAGTTATGGGATGAAGGTAAAATTGATTTTTCTACTACTCGTTTTAGTAGTATTGTTCCTATGTTACAAGATGCAGGAGTAAATTTTCATTTTATATATCCTGACATAAACTTATTAAAAAGTACTTTTAATGAATTAATAAAGGACATTCATCTGCATAGAATGAAGGTAAACCAACCTAGTGTAATATATATAACAGCTAAAGATACAAACTATGATGATTATACTATAGATAAAATTTATAAAATATTGAATACTGTAAAAAAAGACAAATTAACTGATTTTATAATTGAAAAAAATAGTAGTTCTTTTAAAATTTTTACTAAATGCGACACTATTAAATCATTAACCAAAAATTTTACTACATGTTATATAAAAGAATTTATTGAAAATAGTATAGAGTTTAAAGTATGTGTTGGGTATGGAATTGGTAATGATATAAAACAAGCTATGTCTAACGCCATAAGTGCTAATAAGGAATCTAAAATAAATCATTTAAACTACAGTTTCTTAGTTAATGAAAGTTATGAGACAATAGGACCTTTATTATGTGATAAATTACTTACTGTTTCAAATAAAGTAACTCCACACATAAATACAATTGCCAAAAATTCTAAATTATCTACTCTTACTATTCAAAAGATTATATCTGTTACTGAAATTCTACAAAGAGATGAAGTTACTCCCAAGGAATTATCTTCATGTTTAAATGTAACAGTAAGAACTGCCAATAGATTTTTAAGTAGTCTCCTAAAGTCTGGAAATGCTACTATATTATACGAAAAACAAAACTCAACAAAAGGTAGACCTGAGAGGGTATACAAATTATTTATATCAGAAAATAAACATTAAAATCTAGAGTACATAAAAACATTTTATCAAAGATAGGCGAAATACTCCATCCTCAACGTAAGTATGGTGGAGATGTAAACCTGTAATATAAATTAAAAGGAGGTGAAGAAATGATACAGATGAAAGCTTTTAAGTTTAGAATATATCCAAATCAAA
>NZ_JAGWCZ010000008.1:0-185527 GCF_020657855.1 Clostridioides sp. ZZV14-6153 | reverse complement strand
ATATTAATAAGGAAGTGTCTGAATTGATTTTATAAAATCAATTCAGACACTTCCTTTTTTGTATAAAAATAAGGTATTTCTTTAAAGAGGAAGTATTGTAAATAAAATTTAACTATTATCATTTTCTTTTAACAATTGTATACAATAAACCTGTAGTATAATTAAGGTAGATAAAATAAAGGGAGGGATAATATGAATTTAATTGATAATCATATTCATACTAATTTTTCAAGTGATGGAAAGGATTCAATGGAAGATACAATAAAAAAAGCTATAAGTATAGGTGTTAGATATTTAACTTTTACAGACCATTTAGAGCATGATGAAGGTAAGGGATTTTGTATAGATTATAACAACTATGTCCCAGTGTTTAATAAACTAAAAGAAAAGTATAAAAAGGATATAGAGTTATTATTAGGTGTTGAAGTAGGATATAGAAAACATTTAAAAAATGAAATAAAAGATGTAATAAATTCACATCCTTTTGATTTTATATTGTGCTCAACTCATACAATTGATAATGTACCTGTTCCATCGAAAAAATACTTTGAAGGACTTAGCAAAGAAGATGCATATTATAAATATTTTAATAGCATACTTGAAACTAATCATGAATTTAAAGATTATAATATATATGGACATTTAGATTATATATCTAGATATGGGATATATTCAGATAACAGAGTAATATATAATGATTTTAAAGATGTTATTGATGAAGTCTTAAAGTCAATAATTAATAATGGAAGTGGAATAGAGTTAAATACATCTGGTTATAGATATGGATTAAATGCCATACATCCAAATGAAGATATCTTAAAAAGATATAGAGAACTTGGAGGTTTTATAGTTACTGTAGGTTCTGACTCTCATAGAGTAGAAGATATATGTAAAGATTTTGATGTGGCTTATGATATGCTTAAATATCTTGATTTTAAATATGTATCATTATTTAAAGAGAGAGAAACTTATTTTTTAAACATAGAAAAAGTTAAATCTAATAATATAGCATAGAGAGCTAATATAGCATAGATAAGTCTTTTTAAATAATTTAAAAGTTAGTATAAAAATTAATAGTATGACATTGTATCCTCTAGGAAAATACTAGAGGTTTTTATTTTGCAAAAAAATAATAAAGATAAGATTTATTTTAATAAAAATGATTATTGTAGCTTAGAAAACTATTGTTATGATATTTAACTATTATATCTTTTTATTATGATATAATAGTTAAATATATTGACCTATCTTTAAATTATGTAAATTATTAGAAAGAAGGGATAAAGTTGTCTAATAAAAATAAAGAAAATATAACTTTAAACAATCAAATCACAGAATCAACTCAACAAACTTTAACAAAAGAAGCTATATTACATATACCAATGAGCAACTATGCTTATGGCTATGATAAAGAAACATTACATATAAGAATTAGAACTAAAAAAAATGAGGTAAAAAAAGTGACCTTAAGGATAGGAGACCAATATGTATGGGACAAAGGAGGTGCAGGAGGAGGGAATCTAAATGCATCTGGACTTGGTTGGTCTGGTGGAACAAATATAATGATGAACAAAGAAGTAGAAACAGAATTATTTGATTATTGGATAGCTGAGTGTAAGCCTTTAAATAAACGTTCAAGGTATGGATTTATAATAGAAGGTCAAGAAGAAAAAATTTTATTTACAGAAAAAAAGATAATAAAATTAGGAAACGAAAATGATGAGAAAGAGTTATGTGAAATAAGTAATTTTTTTGGATATCCATATTTGAATCATATAGATATACCTAAAGTCCCAAATTGGGTAAAGGATACTGTTTGGTATCAAATATTTCCTGATAGATTTGCAAATGGAAATCCATCTATAAATCCAGAAGGAGTAGATATATGGGGAGCTATTCCAACAAGAGATAATTTTACAGGTGGAGATTTACAAGGTGTAATAGACCACCTAGATTATTTGAGCGATTTAGGAGTAAATGGAATTTATTTTTGTCCTATTACAGTTGGAAAAACTAATCATAGATATGATACGATGGACTACATGGAAATAGACCCTACCTTAGGTGATAAAGCTACTTTGAAAAAACTGATAGAAGAAGCACATAAAAGAAATATAAAAATAATGTTGGATGCTGTATTTAATCATATAGGATATTATTCTAAACAGTGGCAAGATGTAGTTAAAAATAAGGATAATTCGAGATATAAAGATTGGTTTTATATAAAAGATATGAGTAAAGTTGATACTCCAATAGAAGAAATAGATGAAAAAAACATACCTTATGAAACTTTTGGGTGTGAAAAATACATGCCGAAACTTAACACAGAAAATTCAGAAGTAATAGAATACTTATTGAGTGTAGGGAGGTATTGGATACAGGAATTTGATATAGATGCATGGAGATTGGATGTATCAAATGAAGTAGATCATGCTTTCTGGCGAAAATTTAGACAAGAGATTAAAAGAATAAAACCTGATATATACATATTGGGAGAAATTTGGCATGGAAGTTTACCATGGTTGATGGGAGACCAATTTGATTCAGTTATGAATTATTTAATGTCAGAAGCTATGAAACAATTCTTTTGTACAAATGAGATAAATGCTGAAGAATTTAAATATATGATAAATGATGTAATAGTAAGCTATCCAATGCAAGTCAATGAAGTTATTTTTAATTTACTTGGAAGTCATGATACTACTAGAATATTGACTTATGCAAATGGTAATATAGGTAAATTTAAACTTGCGCATTTATTTATGTTTATACAATCAGGAAGTCCTTGTATATACTATGGTGATGAAATAGGAATGCAAGGAGAACTAAGTCCAGTATCTGAAGGACAAAGAAAATGTATGGAATGGAATGAGGAAAAATGGAATAAAGATATACTTGATTTTATGAAGAAGATTATTAGACTTCGTAAATCAAATAGAGAGCTTAGAACTGTATCAAATGAGTGGATACTATCAGATAAAAAAAATGGAACAATTATATTAAAAAAAGAATCTATTACAGTAATAATAAATAATTCATCCAAAGATTTAATCTTAAAGTTACCAGATTACTTGATGAATAGAAAAGTAAAAGATTTATATGAAGAAAAGATAATTGATTTAAAGGAAGAAATAACATTAAAAAAATACGAGTTTATTATTTTAAAATAATGTAACAATGTGCTTGATTTAAAATTAACTATAACTTTTTATATTATTTAAATAAAGTATCTTTAATTATAATAAATGAATTTAGTATAATTTTATATACAGGTGATTTGTAATAAAACTTGTTAAGAAAAGTTTTTATTTAGATGAAAATAAATATTGAAGTTTTTAATTATTTTGTAATTTAATAAAAAGGAGAATTACTGAATAAGTAGAGGGAAGGGAAAACATGAATGACTATAAAGAATATATATTTACAGTAAAGTCTAGTAGTGTAAATTTAATTTTAGGTTTGATATTTTTATCAATTGGGATTGTATTAAGTGTATTTTGTGTATATATTAAACAGTATTACATATTAGTAATTACTATTACACTTACAATATATGGATTAACTTCAATTCTCAAATATACAAGAAAGTATATTATTTTTGATTTATATAATATTAAAGTTCGTAAATTCATAGGGCGTGAAAAAGAGTATTCATATCGTGATATTACTAGAATTTCAATAAATAATAAGAAGCAGGAATGTCCAGTTAAAATATATGTAGATAATAATAAAATTGCAATTTTTTTTATATCTGATAAAAATTATCTGTCTGCTATAGCTGAAATGAAGCGAAGAGAATTACTATTTGATGATAAAAGTATAGATTATATATCAGATATGCCACTTTGGATTCCAATTCAATCTAATGAAATTAAAAAGTTTTGTAATGAAGCTTCACGAAAACTTGAAAAACAGGTTAAAGAGGATTTGTGTAAAATAGAAAAAGAGTTTGGAAAGGATATATCTTTTTCTTTTGGTATAGATATTGAAGAAAATCCGTTTGTATGTGTATTTTTAGTATGTATTATGAAGAATGAAAATTATACAAAAGTTATAAAAAAATACAGAGGGGAAAAAGCATGGGCTATGTTTCCTGTATATATAGTGGGACCACGACTATATAAGAAAGAAATTGAAGATGGGAAATTTATTTGCAATATAAATTATTTAAATGCTTTTTCTGGAAAGATGTGGTCAAATTTTTCTAGAGTGATAAAAAAATATGGTGTGCAAGAGAGTGAAATAGATGTGGGTTTTGAATTAAAGAGTGAATTAGATTGAATAGTTCTATAAAGAATATTTAAAATATAAAAGAATATCTAAAATATGAGATATAGACGCAAAATAAATTAATTATTAGTCTAAAAAATCCTTATAGAGAAAGAGGTATAGGAATGCTTGAAGCATTTATATTTGATTTAGATGGAGTGATTACAGATACAGCAGATTATCATTATTTAGCTTGGAAAAAACTAGCTGATGAGATTGGTATAGATATAGATAAGGAATTTAATGAGTCTTTAAAGGGTATAAGTAGAATGGAATCATTAAATAAAATACTAGAATATGGATATAAAAAAGATTCATTTTCGGAAGAAGAAAAAATGAAAATGGCTGAAGACAAAAATAACTATTATGTATCTTTAATAAACAAGATAACTTCAAATGATATTTTACCAGGTATAAAAAATTTACTTGATGATATAAAATCTAATAATATAAAGATAGGATTGTCTTCTGCAAGTAAGAATGCCACAAATGTATTAAAACATCTAGGCATAAGTGACCAATTTGATTTCATAGCGGATGCATCAAAATGTAAGAACAACAAACCATATCCAGATATATTTCTCATGTCAGCAAAGGGGCTTGGTGTAAATCCTAAAAATTGTATAGGTATAGAAGATGCAAGTGCAGGTATTGATGCTATAAACTCAGCTAATATGTTTTCTGTTGGAGTTGGAGATTATAAAAATCTAAAAAAAGCAAATTTACTTGTAAATTCAACAAGTCAGTTAAATTTTAAGTATATATTAAGTGAGTATAATAAGTATATAGTTAGGAGCGTTATATGAAATGTTTGTTTGATAATATAAATGAGTGGAAAATTATACAAGACAAGATTGAAATTAAAGAAAATAGATTAGCAGAGTCTATAATGAGTATAGGCAATGGTTATATGGGTATGAGAGGAAACTATGAGGAAAGATATAGCGGAGATAGTCATAGAGGTTCTTATATAGCTGGAGTATGGTTTCCAGATAAAACTCGTGTTGGATGGTGGAAAAATGGATATCCAGAATACTTTGGTAAAATTCCTAACTCAGTTAATTATATAGGGATAAGAATTTTCATAGATGGTGTAGAGTTAGACCTTGCAAAATGTAATGTTGAAAATTTTTATAGAGAATTAGACATGAAAAATGGTATTTTAAAGCGCAAATTTACTGTGAATATTAATGGCAAAAAATTTGAAGCTAATATAACAAGATTTTTAAGCATATCAGTTAAGGAATTAGCTGTAATAAAGTATGATATAAAAGCTTTGAATTCTAGCGCTAAAATAAAATTTATTCCATACTTAGATTCAAATATAAAAAATGAAGATTCAAATTATGAAGAAGAATTTTGGAATGCAGTTTCTTCAAGTTCCTCAGAATATAGAGGAAAGATACTTTCACGTACAAAAGAAAATACATTTAATACACCAATATTTACAGTAGGTGCAATGATGCATATTAAAACAAGAGGTAAAGTAGATGATATATCTTATTTAAGTACTGATAATTACTGTGAAAATTCAATAACAATGGATATTTTAGAAAATGAAACTATTGGAATAGAAAAATATGTAACAATAACTTCTACTAGAGATTATGGTGAAAATGAGTTATTAAAGAGATGTGAAGATATTTTAAATATAGAAATATTTAAAGATTACGAAGATATCTTAAATAAACATACAAAATTGTGGAATAAAAGATGGGAAAGTGCAGATATAAAGATAGAAGGGGATAAGAGTAGTCAACAAGGTATAAGATATAATCTATTTCAACTATTCTCGACTTATTATGGAGAAGATTCAAGATTAAATATAGGGCCAAAAGGATTTACTGGTGAAAAATATGGAGGTGCTACTTATTGGGATACAGAAGCATTTTGTCTTCCAGTATATTTAGGTGTGGCAGATAAGAGTGTAGCAAGAAATCTTTTAGTATATAGATACAATCAGCTAAAGCAAGCAAAAGATAATGCAAAAAAACTTGGACTTAAGGGAGCCTTATACCCAATGGTTACTTTTGATGGAGTAGAATGTCATAATGAATGGGAGATAACATTTGAAGAGATTCATCGCAATGGAAGTATAGTATATGCAATATATAATTATACAAATTATACAGGTGATTTTGAATATATAAAAGAAAAGGGTATAGATGTAATAATAGAAGTAGCTAGATTTTGGGCTAGCAGAGTACATTTATCTACAAGAAAAGGTTTGTATATGATACATGGAGTTACAGGCCCAAATGAATACGAAAACAATATTAATAATAATTGGTATACTAATTATATAGCCAAGTGGTGTTTGGAATATGCTATAGAAAATGTCTTAAAGTTAGAAAAAGAGTACAGCGAATGTATTGAAAGAAATAATATAAGTAGAGAGGAAATTGAGGACTGGAAAATAATATCAAAGAAAATGTATTTGCCATATGATGAAGAATTACAAATAATAGTTCAGAATGATAATTTTTTAGATAAGGAATTTATAGAGGTAAAAGATTTGTCAAAAGAGAATCTTCCTCTTAATCAAAAATGGTCTTGGGATAAGATTCTTAGGTCTTGCTTTATAAAACAAGCAGATGTGTTACAAGGAATTTATTATTTTGGAAATAGGTTTACTAAAGAAGAAAAAAAGAGAAACTTTGATTTTTATGAAAAATATACTGTACATGAATCTTCTTTATCTTCTAGTGTTTATTCTATTATCGCTTCTGAAGTAGATAACCTAAAAAAAGCTTATGAATTATACTCAAGAACAGCTAGACTTGATTTAGATAATTATAATAATGATACTAATGATGGTCTTCATATAACCTCAATGTCTGGCTCATGGCTTTCCATTGTACATGGATTTGCAGGTATGAGAACATGGAATGAAACTCTATCTTTTGAGCCTAGGTTGCCTCAAGAATGGAAGAATTATTCTTTTAATATAAATTATAGAGATAATAATATCAATGTTGATGTATATAGTAATTTAATTAAGATAGAAAATTTAAAGGGAAAACTAATAAGAATTATTGTATATGGAAAAGAGTATATATTAGAAAAATCTATAGAGATTGATAGAAATAAATTAAAATAATGTTTTATTGTATAAATAGTTAAAATAAATTTATCTAATTTAAAATTTATTTTAACTATTTTTTATTTAATGCAAACCTATATATTATAACAATAATCGTGCTTTAAATTAAATATATTACATAAATCTTCATAAAATCTTCATAATTTCGTAAAGAATATGTAACAAAAGTAGGGTATATTGTATTCTGTAGAGAATATAAGGGAGGAAATAATTTATGAAGAATAAGAAGTTCATTGTAGCAATACTAATAATAGTAGTTGGAATAGGGGTATTAGTAAAAGAATATTCAATTAAAGAGATAAATAAGGATGATATAGATGTTAGTAAGTATATAGAATATGCTGATTTAGCAAGTGAAAATAATGCACAAGTTAATTGGAAGTATGTAGCTTCCATTATTGCTGTATTAAATAAAAATAAGTTAGAAAAAGTTAATGATTCACAAATAAAAGAAGTATCAGATTTATTTGTTAAAGATTTTTCTAAAAATAATAAAGTGGAAAAGTTAAGTAGTGTTTTAAATGAGTTAAAATTTAATAATAAACAAAAAAGATTGGTTAATGATTATATAGAGGACCTTAAAGATTATGGCATAAAGCCAGAAAGATTAAAATCTGACACACAATATATGAAATTTATTAATGAGATTGAAACATCAGCTATACAAAACTATAAAAATTATAAAATACTGCCATCTATAACTATTGCACAAGCAATAATTGAATCTAGTTGGGGTAAATCAAGTTTAGCGAAAGAGTATAATAACTTATTTGGTATAAAGGCCGATGCCTATTGGAAAGGAAAATCAGTTACTTTAGAAACAAAAGAACATTTAGATACAATTATAGATGATAAATTTAGAATATATGATGCTAAAAGTGAATCTATAAAAGACCATGCAAAATTTTTAGCTACAAATAAAAGATATAAAGCCAATGGTGTATTTGATGCAAAAACATATATCTATCAAGCTAAAGCATTAGAAAAAGCAGGTTATAGCACTGCAAAAGATGAAAGTGGAAATAACATATATGCAAAACGTCTAATAGAATTAATTCAACAATATAATCTTCAATTAATAGATAGTGAAATTCAAAGTAAAATGTAACCTTGACGTAACATAATGATGATATATTTATCGAGGAGGTGGCTTTTATGAAAAAAATATTCTCGGTATTTACAAGTTGTATAATTATTGCAACTATTATCACTGGATGTAGTAGTAGTGAGGTGATTAATGACACATCATCTATGTATAATGTCAAAAATCTGGATTTTAATTTTGAAGTAAAACCAGAAACTTTTGAGGTATCAGTAGAATCTAATGGTTTAAAGGAAAAGATATCTGAACCATTAAAAGAAAGGAAAGTGTCAAATTTTAAAAAGACGAAGACAGAGACATCATGGACATATCCTGATGAAAACATAGACATAAATATAAAAAAGGAGAAAAGCTATTTAGATGTAGACATTAAATCTAATTCAGAAAAAGAAGCTAGTTTTAATTGGCCAAGAATTGAAGGCGAAAGTTATGTGTTACCACTTTATGAAGGCAAGTTTATACCAAGTAATGATAAGTACTGGAAAGAGCATTTAAATGAATCAGCTTACAATGTCATAGAATCCTTTTCAATGCAGTTTTTTGCAGTAAATAAGACAAAGTATTCTGTGCTTTATATTATTGAAAATGAGTTTAATAATGAGATTAAATTTAATTCTAAAGATAAAATTAATTTTACATTTACACATGAATATCCAAGTATAAATAAAAATAAAGAGTATGGATTTAAGATATATTTGACTGACAAAAATATTACAGATGTAGCCAAAACATATAAAAATTATATAGTTGATAAAGGGGGGTTTAAAACATTAGAAGAGAAATCTAAGGATAATGAAAACATTAAAAAGCTTTATGGAGCTCCACAGATTTATTTTGCAGACAAATCTATAATAACAGTAAGTGATATTAAATGGGACAAATTAAAGAAAAATTTATCAGACGATTTAATTAATTGGATGAAAGAACTCTTAAGTAAAAAACCTGATAATAGTGAATTTATAACTGTACTTGACCAGATAAGAAATCAAGATTATATAGATAAATATCAAAAAAATCAAATAGTTCAAGCGTTTAATCAAGTTATGCAACTAAATACTTTTTATAATAGTAAGGTTTTTGATAGTAATGATAAAGAAATAAAAAAAGTATTAGATAAAGGAATATCTAAATTAAATAGAGTAGAACTTATAGAGTTTAACAAGAAGCTATTAAAGTCAAAACTAGGGGATAGTGTGAATAAAATTGATACATGGGCAAGATATAATACAATTGATGTAATTAATGATATGAATAAATCTGGTATTGATAATGCTTGGATAGGGTTTGATGATATGGAAGATGGTTATGTATCACCAGAGATAGTCAAAAGAGCTAATGATTTAGGTTATCTTGTAGGACCATATGATTCATACCATTCTATACACAAGCCAGGGGAAGAAAAATGGAGTACGGCAGCATTTAAAGATAAGTCACTATATGAAAATGCTACTATAGAAAATAAAAAAGGTGAAAAAGAATCTGGATTTCAAGGAGAAGGAAGACAACTAAATCCTACATTGTCTTTACCAAGTGTAAAAGAGAGAGTAAAAAGTATATTGGATGAAGGGTATAAATTTAATTCTTGGTTTATAGACTGTGATGCTACAGGAGAAATTTTTGATGATTATTCTCCAAATCATATAACAACACAGTCACAAGATTTAAAAGCCAGACTCGAAAGAATGTCGTATATAAGAGATAATGCTAATATGGTTATAGGTTCAGAAGGAGGAAATGACTTTGCAAGTGGTACTATAGCATTTGCACATGGGCTTGAGACACCAGCATTTGCTTGGGTAGATAAAGATATGAGCAAGAACAAAGAAAGTGAATATTATGTTGGCAGATACTATTCTCCAACAGGAGGAGTACCAGAAGTCTTTTCGAAACAGATACCTGTAAAAGAAAAATACAAAAAAATATTTATAGACCCAACTTATTCTTTACCTTTATTTAGATTAGTTTATAATGATTCTGTTGTATCTTCTCATCAATGGTTATGGGGAACTTTTAAAATTAAGGATGAAGTTGGAAGTAGAATGATGAAAGAAGTATTATATAATACACCACCTATGTATTATATAGATAGAACTGAATGGGAAAAACATAAAGATGAAATAATTTCTCATGATAAAGTATGGTCAGAGTTTAATAAAAAGGCTATTAAAAGAGAAATGACAGACTTTGAGTTTATTTCTGATGATAGATTAGTTCAAATGACTAAATATGGAGAGGATTTAAAAGTAGTAGCTAATTTTTCTGGAAAAGATGTTAAATATGAAAATGAAATTGTAAAGTCAAATTCTTTGGTAATATATGATAATAATAAGAAAGTTATTTATAAACCAGAACAATAGATTTAATGAAAATAAATTCTATTAAACTCACATATAAAATAAAATGATATTTAATTAGACTATACAAAATAGTGACTATCTTAATTATTAAAATTAAGATAGTCACTATTTTTATATCATTTTTAATATTGAAAACCTTGCCCAAGTAATATTAAATATCTGAACTATTCCAACATATACCCTACCCATTGTACCTTTTAATAAATATAAATTTTATTTTAGACAATATATTGACTTTTTGAATTAAAGATAGTATTCTTAAATAAGACATCATATTGTCTATTTGAAGTGATATTATTTTATGAAAGAATCAAATTTGAAATGTTTAATAAACACTAAAAACAAAGACTGATTCATAGAGAAAGGAAAATATTAACGAAAATGAATACAATCATTAAAGTTCAAGATTTGGTAAAAGTATTTGATAATCAAGAGGTTATCAAACATTGTAACATAAATGTAGAGAAAGGAAGTATTTATGGATTTTTGGGTGCAAATGGAGCTGGAAAAACTACAGTACTAAAATTGATAGCTGGTTTATTAAAACCAACCGCTGGGAATATAATGATTTCTGATATGAATATATCAGAAAATCGTAATAATATTTTAAGAAAAATTGGATGTATTATAGAAACACCTATTTTTTATGAACATTTATCAGTGGAGGAAAATTTAAAGATACATAACGCTTACATGAATTTTTCTGGTGCAGATATAAATGCTGTTTTGCAAAAAGTAGGACTCGAAAATACTGGAAAGCTACAGGTATGTAAGTTCTCTTTGGGTATGAAGCAAAGGTTGGGGATTGCTCGTGCAATCATACATAATCCAGATATTCTTTTACTTGATGAACCTATCAATGGTCTTGACCCTATGGGAATAAAACAAATGCGTGATTTATTCAAAACACTTGCAAAAGAATATGATATGACACTTATTATTTCAAGTCATATATTAAGTGAAATAGAGTATATAGCTGATACAATAGGTATTATTTCAAATGGAAGTATTTTAAAAGAAATTCCTATGTCTACAGTAAAACAAGAATTTCCCAATGGTTTGGAAGAGTATTTTTTTGAAATAATGAATGGAGGAAACAACTGTGTATAAACTTATAAAATTAGAACTAAAAAAAAATAAAATTCGCCCTTATCTTAATGCCATGGGTATTATTACTTTATGTGTATTAGGATTTTTATATACATTTGCTATGATTGCTTATTTAGGAGGAGACACAGATTCTGCTGAGTTTTCTAATTACCATAATATTTGGGTAATCACTAACGTTTTACAAATGGTAGCTTATGCCATTTTATCATCTGCATTGTTTTCCACATTTGTTATAAAAGAATATTCTGGGAAAAATGCAATTTTAATTTTTACTTATCCAATAAATCGAAAGACTTTATTGAACTCAAAGATTGTATTAATAGCTACATTATGTTTGAGCTTTATGTTGATTGGAACGATTATTTCCCTACTTATATTTACGATGACAGAAGCTATTTTTCCTATGATTTCTGATAATTTTACTCTTGGATTGTTTTTTAAGATTATCATTGAAACAATTTTGTGTGCTGTATTCTCTTTATTTATAGGTGTAATTTCTGCTAGCATTGGATTTCGAAAATATTCCATTCAAACAACGATTATAGCCTCTGTTATTCTTGCCTCATGCACTGCTAACATTGTAACAACTATGATTCACACATATATTCCTTTTATTATTGTCTGGATAGTAGCAGCAGTATTAGCTGTACTTTCGTACTTATGGCTTATCTCAAAAGTCGAAGACATAGAAGTATAATTGTATATTTAATTAAAGATAGTTCTAATGAATAAAGCAACAGATAATAATAAGGTGTCATACTTTATTTATCTGTTGCTTTTTACCGTTTTGTAGATGATTAAAGTATGTTTTCCAATCAGTTTGTATATTTAAAAATAATTATAAATAGTATGTTTATTTTACTTTAATTACTTGATTTAGCATTTTTGTTATCTCAATATTAATAAATAAATTTAAAACTTTAAATATGCCCTTTTACTATAGGCTTTTTATAAAAGAATTAAATCCTTTTTAATTATTTTATATTTTATGCCTTTGATTCATTCTTATACAGATATTTAGCAAGGATTGAAATTGATAGCATAATTATGAACATACATACTATAGGTATATAAACTCTAGAACTGAAAACTTCAAATAATTTTCCATGCATAATTTGACCAACTGGAGCAACACACTGTGATACAGCTGTAATAGTAGCCATTACTTTCCCCAATAATTCATTAGGAGTTTGTTTTTGAACAATAGTTAAAACGAATATAGTAATAATTGTCATAGACATGGCTATAGGTATAACACAAATAAATAGTAATATAAAAGATGGATAGTATCCTAGTTTAAGCATTGAAGGTGAAACAGAAATGGCCATTGGTATCATCAAAATACTAATTAACATTAACCAGCGATATAATGTATTCATTTTCATTTTTTTAGCAAACATACCTATTGAAAGTGCACCTAAAACACTACTAAATTCAATAATTCCTATCCCTATGCCATACATATTATTACTACTATGCATTGTTATACGTAAAATATATTGTATTCCTACAAGTAAGAATGGAGTCAAAAATAAATTTAAAGAAGCTGCTAGAATCATGGCTTTACTAATATAAGATTGTTTTATAACATAAGAAAATCCTTCTTTCATATCACTGACTATTGTTGATACTATGCTTCCATTAACTTCTCTTTTATTAAAAGGTATATGAATAAACATTTCCATTACTGCGGATAGAAAAAATGCAATACAACTTGTAATAAGAAGCATCTTAATTCCAATAAGACCATACAACAAACCTCCAAGAACAGGAGCAAACATACTTGAAAGAGAGCCAATTCCATTTACAATTCCATTTGCTTGTTCTAAATCTTTTTCATTTACTATTAAAGGTATGCTTGCCTGCACAGTAGGTTGATACATAGAACTAATAATTGACAATAGTACCATAATAACCCCAATTAATATAATTGAATTGTTTAAAGAGGAAAGAAGACAAATAAACGTAAAAATAATAATCGAACTCATAAAATCAAAGATGACCATTAAATTTTTACGATTAAATCTATCCGCTATTGCACCACCAATTGGAGAAAATAAAAGAGGTATGTTTGATATTGCATATAAAGCTGCAAATATGTCTGCACGTCCTGTCGTATCTAAAATATAAGTGGAAAGTCCAAATCTTAACAACGATGAACCAAGTATAGAGATAATTTGACCAAGTACTATTAGATTAAAATTCTTATTAAAACAACTATTCATTTTATTTAAATCTTGCATTTTTAGAACACCTCACTTTTAAAGACTGACCGTCGGTCTATAAAGATTATAATCAATTATAAATAAGAAGTCAATAGATATACTTAATTTATAATTTTAAAATTATATTTTTAGTTTAAATAAAAGGTATTATATCTATTAAAAATATATAGTATCTTATGAATAGCGATATTTCTTTGATACTAAATTAAAAATAGTAATTTGAAATAGTTATAATGAATAGTATTAATATATAGATATAGGGAGATTGATGAAATCATGTATGAAAAAGATAAGGTTATATATAATCTGGAAGAATGTGAAAGTCTAGAAAATACATTTTACTTTTCTCAATTTAATACATATAAAAATTTTAAGCTAGCTTCTAAAAAATCTGGAGTAAGTTTATTAGACACATCTGTTTGTGGCATGAATATCCACGATATAAAATTGATTGATACAATAGAATGTATGTCATTAGAGGATGAGCAGATGACGGGTAAAAAGTTAATTTTAGTTGGTGATATAAATGCTAATATAAGGTTAGAAAACATAAGTAATGCTAAAAGAAATAGGAATCCTACAAAGAAAAATATACTTGAATTAAAAATACCTTTTAGTACATTTATACAAATGCCTAGAGGAATTAAAAATAACGATAAAATTAATTTAAAGTATATTATACAAGATATAACATCATCTATTTTAGATGAAAATAATTTATTTATAAGTGTAACTACAATTATAAGTTATGACAATAATTTTAAAATAAGATAATGTTTAAATTATAGAAAGGTGGGTGCAATGAGAGGTATCAATGAATATGGGGAAAATTTTAGTTATAAGTTATTATCTAGAAGCCCTATAATAACAAAAACTACTTTTAGTAATATTATTTCAAATGATATCAGTGGAAATATTTTAAAGGTAGAAAAATATGTTGATAAAGAATATGCATCTGTATTTGATATTTTAACATATACTATTGTTGTTACAAATATAAGTAATCGCAAAACTGGGAATATATTTTTTAAAGATTATATTTCTAAATACATAAAGTTTATAAATAATACTGTAGAAGTTAATGGTATCAAAAAAGGTGAATTAAATCCACAACAAGGTTTTTACATAGGTAAGATAAATGGAAATTGTAAAAAAATAATATCTTTTAAAAGTATAGTATTAGCAAATTCAGCATGCAGGGTTATAGAAAACCACGCTAATATATATTATTATTATAAGTATGATATGGAAAAATTTCCAATGAAAATATCAATAGAAAGTAATTGTGTTTATACAAGTATTAAAAAAGCTGTATTTAAACAATTAAATATAAGTAATACTTTAAAAGCACCTAAAAATCTAAAAGATATATTAAAAGTGAATACAAATAGCAAAATACTCGATGTAAAACTTATAAAAAATCCTATAAATAAAGAAAAAAATTTAAAACTATGTAATTTAATAATTGTTGGAAGTATAGAGTTTGAAATGGATTATAGTTGTAGAAATCATAGTAGATTTAAATCAGTAAATAAATCAGATAATATTGATGACACTCAAGAAGATAAGGACTATAGAAGTAATATAAAAATGGCTAATGAAAATATAAAAAATTACAAAAATCAAATTAATATTAATACTAACAAAATTAAAAAAGTAACTAAAACTTTTGGTTTCTCTTGCTCTATTTGTTCACCTGTTGGAATAGTTTATGAAGATGTAAAAAGTATAAATATAAAAACTGAACATGTATCAATAAATGAACTGAATAATGGTGAATTATTTATAAATACATCACTTCTATTATACTATTAATTAGTTGTACATAAAATTTAAAATTACTAAAGTAACTATATAGTTTAATGTATACAAATATTATTATAGATTAGATATAAGGTGATAATTGTGTTAAAACGGTGTCAATTATAAAAAATCAATTATCAAGTATTTATGACTTATAAATCGATTATAAATCCTTAATAATCACCTCTTACCAAACAATTTATTCTAATATTATAATGACAAGTATATAGTTTAAGAATAAAAGTGTTAGCAAAGTTAGAGATAAGAAATTTGTGATTCTTGAGGAACTTTTAGCTTACAATATATCTGTAATAAATAAAATTAAGCATCTAGATTTACGCTAAAATAAGACAAATATGTTAAAAAAATGATAAGTTATGAGAACTTTTGCCATCTTCAATTAATATATTATTACTAGTAATAACTTTAAAATCATATTACTATTATATAAATTTTAGCTTTAAAAGAAGGTGACAAAAAGTAAATGAAAATATGCATAACAGTAGGTCATAGTATACTAAAAGGTGGAAAAAGTACAGGTGTAAATGCAATAGTTGATGAGTATAGTTATAATAAAAAATTAGCTCCTATGCTAGCAGAGATGCTTATAAGTCAAGGTAATGCAGTAGATGTAATAATTTGTCCAGAAAGACATTTTGTAGCAGAAAAGGAAGAGTTTTTTTATAGAGTTCCAAAAATAAATAGTGGCAAATATGATTTACTAGTAGAGCTACATTTAAATAAAAGTGATGGAAAAAGCTTTGGTGCAGAAGTACTTTATTATGGTAATGAAGGATTAGAATATGCTAAAAGAGTATCTAATAAACTTGGGGAACTATTTGAAAATAGAGGAGCTAAAAAAAGAGAAAATTTATATATATTGAGAAACACCAATCCAGTTGCAATACAAATTGAAAGTTTTTTCTGTGATAATATGGATGATTGTAATAAAGCCAATGAAGCAGGTTATGACTATATAGCACGATTAATAACAGAAGGTATTTTGAATAAAGATATAGGTATGTGAGATTATGGTAATTTAGGTATTGATTAATACCTTTTAATCTTAGATATAAATTGAAACAATGTCTAGAAATATAAATTAAACCTAAAAAGTATACTAATTCAGTCTATTTAAGTCGATTAAATTATCTAAAAAAATACCCCTTGAAAATATTGATTTATCAATGTTAATAAGGGGTATTTTTTTGTAAGATTTTATTTTGATTTAAGGACTAGTTTATAATTTTTTGTTGCGAAAATCTATATATATAGGATAATAAAAACTATAAAAATATTGACATCTTACATTATAATAATAGAATGGAGAAAAATATAATTGATAAGATGAAAATAAATATAGTAAGGTGGTAACATATGAAATATACATTCGAAAGTTTTAAATTAGATAAAAAGATACTTAAGTCATTAAAAAATTTAGAATATAATGTGCCTTCTAAGGTACAAATAGAGGTTATTCCAGAATTGTTAAATAATAAAAATATAGCAGTAAAATCAAAAACAGGAAGTGGGAAAACAGCAAGTTTTGCAATACCTATATGTGAAAATATTGATATAGAGTATAATAATATTCAAGCACTTATAGTAGTACCAACGAGAGAATTAGCACTACAGGTAAAAGATGAAATATCAGATATAGGAAGGTTAAAGAAGGTGAGATGTAGTGCTATATTTGGTAGACAATCTATAAAAGAACAAATAGCTGAGTTAAAACAAAGGGTTCATATCGTTGTAGCTACTCCAGGTAGAATAATTGACCATATAAATAGAGGTACTATTAATTTAGAAAAAATGAAGTATTTAATAATAGATGAAGCTGATAAAATGTTTAACAAAGGTTTTCTTGAACAAATGGAAACAATATTAACCAATATACCGAAAGAGAGAACGTTAGGTCTTTTTTCAGCTACGATAGGTGAAGAGATAGAATATATATGTGAAAAATATATGCCAGATTATAGTATTATAAATGTAGAAGGAAATGAAAGTAATACTAATGAAGGATTAAGACAAATAGATGATAAAATAATCAAGTCAAAGGAAAGAAATAAGTATATAGTTTTAAAAGAATTAATATACAGTGAAAATCCAAGAAGTGTAATAATATTTTGTAATACTAAAGAAAAAGTATCTAAATTATATAACAAAATGAGTAAGGAAGGTTTTTTGGTAAGAGAGTTACATGCAGATTTATCCCAAGAAAAAAGAATATTTGTGATTAAGGATTTTAAAAATATAAAGTTTAATGTATTAGTTAGTAGTGATGTAGCATCTAGAGGAATACATATTGATGATATTTCTTTAGTTATAAATTATGATGTACCACAAGATAAGGAAAACTATATACATAGAATAGGTAGGACTGGGAGAAAAGGAAATAGTGGAAAAGCTATTACTATAGTGGATGAAAAGGATGAAAAATATATAGAGAATATAGAAACATATGTAGGATATAAAATAAATGAGTTAACTAATATAGAACAAAGTAGTATTATACAGGGTAAAGTTTTATTTGAAGAATATTCAAAAGAAATTTTGAAAGAAGTATCGAAAAGAAAAAAAATGGATAAAAATCCACACAAAAGTAAATGTATAAAACTAAATCTAGAAAATGAAGTTGTTAGATTATATTTAAATGCTGGTAAAAAGAAGAAAATAAGGGTCTTAGATATAGTTGGAGCATTTAGCAATATAAAAGGTATTACTAATGATGATATAGGTGTAATCGAAGTTAAAGATTTATGTTCATATATAGATATATTAAATCACAAGGGAGATTTAATATTAAAAAAATATAAGGAGATACCTATAAAGAAAAAAATGGTTAAGGTGAAAAGAGATATACGATAATTCAGTGTAATAGAAAAAAGAATTTGATTAAGAGGTATTATTATGAAATATTTTGGAAATGGGTTAAGTGAAGTACACAAAGAATTAAATAAAATCATACGTAAAGAAGAAAAAATAGAACAGGCGAAAGCACTATTTTTGGAAATTCATTCAAAATTACATCTCTCAGAAATATCAAATACAGAAAAAAATGAAGTGGACAAGCTTATTTATGACTTAAACAGAAATGAATATGCTATTATGCCAACAAGTAAGGACGAAACTATTGCGTGGGTTTTGTGGCATATTGCAAGGATTGAAGATTTAACAGTAAATGTACTGGTTGCCCAAAAAGAACAAATTTTTAATGAACAATGGAAAGAGAGATTGAATGTTTTCATTACAGATACAGGAAATACTCTCTCTGATAATGAAATTATGAATTTAAGTAAAAGTATCAATATTGATGAATTGCTTTGCTATCGAAATGAAGTTGCAAAAAACACAAGAGAGGTTATTAAGAAGTTGAAATCTGAAGATATGAAGCGAAAGGTTTCTCCAATTGATTTAGAAAGGATTTTGGTAACTGGTGGAGTAACAAAGCATGGAGATTCTATTTGGTTGCTGGACTTTTGGGGGAATAAAGATATTGCTGGCATTTTGCTTATGCCTCCTACTCGCCATGTTATACTTCACTTGAATGATTGTTGCAAATGGAAAGAACATTTTCGTACAAAAAAGAAACTTTACAGAAGTTAAATTACAATAAATTAAGTAAATAACAAATCAACTAAAGGTATTATTGATTTTAGCTATACTCTAAGCTATACTATTTTTAAGTGTTTATGACAATAGTTATTTTAAATGTAAGTTGTAAATATATATTTATAGAAATATTAAAGGGGGAAATATATGGCATATTTTAACTATAATAACAAACAGTGCTACTATAATGAAATTGGAGATGGTACGCCATTACTTTTTTTACATGGAAATACAGCTTCTTCTAAGATGTTTGAGAATATAATAGATTTTTATAAAGATGAATATAAAGTAATATTAATTGATTTTGTGGGTCATGGCAAATCTCAAATGGTTGATAAGTTTTCTGTCGATTTATGGTTTGATGAAGCTATGCAAGTTATATGTTTTTTAGAAAAGATGAACTATAAAAAAGTAAATATAATTGGTAGTAGTGGAGGAGCTCTTGTTGCATTAAATGTTGCACTTGAAAGACCTGATTTAGTGAATAAGGTAATTGCAGATAGTTTTGAAGGAGAGGTTCCTCTAGAGTCATTTGTGCAAAATGTAAAATTAGAGCGTGAAGCATCAAAGCAAGATGATGATGCAAAAGCTTTTTATATTTACAATCAAGGCGAAAATTGGGAGCAAGTAGTAGATAATGATACAGAAGCTATTTTTGAACATTATAAAACTATAGGTAAATTTTTTCATAAGCCCCTAGAAACTATGCAACCAGATGTGCTTTTAACAGGAAGTAAAGAAGATGAATTTGTATCTTTAGTGTCTTTTGATTTTTATGAGAATACATTTTCTTCACTTCTTAAAAAGATTAAAAATGGGAAAATACATGTGTTTAATAAAGGTGGACATCCTGCAATTTTATCAAATGGTCTTGATTTCTCAAAAATAGCTAAAGAATTTTTAAAGAAGTAATTTAAAAATCTTTGTACATAAGAATGTGTAACAAACATTGGAAAAGAGACTTATAAAAAGTAATAAATATTGCCTATAAAAAGGATACTTGATTATTTCATAGAGAATTTATCAAGTATCCTTTTAAATGCTAAATCAATTGACATAGCTTTTCTAATGAGGCAGATTTATACTTATTTTTATTTATTACTACAGTAATATCATTAAAAAGTTTAAAATCAGGAATGAATATCTGCATGAGGTTTCCTTTTTCTATTTCTTGCTCAACTAGAATTTTAGGAAGAATTGAAACACCTAAACTATTTTTAGTAGCTTCTATTAGGGATTGTGAATCTACACTTTCCCAGCTTGCATGTACTTTGTAACCTTGCAAGGTTACAGCTGATTCAAAAGTTTCGCGTACAGCACTTCCTCTTTCTCGTAATAGTAAATCCATACCCAATAGTTGAGATAAACTTAATTCGGCAGTACTACAATAACTTGGTGAAGATACAATGCATAATTCATAAGAAGAAAATTTCCTTATTTCTAATGAGCCTTGTATGATTTTCCCTTCAATAAAAGCTATATCAACCTTTCCTTGTTTCAATAATTTTAATGCTTTTAATGCACTATGGACTTCAACGTTAATCTTAGTATTTGGAGATATTTCCTGAAATTTCCTTATTAACTGAGGAAGCCATATTTGAGCAAACGTAATACAAGAAGCAATATGTATGGGAGTTTCATACTCTAAGTTTTTAATTCTTGATTCAACATTTTCTAAATTTTCAAGTATTGGTAAAATTTCTTGTAAAAGAAGTTCTCCAGTTTTTGTTAATTTAACACTTTTATGTAATCGCTCAAATAATTTGGTTTCAGCTTCATTCTCAAGTTCTCTTATTGCATGAGAAACTGCTGATTGTGTAATAAATAAATTATTTGCAGCTTTAGTAAAATTTTCTACTTTTGCAACTTCTCTAAAAATAATGCAATGTTTAAAATTCATAATCAGACTCCTTTACTCATGAATTAAATTCATGTCTGCAACAATATTTTATCATTTTACAAATAGCAGTACAACATTTATAATATGTCCATGTGCACATAGAAAGGAATATTATGAGAAAAAATATTAAATTGTATTTATGGCTTTGCTATATAAATTTATTTATAAGTGCCTTTACTTTTGGTGGAGGATATGTTGTTGTTCCCATGATAAAAAAGTACTATGTTATGGATAAAAAAATATTTAGTGAATCAGAGCTTATGGAAATGGCTACGATTGCTCAATCTTCACCTGGAGCAATTGCAATTAACTTAAGCATTTTAGCAGGTAAAAGAACAGCTGGATTTATAGGAGTAATTATCAGTTGTATTTGTTCAATTATACCTCCTATAGTAATTTTAGGTCTTGTTTCAAGGTGGTATGTTGCGTTTTCTTCAAATATTTATATAATTGCAATCTTAAAAGGTATGCAAGCATGTGTTGCTGCATTGATTGTAGATTTGACTATAGATATGTATAAAATGATTCTTAATGAGAAATCAATGCTATTAAATCTATTAGTACCATTTTCATTTATTGCTTGTACTTTCCTTAAAATTAATGTAATACTCGTATTACTTTTAAGTTGTTTGATTTCTTTGTTTGCTATATATATTCAACTTCGAAAAAAGGAGGGGAGTATATGATTATAAATTTATTCTTTACGTTTTTGAAAATAGGAATGTTTAGTATAGGTGGTGGTTATGCTATTATTCCACTTATACAGGAACAGGTAGTTTTTAAGCAAGGATGGATAACACAAAAGGTTTTTACTGATATTATCACAATTTCTCAAATGACTCCTGGCCCATTAGCTGTTAATACTTCTACCTTTGTTGGTATGCAAGTGGCAGGAATTGAGGGTGCTATATCAGCAACAGTTGGCTGTATAATATCAGGAATAATTATTTCTATATTTTTATATGAATTTTTTAAGAAATATAGGAATTCGAAATTTGTTTTTGAAATTTTAAATGGACTAAAAGCATCATCTTTAGGATTAATCATCTCAGCAGGATTTACAATTATATTGTTGACATTTTTTGGTTCTTCAAATTATTATACTACCAATATTTTCAAAAACATAGATATTGTAGCTGTTATTTTATTTTGTTGTTCACTGTACTGTTTACGAAAATATAAGATTGGACCTATACTTATGATGGTATTATGTGGATTGTTTGGATTAATTGTATATTTGTAAAGAAGGTCAATATATAGGTAAAGAAAGGTTTACATATAATGTGAAAAGTTTAAGATATTATGGAGTCTCCTATATTTTAGGAAACTCCTGTTTATCAATTATAAATAACATAGTAGTATTTTATTTTTACTTGCCATATATCTCACTTTCAATTAAACAAGTCCATTATCTCATTATCAGATAAACTTCTTAATACACCTTCATTAGAAAGTTCTCCATTTATAAATTGATTTATAAGCTCTTTTTTACTTTCTTGTAATTTTATTATCTTTTCTTCTATGGTGCCTTTAGCAATTAACTTTATAACTTGTACTACATTTTTTTGACCAAATCTATGAGCTCTGTCACTAGCTTGATTTTCTACTGATGGATTCCACCATGGGTCAAAGTGAATTACAATATCAGCAGTTGTAAGATTTAATCCTGTCCCACCTGCCTTTAAAGATATTAAAAAAACTTTTTTGTCAGTACTCTTATTAAATTCATCTACAAGTTCAAGCCTTTCTTTAGCACTAGTTTTACCATCTATATAGTGATATGCAATTTTACACTTATCAAGTTCCTTGCCTATGTTTTTAAGGACAGATGTAAATTGCGAAAATAATAATATCTTGTGATTTTCATTTATACTATCTCTAAGTATTTCTAGACACGTTTCTATTTTTGAACTTTTTTTATTATAATCTTTTACCACTATACTTGGGTCCAAACAAAGTTGTCTTAGTTTAGTTAAATAAGAGAAAATAACTATTTTATCTTTCTTAAGATTCTTATCTTTCATTTTATCTTGTATATCTTTTGCATATACACTATATATTTTTTTCTGCTCCTTATTTAATTCAACAAAAAAGTTTTTCTCAATCTTATCTGGCAGTTCTTTCATTACTTCTTTTTTACTTCTTCTAAGAATAAAAGGTTTTATAAGTCTTTTTAAATTTTCAACATTATCTTCTTTATTTATAAATAACTCTTGAAATTTTCCTCTACTATATAAATATCCAGGCATTATAAAATCAAATATAGACCATAACTCTAATAAATTGTTTTCCATAGGTGTACCAGTAAGTGCAAACTTATTTTTGGCATTTATATTTTTTACAGCTTCTGTTACTAAAGCCACTGGATTTTTAATGTTTTGAGCCTCATCTATTACACAATAATCAAAAACTATTTCACTATATCTTTCTAAGTCATTTCTGAGAGTACCATATGTTGTAAGGACTACATTAAAATTGTTTATTTCTCTAAAACACTTTTCTCTATCTTTTTTATTTCCATGTATCAATAGAACTTTTATATCTGGAGCAAATTTTTCAAATTCATTTTTCCAATTATAAATAAGTGATGTTGGCGTAACAATAATACTTTTTTTACTGGACACAGATAATAAAAATGTAATAGTTTGTATTGTTTTTCCAAGTCCCATTTCATCAGCTAATATACCACCAAATTTATAAAAATCTAAAACTTTAAACCAATTAAAACCATTTATTTGGTAGTCACGTAGATTTGCTTTTAAATTACTTGGAATTTCTGGACTTATAACATTAAAATTTCTAAATTTTTCACATGTATTTTCTAATTCTTTTTCACCATTTATAAATTTTAAGTTTTTACCTTTTATCATTTCATTTATATACAGAGCTTTATTATTATGAATTTTATTATCTTTTGATTTATCAATTACATCCAAATTTTCAACCAGTTCAAAAAAGTCTTTAGTTTCTTTTTCTGATAAGTCTATAAAACTTCCATCTTTTAGTTTATAAAAAGTACGTTTTTCTTGGAGAGCTTTTAGAATATCTTTGTACTCTTTTGGATTTATATCAGATATATTAAAATTAAATTCTAGATAATTTTGATTAGTTTGATTAATTGAAGCTTGAATTGATGAAGAATTATATATTTTCTTCAATTTAAACTTCTCAGAATAATAGATATCTCCAAATTCCTTTAAAGGTTCTAACTGTAAATCTAAAAATGTAAATAGGTCATAGTCAGTTCCTTTAAATGTATATCTGTTATTTTCTTTTACAAATTGTGAAGAAAGCATTTTATTTTCAATTTTAGCCTCTTTTTGTATGTTAGGAAGTATAAATTTTTTACCATCTTCATCATCATAGATATACTTTATGTCGCAACATACATTGCCATCAATTATATCAAAGTAAAACTCTGTTTCAAAATCGTTTGCGATATTATTTTTTATGTTTTCATCCAAATAAACTTCTTTGGATATTGACTTTAATTTAGGAACTAATAGACCTAAAACATCTTTAGAGTCTTCTTTATCAAATTTTAATTCTTTAGATTTTGATAATACTTGATAGATTTTTGAATAATCGCGAGCCTTTTTATGAGACAATAAGTAGATATTATTGTCATATAAAAGTACATCATTCTTTCTAGTAAGTGGAACAGGTAGTAAGTCTTTGGAAGATAAGACAATTTTATCTTCTATATTTTTAAAATTAAATTTTATTGGTAAAATATCACTTAATACTTTTGGATGATATTCTTCTTTAGAAAAAATAAGAGTAAAATCCTTGTATTTAAGAGCATTCAAAAATTGTTTCAGAGAACTCATATTTATTTCCATGAACTTTTTTGAATATGATGAAGAAAAATTATATGAAAGATTTGTTCCATATTCTTCTATCATATCTATCAACTGCTCATCTTCATCAGCAAAATAATGGATATTAGGATTATAAATAAATTTTTTTCCAAACTCTAATTCATATCCATTAAGTTTTGAATATGCAAATTCAGTAATATTTTTTAAAACATACATTTTATTGATTCCAATTTTAAACTCAGCAATTGCTTTATTTGAATCAATGCTTAATAATACATCTAAATTGACTCTTTCTTTTTTAGTATCATTAAAAAAAGAAAGTAGTTGTTTACTTAAATCCAAGCTGACTTTAGAATCAGTCTTAGAAAGTTTATCTTTATCCTCATCTAATATGTCTATTAGAACAGGAGGAATGTCATTTTTACTTTTTATTTGCTTTAGGCTTTTTATCACGATAGCAACTAGATGTTTACATATAAAGATGCTTCGATTTGTAATATTTGATTGACAATCAACACAGCTACAGTCACTTTCAATTATTTTAAAGTGTTTTATATCTATTGTTATTGAATTAAAATAAAAGCTATAATTATCCTCAGAATTGACTCCACCACGAAATGTTAGCAAGTTATTTTGTAAGTCATCAATATCAATGTCTATATAATCAACTAATTGATTATTATAGTATTTTATACCTCTTGACCATCTTGATGGTTCTGTATTTCTTTTGATTAATTTATATATCATATCTATTTTCATCTTATTCACCTTACCTCACTGTATATATTATAATCTAAATCTATTCAATTTACACTCTAAATACAGTGTTTAAATTAAAGCATATATAAATAGTTTTTATCTATTGCAAAATATATATAAATAACAATTTACTATTAGATTTTTATTGTAATATCCTGTAAACTAGGAGTGAAAAATAATGATTTAAGTAGCTTATTAACGTATATAAAATTTAATTATTAAAAATATATTTTAAATTTATAATATATAAAATTAAAAATGTGATATATAAAATTAAAAGAATGTATAATAATTATAGTGTTTTATATTTATCATTGGGAAAGGAAAATATTGATATGGATAGTTATAAATTGATTAAGGCTAAGATACCATGCAAAGAAACAGGAATAGAAATAAAGAGAACTTTATGTGATATTTGTTCTCCAGGAATTCATTGTGGAATTGATGCATATGTCAAAGATGGTAAAGTAATAAAAATAGAAGGTACAAAAGAGCATCCAATGAACAGAGGGTTGTTGTGTACAAAAGGTCTTTGTAATAGAGAATATATGTATAGAGAAGATAGAATAAAAACACCACTGAAGAGGATTGGAAAAAGAGGTGAAGGAAAGTTTAAGCCAATATCATGGGAAAAGGCTTATAGTGAAATAGGGGAAAAATTAAATAAAATAAAAGACGAATATGGAGCAAAACATGTAGCATTTTTTACGGGGTATGGAAAGTGGTATAGACCGTTTTTACAAAGGTTTGCATCTTCATTTGGCTCTCCTAATTATGGTACAGAATCAAGCTCATGTTCAACATCAGCACAAATGGCTGGAAATGTTGCAACTGGAAGAAGTTTTACAATGCAGGATATGGAAAATGCAAAGACTTATTTAGGTTGGGGATTTAATCCATACTACTCTAAATTTTTAAATAGCGTAAATCTAAGTAAACTAAAGGACAAAGGTTTAAAATTTATAATTGTAGACCCTAGGATAACACCAACAACTCAAAAAATAGCAGATTTGCATTTGAGAGTTAAGCCTGGTACTGATGGAGCTTTAGCCCTTGGAATGGCTAATTTATTTATAGAAAAAGATTTGATAGATAAAGAATACATAGAAAAACATGTACATGGATTTGATGAATACAAGGAATACGTAAAATTATTTGATTTAGATACTGTCAGCAAAGTTACAGGGGTTTCTAAAGGTGATATAGTAAAAGCTGTAGAGATGTTATCGCAAGGTCCATTTTGTATAAATGAAAGTGCTGCTCCAGTAGTTCATCACCAAAATGGATTTCAAAATTATAGGGCAATGATGTCTCTATCTGCTATAACAGGTAATTATGATAAAATTGGAGGTAACATACCAAAACAAGATTATTTTGCTGGTAAGGCAGGAGGATTTCAAACATTAGAAAAAGAGTTTGTAAAAGAAGCTCTACCTAAAAATATAAATGAAAGAATTGGTGGGGAACGATTTCCTCTTTGGAATGAAATGGTAACTCAATTTCAAGCTATGGATTTAACTCGACAAATAGAAGAAAAGACACCTTATGAAATAAAAGCATTGTTTTGTCATGGTATAAATGCTAGAATGTTTCCTAATTCAGGAAGGCTTTTTAACGCACTAAACACTGTAGATTTCTTTGTCAATATAGATTTATTTATGACAGATGCATCAAAATATGCAGATATACTTTTACCTGCATGCACATCTTTTGAAAGAGAAGAATGTAAGAGTTATCCAGGTGGGTATATTACATATACGAAAAAAGTAATTGATACATTATATGATTCAAAATCAGATGTAGAAATACTTTCTGACTTAGCAAATGTTATGGGAATAGAGGATGATTTGTTAAAAGCAGGCTATGAAGCAAGTATAAGATACATGTTTAAAGGAACTTGTGTAGCTGTAGATGAGCTTAAAGAAAGTGATTTGCCATTGAAATGTAAAGATTTTAAACCATATGAAGTAGGTTCATATACAAGAGAAGGATATGACACTAGTACATCTAAGTTTGAATTAAAATCTACAATTATTGAGAAATATAAAGATTTTGGATTAGACGCATTACCAACATACAAAGAATTTAATGATGATATAGATGAGTATACTTACCTATTAACATCAGGGGCAAGAATTCCAAATGCATTACACTCAAGACTTCATGATGTTAAGCTTTCAAGAATATTAAAAAATGAGGCTAGTTGTGACATTTCTAGTTTAGATGCAAAAGACTTAGGTATTAATAATGGAGATTATGTAAAAATAACTACTAAAATAGGAAGTTTGAATGTAAAGGTCAATGTTACTGATAGAGTTTTATATAAAAACATACATATGTATCATGGATATAGAGAAGCTGATGTAAATAGTATCATCTGTGATAATTTTGACCCTTATAGTGGATTCCCTGCATATAGAAGTTGTAAGTGTAAGATTGAAAAAGTGAATAAATAATTGGAGGGATATAATGAAAAGTTTATTTGAATTTAATAAAGAGTTATGTACAGCATGTGGGGCTTGTTTACTTGCTTGTATAGACCAAAATGATAATGACATAGATAAGGGTGAACTTTTTAGACATGTATTTACAGTGGAAGAAAAAGAAAAGGTAGAATATTTCTCATTATCATGTGTTCATTGTGATGAAGCAAAATGTGTAGATGTATGTCCTAAAGATTGTTTTAAAAAAGAACATAAATTTGTCATATTAGATAATCAAGATTGTATCGGATGTAAACTTTGTGAAAAAGCTTGTGAATATGGAGCTTTGATTTATGGAAATGATGGTAAGGCAAACAAGTGTAATGGTTGTGTTGAACGAAATGAGTGTGGTATGGATGCACCTTGTGTAATGGTATGTCCTACAGGAGCATTAAAGTTTAATATGGAAGTGTAGATTAAGTATAAATTATAATTTATACTAAGATGTAAAATGAACTTTGTAAAAGACTACATTAAATTTGTATTATAACGAGTTTAATGTAGTCTTTTTTATGTATATACTTATAAAATAAAAAATTGAGATAGTTAGAAGTTTAAATTTTTATTTCAAAAAGTTTGTCTTATAAATTACTAATCAATTAATATGTTTAAGAATTTTTCTTTATGATTTAAAAAATCTTGAGTAAGTTGATAATTTTCGCTGTCTTCGCATTTAACTTTATTAATGCCATTCTCATTTACTTCATAGATGATTGAATTAGGATAACAAATTAATATGGGTGAGTGTGTTGCTATGATGAATTGGCAATTTTGGGTTACTAATTCGTGTAATCTTGTTATAAAAGCCATCTGTCTAGCAGGTGAAAGTGCTGCCTCTGGTTCATCTAATATATATATTCCTTCTTTAGAAAATTTATGAATAAATAATGAGAAGAAGGATTCACCATGAGATTGTTCATGCAATGATACTCCTCCATAATAGTTTATAGTTTTTACTCCTGACGAAAACATAGAAGCTTTATCTATTGCAGTAGCTACATTATAAAAAGATTCAGCTCTCAAGAAAAAATTTTGCTTAGGTTTTTTAGGTCCTTTTGTGATTGTTATATATTTATGAAGTTCAGAGTGGCTATTATAAGTACTAAAGCCAAAGTTTTTTGTCCCACCTTCAGGGTTGAATCCATATTCAATAGCTATTGCTTCTAATAATGTTGATTTTCCACTTCCATTTTCACCAATTATAAAAGTTACGTTTTTATGAAACTCAAGTTGATATAAGTTTTTTACTATTGGTAGATTAAATGGATATTCATTTATACTATGTATACCTTTTCTGTTTAGTTTAACTGACCTAATATATTGATTTATTTTTTCAGCATTCAAATTTAAAACTCCCTTTTATTGATTTTAATATACTTATTATAACTTAAAATTAGTGACTAAATTTGATATTAAAAATGGCTATATAAGTGGGTAAGGAAATAGTTTTTTTCTATTGGAAAAATAAAGAAAATTCTATTATAATTGAACATGTGACAAAAGTTTGCAAAAAACAACATTAAGTGAGGGGGACTTATTTTATGATTTTTAGCATGAAATATTTTTTGGAATTATTTCCAATAATAATGAAATCATTCAATGTAACTGTGATTTTAGCAATAAGTTCACTGGTATTTTCATTAATTATAGGAACGATAGTAGCGTTATCATCTTATTATAAAGTCAAAGTATTAAATCAAATATGCAAAGTATATGTATCAATATTTAGAGGTACACCTCTTATGCCACAGTTGTTCTTTTTATATTTTGGTTTGGCCTATATGAGTGATTTTGTAAAAAATATGGATCCAGTATTTGCAACATCTATAGTACTTAGTTTGAATATGGGAGCTTATATGTCAGAAACGATAAGAGCATCTATACTTTCAATTGATAAGGGGCAGATAGAAGCAGCATATGCAATGGGATTAACAAATTTACAAACAATGAAAAGAATTGTTGTACCACAGGCAATAAGAGTTGCATTGCCATCATTATTCAATAATTTTATAGATTTAATTAAAGGTTCTTCTGTAGCTTTTGTTGTTGGAGTAAATGATATAATGGGTGTTGCCAAATCACAAGGAGCATTAAGTTTTAAGTTCTTTGAGGTATATGGAGCAGTTATGGTAATTTATTGGTGTATAATAACTCCTTTAAGTTGGGGGCAAAAAAAATTAGAAAAGAAAATCAGCAATTATTAGGTCATAAAAAAATACATAGAAAAGTATTTTATATAAAAAATAATGTGAGGAGAAGAGACATGATAAAAAGAAATATTATAAAATGTTTGGTAGCAGTTTTGTCATTAACAGTTTTAGTCACTGGTTGTACAAAAAAGGAAGAAGCAAAGGATGAAAAAATTATAACTGTAGCTTTATCTAACTCAGCAGACCCATATTCTTATGTTGATAGTGGAGAACATAAAGGGTTTGAAGTTGACATGTGGAAAGAAATAGGTAAAAGAAGTGGATATAAAATAAAAATGGAACCAACAGGTTTTAGTTCTATATTCGGAATGTTAGATTCAGGTAAAGTTGATGTAGCAGCCAACTTTTTTGGAATGTCTAAAGAGAGATTAGAAAAATATGATGCTTCTGTTCCTTATGGCTCTGATTCTGTATGTATAGCTGTAAAAGATGGAAACAATGAAATAAACAAGCTTGAAGATTTAAAAGGAAAAGTAGTAGCAGTATCAGAAGGTTCTCAAGGTCAACAAGTTGCAGCAACTGTTAATAAAGATAATTTATTTGAAGAAAAGGTTTATGGTGATGGAACTAATGGTCTTCAAGATTTAGATTTAGGAAGAGTTAGTGCATGGATTGATGCAGAACTTACTGTTGTAGGAGATTCTAAAAAAGCTAATATGAAAGTAAGAGTGTTAGACGAAAAATTATCAGTTACTAATATAGCTTATTTCTTTAAGAAAAATGATGAAAAATCAAAAGTTATAAAAGAAGATGTAAACAAGGCAATTGAAGAAATGCTTGCAGATGGAACAGTAAAAAAAATATCTGAGAAATGGTTTGGAATGGATGTAAGTGCTGATATACAAAAATAAATATTTTAAAGATAAAATATAAAATTGTGATAACTATAGATAAAATTATGAAAATGTAAATTTATCTATAGTTATCTGTGTATTATAATGTATTTAGATTAGCCCTTATAAATTAAAATAAGTTATGGAGGTCTTATAAATGATTGAAGATAAAATAAAATCTATTGCACTAAAAAATAATGAAAAGGTTATAAAAATAAGACGACAAATACATAGCAATCCAGAATTAGCATTTAAAGAATTTGAAACATCAAAACTTATAAAAAAAGAACTAGATAAGCTTAATATTGAATACATAGATGTTGCAGGTACAGGAGTATTAGCAACTATAAAAGGAAACAATAATGGCAAAAAAACAATGCTACTTAGAGCTGATATGGATGGGCTTCCAATAAAAGAAGAAAATGATTTAGAATTTAAATCTACAAATGATAATATGCATGCTTGTGGGCATGATGCACATGTTTCATGGTTACTAGGGGTAGCAATGATTTTAAATGACATAAAAGAAGAACTGCATGGAAATTTAAAATTACTATTTCAACCAGGTGAAGAAAAAGGTGGTTCTGATATTGTAATCAAGGAAAATGTACTTGAAGGTGTGGACGTATTAGCAACAGGCCATTGTTGGCCAACTATTGAATCAGGGAAAATTGGAATTGCTAGAAATTGTGCTATGGCAGCAACGAATACTTTTGAAATAACAATAATTGGTAAAGGTGGTCATGGAGCAGAACCTCACAATTGTATAGACCCAATTGCGGTTGGAAATGCAGTATATACATCCATCCAGCAGATAGTTTCAAGAAAAATTGACCCAGTTGTACCAGTAGTGGTGTCTATTTGTTCTTTTAATTCTGGTATCTCTAAAAATATAATACCAGATATATGTATACTTCAAGGAACTATTAGAGCTGTAAGTCAGGAAAAAGTACTTGAAATAAGTGAAGTACTAGAGCATATGGTAAGAAATATATGTAAAGCTCATGGAGCAGATTGCAAGTTTGAAAAGAGTGCAGGAGGAGATGCTGTCGTAAATGATAAAAATATGATAGAACTAGGAAGAAAAAGTGCTTTAAAAATACTTGGAGATGAAAATATTGAAATGATTGATTTCCCAGCAATGACAGGTGAAGATTTTGCTATTTATATGAAGGAAAGACCTGGTTTATTTATGTATATAGGGGTAGGTAATAAAGAAAAAAATATAAATTACAGACTTCATAATAACAAGTTTAATATAGATGAAAAATGTCTAAGTACAGCATCTTCATTATTTGCACAACTTGCAGTAGATTATCTTTGTCAATTTTAGGCTATAGTTATAAGAATATATTTTATTTAAAAATAAAATGACTAAGTTATTTTTAGATTTGAAATTAACATATTAATTTTAGTTTCAAGTATGTGATTAGTCTATTATATTTATTAAAAAGGGTGGATAATAATGATAAAAGTAGAGAATTTGCATAAAAGTTTTAAAGGTACAGAAGTTCTTAAAGGTATAAATTTAGAAATAAATCAAAGTGAAGTAGTAGCCATACTTGGTCCATCTGGAACAGGTAAATCTACGTTACTTAGATGTTTAAATTATTTAGTTGAGCCTACAAAAGGAAAAATAATGATTGGAGATGTAAAAGTAGATGTAGAAAAAGCAACAAAAAAGGATATAGCAAATTTAAGAAAACATACATCTATGGTATTCCAAAACTATAACCTATTTAAAAATAAAACAGCATTAGAAAATGTAATGGAAGCATTGATAGTAGTACATAAAAAGAGTAAACAAGAAGCTAGAGAAATTTCTCTAGAATTAATAGAAAAAGTTGGGATGTTGGATAGAAAAGATTTTTATCCATCAAAGTTATCTGGTGGTCAGCAACAAAGAATAGGTATAGCTAGAGCAATGGCAGTAAATCCAAATGTAATATTATTTGATGAACCAACATCTGCACTTGACCCAGAACTTGTTGGAGAAGTTTTAAGTGTTATAAAATCGCTTGCAAAAGAGGGAATAACAATGCTTATTGTGACTCACGAAATAAATTTTGCAAAAGAAGTTGCTGATAAAATTATATTTATGGATAATGGGGTGATAGCTGAAGAAGGAACTCCTGATGAAATATTTAATAATCCAAAAAATGAAAGAACAGCAAAATTTTTAAATATTATTAGGAAAGAAGAAGTATTTAATTAAAAACATATAATTGAAGTATGTCTTAAAATATATGAGATACTTTCATAAAAGTAAGCTAATTAACATACAAAATTAATAGATATCTTAATTATATAAATCAAGATATCTATTAATTTTTTGAGTAAAAATATAAATTCTAGATTTGAACGTAATATCTATAATTTGAATTAATTAAAATCATGTGTATTTAATTGTATAAATTTAAATATCAAACTTATTTTGGAAACAAAAGATTTCAAACTTATTTTTGTTAAAGGATAATAAACCTTCATCTCTCATTTTTCCAAGTTCTCTTGACATAGAACTTCTATCAACACATAAAAAGTCAGCCATTTCATTTCTTGAAAAAGGAATTGTAAACTTATAGTTACCCGTTCTCTCTATTTGATTTGAAAGGTACATGAGTAATTTTTCACGAGTTGTTTTACAAGAAAGTAACTCTATTTTGTTATGAAGTAAAATATTTTTTTCAGCTATTAATTGTAACATATTTTCAATAAGTCTATTGTGAAATTCACATGTAGACGAACAAATACCAGTTACACTTTTAAACTTTATAAATAGAACCTCACATGAAGATGTTGTCACTACTGTTACAGTACTTTTATGTAGTCTAGTACAAGCAAACACCTCTCCAAATAAATCACCAGGTAAAAGCTCAGCTACAATATTTCTATTACCTTCAATGTCTTCTTTTATTATGTGTGCACTTCCATTAAGCATAATTCCAATAGAAGTCACTTCATTTCCTACAGAAAATATTATGTTGTCTTTTGGATAAGTCTTATCAATAACACCCAAACATTCTAACATTGCTTCAAGTTCATCATCTTTAATTCCTTCAAACAGAGAAATTTTTCTTAATAGATTTATATGTTTTTCTAAAAATTTTTTCAAATAATCACTTCCTTGTTGCATATGCAACCGATAATTTGTTTTTATTGTACTATACTAAATTTATAAAATCAAGGAGATATAAAAATCCTGATACAAAAACTTAAAACAAAAAGATCTATGTCTTAAAAATAAATATCTAGTAAAGTAGTATTTTAAACAAAAAAATTTTTATGAGGTGATATAAATGATTAGAAAAATAATTAAAATTGATGAAGAAAAATGTAATGGTTGTGGATTATGTGTTGAAGCTTGTCATGAAGAAGCTATAGGTATGGTAAATGGAAAAGCAAAACTTTTAAGAGATGATTATTGCGACGGTTTAGGGGATTGTTTACCAACTTGTCCAACGAATGCAATTTCATTTGAAAATAGAGAGGCTGCAGAATATGATGAAGAAGCAGTAAAAGCAAACATGGAAGCAAAGAGAGCACAAAAAGAAAATTTAGCCTGTGGATGTCCAGGTTCTCAGTCTAAGTCTATAAAAAGACAAGATTTAGATACTATATCTATAAATAACAATATAGTGATGGAGGAACAAGGGTCTCAGCTTAATCAGTGGCCAGTGCAAATAAAACTAGTACCTGCTAATGCATCATACTTAAAGAATGCAAGTCTTTTAATAGCAGCAGACTGTACAGCATATGCATATGGAAATTTCCATAATAAATTTATGAAAAATAAGGTTACATTAATTGGTTGCCCTAAACTTGATGAAGTTGATTATGCTGAAAAACTTACAGAAATTTTAAAATTAAATGATATTAAAAATATAGTGGTAACACGTATGGAGGTACCTTGTTGTGGTGGTATCGTAAATGCAGTTAAAACAGCTCTACAAAATAGTGGAAAGATGATACCATGGCAAGTAATTACTATATCTGTAGATGGGAAAATAGTAGATGGAGAAATCTAATTAAGTAAATCGTAGACAAATTAATAAATTTTAATAAATAAAATGAAATGGGAGGAATAAAGAATGGAGAATATGTTTTGTTTTCAATGTGAACAGACAGTTGGTGGTAAAGGATGTACTATAAACGGAGCTTGTGGTAAAAAAGGGGGAACAGCCAATTTACAAGATGAACTTACAGGAGTATTAATTGGACTTTCAAGAGCAACTGTTGGAAATAAAAATAGACCAACAAGAGAAACAGATAAAGTTATGATAGAAGGATTGTTTACTACTGTAACAAATGTAAGTTTTGATGATGAAGCTATAAAAAGACAAATTGAAAAAACTGAACTAGCAAAAAGTGAACTTGTACCTAGATGTTCAGATTGCTCGACAACTTGTAGTAGAAATGACAACTACGATATGAAGAATTTATGGAATGATAATGAAGATATACGTTCATTAAAATCGTTGATTTTATTTGGATTAAGAGGTATGGCTGCTTATGCTTATCATGCAATGGTACTTGGATATACAGATAAAGAAGTGAATGACTTTTTCTATGAAGGGTTAGTAGCAGTTGGAGAAGACTTATCTAGTGAGGAACTTTTAGGATTTGTAATGAAAACTGGAGAAATAAACTTAAAATGTATGGAATTACTTGATAGAGCAAATACCGAAACTTATGGAACACCAGAACCAACTCAAGTACCTATGAAAATTGAAAAAGGTCCATTTATTGTAGTTACAGGGCATGACCTTTATGATTTACACAAATTGCTAGAGCAAACAAAAGATAAGGGAATAAACATATACACTCATGGAGAATTATTACCAGCACATGCATATCCAAAATTAAAAGAATATAAGCATTTAAAAGGAAATTTTGGTACAGCATGGCAAAATCAACAAAAAGAATTTGACAATATACCTGCTCCAATATTATTTACGACAAACTGTTTAATGCCTGTTAAGGATAGTTATAGAGATAGAGTATTTACTACAGAAGTGGTTGCTTATCCTGGTATGATTCATATTGGAGAAGATAAAGATTTTTCTAGTGTCATAGAAAAAGCACTTGAACTTGGAGGATATAAAGAAGATATGCATATGACTGGAATAAATGGAGGTGATATGCTAACTACTGGTTTTGCAAGAGGAACAGTTTCATCTGTACAAGATACAGTAGTAGAAGCTGTAAAAAATGGAGCTATAAGACACTTTTTATTAGTTGGTGGTTGTGATGGTGCAAAACCTGGAAGAAATTATTATACTGAATTTGTAAAACAAGCTCCTGATGACACTGTTATATTGACTCTTGCATGTGGAAAATATAGATTTAATGATTTAAATCTTGGAGAAATAGGTGGTTTACCACGTTTAATGGATATGGGACAATGCAATGATACTTACAGTGCAATTCAAGTGGCTGTTTTATTGGCAAATGCTTTTGAATGTGATGTAAATGAATTACCTCTTAGCATAGTGCTATCATGGTATGAACAAAAAGCTGTTTGTGTACTTCTTACATTGATTTACTTAGGTATAAAAAATATCTATATAGGACCTTCTTTACCAGCATTTTTGTCTCAAAATGTATTAAATATATTGGTTGAGAAATTTGCTTTAACTCCTATATCTACTCCAGAAGAAGATATGAAAAAAATATTAGGATAAAGAGTATACGCTTAATTAATAAGGTATAAATTTTATAATCGAAGTATTATTAAGCTTAATTATAATTAATATAAATAAGGGGGTGGCTTTGTATAAAGTCAACCCTTATTTATGTTTTTATGGTCTATTACAAAGTAGATACTATTTTAATCAACTGTTTACAATAAATCATACTTTTAAACTTATAATACTTAAAATATGTGTATAGTATAAACAAATAAAAAGTATAGTTTTAATAGTGCAGGATACTGAATTTAATTATAGAAAGAGGAACTTTGTAATATAGAATTTGCATAATATATATATACTATAGTGTAATTATTTTAACTAAAATTTAAAAGATATAAGGCTTTTATATGGGGGTATGTGTATATGAAAAATTCGAATTTTAATATATTAACGTTCGATGGTGGTGGATTAAAAGGAGCATTAAGTATATCCATACTTGAGAGACTAGTAGAGGAGTATCCAAGTTTATTAAATAATATAAATATGTTTGGAGGAACATCTACAGGTAGTTTGATTGCATTAGGGCTTGCATATGGTGTAAGCCCTAAAGAGATAAAGACACTTTATTCAATTGAAAATTCAAAGTATATTTTCAACAAGAGTTATGCAGAAATGCTTAGACCAAAGTATGAAAATAAAAATCTAAAGGAAATTTTGCTAAGTATATTTCCAGAGGATTTAGAATTGAAAGATTTAAATAAACTAGTCATGGTGCCAAGCTTTTATATAGGCAATGAAGAACATTCATGGAAGCCTGTATTTTATAATAATATGCCAAATTCTCTTACTAAAACTAGTAAAGTTGTAGATGTAGCAATGGCAAGTAGTGCTGCACCAGTATTTTTCCCAACTTATAATTGTCATGTTGATGGTGGAATAATAGCAACTGATCCAAGTCTAGCATGTATAGTTTATTCAATTGACAGTGGACTTAAGTTAAATTATAAAAATACAAGACTTTTTTCTATAGGGACTGGATATGTATATAATAGTATAAAGACAGATACAACTGAATGGGGAGCTATTGACTGGATAATCAATAAGAAGCCAGACTTACCAATTATATCTGTTACACTAGAAGGGAATTCTCAAATGAGTCAATTATTTTCTCAAAAACTTCTTGGAGATAATTACTATAGGTTAAATCCTAGAATGGAAAGAGAGGTAGCTATGGATGATTGTGATTCACTAGAATACTTAATATCTTTAGGTGAAAACTGTGATATAAAAGATGCATTTGAATGGATAAATAGAAAAAGTTTTTATAAAAATTAAGTATAGTTTTTAATTATATTTATAAGTAGAGAATTTCTATAGTTTATAATTTTGATAAAAAATTTTGTAATTTTAGATACATTAATATCATATAGTATTTTCTAAATAAAGTAAAAAATAATAAAATACAAGATTATTAAGTTACTTCTTAGGGAATAAATAAAATATAATTTTTTTAAGGAGTGATGAAAATGATAAAACTTGCTACTTTTGCAGGTGGGTGTTTTTGGTGTATGGTAAAACCTTTTGATAAATATGATGGGGTTATAAAAGTAGTTTCTGGATATACAGCTGGTCATGTTGAAAATCCTACATACCAAGAAGTATGTTCAGGAACAACTGGCCATGTTGAAGCTATTCAAATAACTTATGATGATAACATAATAAGTTATGATGAACTTTTAAATATATTTTGGAAGCAAATTAATCCTACAGATGATGGTGGACAATTTGGTGATAGAGGAACTCAATATAAAACCGCTATATTTTATCATGATGAAGAGCAAAAAAATACAGCTTTGGAGTCAAAAGAAAGCTTAGAAAATAGTAAAATATTTGATAGTAAGATAGTTACTGAAATAATTCCAGCAACTAAGTTTTATGAAGCAGAAGAAAATCATCAAGATTATTATAAAAAAAGACCATTGAATTATAATATGTATTACAAAGGTTCAGGAAGATATAATTTTGTAAAAAGTTATTGGGATGGAAATAATGTAGATAGGGAAGCGTTAAAAAAGACTTTAACTCCTATTCAATTTGAAGTTACTCAAAATGATATGACAGAAGTACCTTTCGAAAATGAATATTACGATAATAATGAAGAAGGCATCTATGTAGATATAGTAAGTGGAGAGGTTTTATTTTCTTCAAAGGACAAATTTGATGCAGGATGTGGATGGCCTAGCTTTGCAAAGCCAGTTATAGATAAGTCTGTAATTGAAAGAAGCGATTTTTCACAAGGCATGTATAGGGTTGAAGTAAGAAGTGCTAAAGGAAATTCTCATCTAGGTCATGTTTTTGATGATGGGCCAAAGGAACTTGGAGGTTTAAGGTATTGTATAAATTCTGCTTCTCTTAAGTTTATACCTAAAAAAGATATGGAAGAACTAGGATATGGAGAATATTTAAAACTTTTTAAATAATTAAAACTAGTTAATATCATACATTCAGATTAGAGATGGAAATATAAATTTATGTTTTCATCTTTTGTTTTTTTGTCAATAATGTGATAAATTATTAATTGTAATGTTATAACTTATATTTGTATGACTAAAGAATTTAATTTTTGAAAGAGAGAAAACAAATGAATTTAAAAGACTTTAATGGAAAAAGATTAAAATCAGCTAGAGTTTTTAGAGCTAAAACTCTAGAACAGTTATCTAAAGAAACTAAAATAAATAAAAAAGATTTACAAGCTTTTGAAGAAAATAAGTATGTTCCAAATATTGAAAATGCATTAAAATTATCAAATATATTAAACTTCCCCAAAGAGTATTTTTATAAAAATGAAAGTATAAATGTTATTGTAGAAGATAGTCATTTTAATCCTCATTCTAAACTTCCTAGAGTAGAGGAAATTTCTTATAGAGAAAAAATAATAATTATCCATAAAATATACTCGTTTATGGAAAGTTATATAAAATTTCCAAAAGAAAACTTACCGAATAGAAAACTAATTAAGGATGTTAATGTAAATGATATAGAAAGTCTTGCTAATAAGACTAGAGAACTTTGGAGTTTAAACAACAATCCAATATTAAATATGGTAAGTTTATTAGAGGCTAATGGGATTATAATATCAGGAATGAATGTAGATAGAAAAGGAGCAACAGTATTTACTCAAAAACAGAGAATTGGTAAAGAAACTAAATATCTAATATCTCTTGGGAATGATAAAAAATCAGCATCAATTAGAAACTATGATTTAGCATATGAGCTTGGATATATAATATCAAGTCAATTAGGAATACCAAATAAGCAATTTTTAGCAGATGAGTATGCTTGTGCATTTTTGCTTCCAAGAGAGACTTTTTTAGAAGACTTGGTTTATCCAGAAGACCTAGATTATTATGTAGAACTAAAGCAAAAATGGATTGTGCCTATATCTGTTATGATTTTTAGAGCATATAATTTAGGTGAGATAAGCTACAAAAAGTATAATTATCTTATGAGTGAAATGGATAAACGCGGATGGTTAATAGAAGAACCATTAGATAAAATGAAGGGTGTAAGTCCAGTATATTTAAAAAAAGCAGTCGAATTATTGATAGAAAACAAAATAATGAATACAGATAATATAGTATCAAATTTAGGGGATATAGGAATAAGTCTTTATCCAGAAGACCTAGAATTGTTGATGGGATTAAAAAATGGATTTCTATCTCAAAATACAAAGAAAAAAAGCAAAGTTATAAAGTTTGATGGGAAAAGATAAATTAATAATTTAATATTGAAAGATAAAAGCAGGTATTTATATTTAAGCTTTGTTGATATGGTTTTTTATCATAAGCAATTTACCTGCTTTCAATATTAAATTTAAGATATATTTAAAATATGCTATTAATTTAAATATGTATTCTAATATGATATTAATCTAAATATCCTTAGCAATTTGAATGTATTCTTTTAAAATAGTACATGATTTATTGAATTTTTTTTGTTCATCATCAGTTAAATTAATTTCTACTATAGACTCAACTCCATTTATGCCAATTATAGCAGGCACACCAGCAAATACATCTTTTTGTCCATATTGTCCATCCAATAGAGTAGAAACAGGAAGGATTTTTCTTTCATTATGAAAAATTGCCTTTACTATTTCTGTTAAAGCAGTACCAATACCAAATTCAGTAGAACCTTTGCCATAAAGTACATCCCAACCAGCTCTTGCTGTTTTTTCAGTTAATTCATCTAAGTTTAATTTTCCATAAGTGCTAGGATTTTCTTTCATAATATCAAACAATGGCTTACCACCAATTGAAACATGAGACCAAGGAACTATCTGAGAATCTCCATGTTCACCCATAGAATAAGCTTGTATTGATTGTTGAGGAAGATTTGTTTCCTCAGATAAAAGTCTTCTAAGTCTCGAAGAATCAAGTGCAGTGCCTGTGCCTAAAACTTTATTTTTAGAAAATCCAGAAACTTTCCAAATATAATCAGTAATTATATCTACTGGATTTGAAATTACAATAAATATACCATCAAATCCAGACTCAACAATAGGTTTTACAATTGTTTTTACAACGTTGATTGTAGACTCAAGTGTATCCAATCTAGTCTGATTTTTTTCAGGTAATGGACCCGCACTTATTACTATAATATCAGAATCTTTACAATCATCAAGATTTCCACTTTTTATTTTTGTGGCATGTTTAAGATAAGAAACTGCATCTGATAAATCTAAAGCTTGAGACTTAGCTTTACTTTCATCTATATCAATCATTAGTAACTCATCACAAACTCCTTGAGTTACTAAACTAAATCCACAATGTGAACCAACATGACCAGTTCCTATTATTGATACTTTTCTTGGTTTTATTGACAAATTTAACATCTCCTTACATTTTGTTTTATGTATACATATGAGAATGCTCTATAATAATTATAGAGCATCTAAATAAGTTAATTAAAGAATAAATAGCATAGATTTAAAACTAAATAGTCTTTGAAAGTGCAATATGGTCTCTTAAAACAGAACAAGATTTACTAAATCCAGCTTGCTCATCATTAGTTAAATTGATTTCAACAATTCCCTCAATCCCATTTTTACCTATAATACAAGGAACACCTGCAAATACATTTTCTTCATTGTATTGACCTTCTAATAATGTAGAAACTGGTAAAATCTTTTTCTCATTATGTAGTATAGCTTTTACAATTTCTACTAAAGCAGTTCCTATTCCAAACTCTGTGCAATCTTTGCCATTTATTATACCTATACCTGTTTTCTTGTTTTTTTCAACTATTGATGGTAAGTCTAATTTGCCATAAGTATCTGGATTATCCTTTATCATATCTAAAATTGGTTTGCCACCAATTGAAACATGAGACCAAGGAACTATTTGAGAATCTCCATGTTCACCCATTGAGTAGGCCTGTATTGATTGTTGAGCGATTCCAGTCTCTTCAGATAAAAGTCTTCTAAGTCTTGTTGAGTCTAAAGCTGTTCCAGTTCCAATAACTCTGTTTTTAGGAAAACCAGACTTTTCCCAGATATAATTTGTAACTACATCAACTGGATTAGAAATAACGATAAATATACCATCAAATCCAGAATCAATTATAGGTTTTACTATAGATTTTATCATCCCAATAGTTGGTTTTAGTAAGTCTAACCTAGTTGTGTTTTGTCTGCGTAAAGGACCTTCTGAAGAATCTGCAACACTTATCACTACTATATCAGAATCCTTACAATAATTAAAAGTTCCTTTTTCTATATGTACTTTATGTGGAAGATAGGAAACCGCATCAGCTAAATCTAAAGCTTGAGCCTTTGCCTTAGCTTCATCAATATCAATCATAAAGAGCTCATCACAAACTCCTTGAGTTATCAAACTAAATCCACAGTGTGAACCAACATGACCTGAACCTACAATAGATATTTTTCTTGGTTTTATTGGCATTTTAAATCACTCCCCCTACAAAATAAAACGATATATTTATAATACAATGCTATATGTTATTAAGTATGTTTTTTATAGATTGCAATATTCTATCATTTCAGAAAATTTATTTAATATGATTTTATACTAAAGTTTTTAAAAAAGCAATGTTAATATACTTTATATTATTGAATATTTAAAATAATATATAATTATAAATTTGTTAACATTAATATCTATATGTTAAAATATAGTAGAAGATTACTATTAAAAAATAGGTTAAGCTATATCTGGTGTAATTACTTTAAACTTAACCTAAAATATGTGCATATTTAAACAATAAGGCAGTTTAGAATAAAGGAAATGGAGATAAAATCATAATGGAAAAGTTATACTATACGAATCAGTATATAAGAGATTTCACGGCAGAAATAATTGAGATAAGAGAAATAGAAAATAAGTTTCATGTTTTGCTGGATAAAACAGCGTTTTTCCCTGGTGGAGGAGGACAATTTGGAGACTTAGGAAAAATAGATGATTATGAAGTAATAAGCGTATATGAAGAAGATAAAAAAGTGTATCATATATTAGATAAAAAACCAATAAAAATACATAAGGTAAAGTGTAGTATTGATTGGGATAGAAGAGAAGATGGTATGCATCAACATTTTGGACAACATGTACTCTCAGGGTGTTTTTTTAAGACTTTTAATGCAAATACAACCGGTTTTCATTTAGGAAATGAGTACAGTACAGTAGATATAGATGGTAACTTAGATGAAGAAAAAATTAGAGAGATAGAGTTGCTTGCTAATGAAATTATTCGTCAAAATATACAAGTAGAAACATTACTTCCAACTAAAAGAGAATTAAAAAAAATTTGGGTAAGACGTGCTTTACCAAACACAAATGAAGAAATAAGGGTAGTAAAAATAGGTGACTTAGATACAAATGCATGTTGTGGAGTACACCCAAAATCAACAAGTGAGCTTAGAATGATAAAAATAAAGAAGTGGGAGAAGCATAAATCTAGTACAAGAATAGAGTTTTTAGCTGGGAAAAGAGCTGTAGATGAAGTATTAAAAAGGGATGTATACTTAACCAAAATCTGTAGATATTTAAGTTGTAGTGAAGAAGATGCTATAAATGGAATTGTAAATTTAAATGAGAAAGTGGAAGATTCTCTAAGTAAAAAAAGAAAACTTGAAGAAATAGTAGCTAAGTATCAAGTTAAAGAAATGGTAGAAAATGCAAATAAGATTGGAAATGTTTCAGTTGTTAAAAAAATTTATGATGAAGAAGATTTAAAATATGTAAATAAAATTGCAAATAAAATTACAGAAGATGAAAATAATATTGCATTATTAGCTGTTAGATTTGAAGAAAAAATAAACTTGATTTTTGCATGTTCTAAAAATTTGAAAGCTGTCAATATGGGAAGTTTATTGAAGGATGCAATAAGTCTTATAGATGGTAAAGGTGGAGGAAGTCAGGTTTTAGCTCAAGGTGGAGGAAAAAATAATGGTAACTTAGAATCTACCTTCGATTATGCATTTATGAAACTAGAAAAAATTTTATAATGTATTATTACAAAAGATTAATGTAATACATAAAATAGATATGGGGGAATAAGTATGGAACAACAAAAAGACTATATAGAATTATATGAAAATGAAGAGCTGATAGAGATAAGAGAAGCCCGTTTAGAGGATTTGGATATAATAGCGAAATTTAATTATAATTTAGCCAAAGAAACAGAAGGAAAAGAACTTGACATGGATGTTTTAACTAAAGGTGTAAGGGCATTGTTATTAGATGAAAGAAAAGGAAAATATTATGTATATACAGTATTTGATAAGGTTGTCGCACAGATTATGTATACATATGAGTGGAGTGATTGGAGAAATGGAAACTTTCTTTGGATTCAGAGTGTATATGTAGAGAAAGAGTATAGAAGAAAGAGCATCTTTAATTATTTATTTAATCATATAAAAAATATGTGTGATAGAGATGAAAATATTGTTGGCATGAGATTATATGTAGAAAAAGAAAACATAAATGCAAAAGCAACGTATGAGTCTTTAAATATGTATGAATGTGATTATAATATGTATGAATATGAAGTAATAAACTAGTAATGTAAATATAAAAATTAATAAGCCAGTAATATAAACTTATACTATTATTATATTAAGATTATAAGTTTATCCTGAGTATATTGAGAATTGTATGAAATAAACCAGATATTATAATTAAATTTATTAGGGGGTATAAGTATGGGCGTTTTAAAAGTCATGTTTTATGTATTTTTGTTTTTAGATTTAGTGTCAATATTCTGTTTCTTTTTTAATAAAGGAAAGATAGCATCTAATACAATTGTATTTAATGCAATAGGGGTATATACATTTGTACTTTGTTTCATGCATTTTAGTTCTTATCCAAGTAATAATATTCTTGGTAAATTTATTGCATCTCTCTTTTTTATACTTGGAATTGCAGGCGTTATGCTTAAAGAAAAAAATTTTTTATATGCTAGATTACTTTTAACTTTGGTTATTGTTTGTTCTACACTTAAATTGTTTGTTATTTAATAAAATGTATTTATAAGGAAATTTATGAAGGTCTATATTTTAAAGTATAGACCTTTTTTAATGTGTTTTAATTTAACACTTAAGGAAAATTTAAGAAAATTTTAAAGGCATCTTAAATACTTGTTGGTACTATTAAAATATTAAAAGAGAGAAGGTGTTATTATTGAAAAAGGAAATATGTGGAACTTCAGAAAAATTATTATTGTCAATTATATACACAATATTTTTGGTATATGTTTTAATAACTATAAGGATAATTTTATTTAAAGATGTACCAATTTACGCTATTTTCAAGGGGGGATTTAGGTCTGTCAATTTAATTCCCTTTTATACAGTATGGCAATTTATAACAGACAGTAACATTAGTCTTATAAGAGCTATTGCAAATATCATAGGTAATGTAGGTATATTTATTCCGATGGGAATTTTTCTTCCTATAGTATTAAAAAAATTAGATAAAAGAAATATAATTATAATAATTTCTCTTATTAGTTTAGGATTTGAATTAATACAATACATTTTGGCTATTGGAAGCAGTGACATAGATGATGTGATTCTAAATTCATTAGGTGGGATACTTGGTATTATTATTTATACAAAGGTGACCAAATTATTTCCTAATAACATTAAAAAATTCCAAGCCATAATAAGTACAAGCATAATTTTGGGAGTGATAGGATTGGGTGTCATTGTTACAAACTACCAAAGCTTGTTAACTTTTAAACTCAAGCCAGATAAACAAGTTTCAAGAATATTAGTTGAAGAAAATAAGGAAATAGTTAAAGATATAGATAAAAATGAGGCAGATATAATTGGTTCATTTGAAAGTTTTAAAAATGGTGTGTTAACTATTAAGACAGCTTGTAATAATAATATAAAGTGTCCAGAAAATTTAATGGATAAGGATGGTTATATAAAAGTTTATCTGAGTAAAAATACAAAATTAATATCTTTTGTAATTACTGAAGAAGAGAACAAAGATATAATTAGATATGAAGAATTTGATGTTAAAAATTTACCTCTATTAAAGAAAACTGATACATTTGAGATTTGGATTGATAAAGATAATCAACCAAAAGATGAACATGGAATCACAGCTTCTAGATTATTAATTGGATTAGATGAATAGAATATCCAATAAAAAAAGAATAACAAAAGTAAAAAACGAAAAAACTATTTCTATAATTATTTTTACATTATGCACAAAAATATATCAACTGTTGAAGGAGTAGAGATAAATTATGGAGATAATAAAATATATTTTGTATTTTTTTATATATTCATTTCTAGGATGGGTAGTAGAAAGTGCAGGATGTTCTATAGCAAGCAAAAGGATAATCAATAGAGGGTTTTTAAATGGTCCAATATGTCCTGTTTATGGTTTTGGAGCAGTACTTGTGATATCAATACTAGGAAGATTTGACAATATAATTATTTTATTTTTGATAGGAATGATTTTGACTACAATTCTAGAATATTTTACAGGATTTATTTTAGAAACATTATTTCATGCTAAATGGTGGAATTATTCTGACCAAAAATTTAATATAAAGGGAAGAGTCTGTTTAAAAAATGCAATATATTTTGGTATAATGTCTGTTGTAATAATAAAATTTATACATCCCTATATAGAATATATTGTAAGTACTATTCCGTATAATATATTAATTTCAATAGTGGTAATTACGACTTTATGGACAATTGTGGATTTAATTGTTACTATCATATCACTTAAAAAATTAGATATGAAGCTCAATTTATTAGATGAAATAATTACAGACCTAAATGGTATAAATATGAAATTAGATAAGTTTGATAGAAGAGAGATACAAGCTTTATTTAAAACAATAAATAGTGAAGAATTAGAAGCTAGAGAAAAATTAAATAAAATAAACAGTAAATTAGACCGTATAGAATCTAATATTATCTTACAAAAAAGAATTATCAAGGCTTTTCCAGATATAAAACATAAAAAACAACAAGAACAATTACAATACTTTAAAGAAATCATCAATGATAATAAAAGATGATAATATGATTTAATTAAAAATAAACAGAAAAATAGTATTTATAAGATAATTTGCAAAGAACTCTATTATAATAGAATAGAGTTCTTTATTTTTTAGAGAAATAGAGTTGATTTGCTGAAAACAAAATATATTATCTCTGAATAACAAATATTTTGAAAATTATAAAAACATATATTGACAATTTGTGTCAAAAATACTAACATTAGTATATAAAGAATTTTATATAAAAATATCTTTACAAATTGCAATAATTCTAAAAATATAAATTTACTTAAAGAGGGGAATGATTTGCCAATGAGCGAGATAACTAGTCAAATGATAAGTACAGAAGAAAAAAAATATGTTGCTAAAACTCAAAAAATACCTTATTATCCAGTAGCATTTAAATCAGGTGAAGGTGCGATGTTATATGATTATGAAGGTAATGAGTATGTAGACTTTTTAGCAAGTGCAGGCTCTGCAAATGTAGGTCATGGAAATAAGGAAATCTCACAAGCAGTTAAAGAACAAATGGATGATATCACACAATATACACTTGCATATTTCCATAGTGATCCTCCTGTAAAATTAGCTGAAAAGCTTGTGGAAATAGCCCCTGGAGATAATGATAAGAAAGTATTATACAGCGCAACAGGCTCTGCTTGTATAGATGCTGCTATAAAATTAGCAAGAGGATATACTGGAAGAACAAAAATAATATCTATGTGTGAGTCATATCATGGAAGTACTTATGGAGCTATATCTATATCTGCATTAAGTACAAATATGAGAAGAAAAATGGGTCCATTATTACCAGAAGTTTATCACTTCCATTATCCAGATAAAAATAGAACTGCTAAAGAATGTTTAGATGAAATGGAATATGCTTTTGCACACTACTTACCAGTAGAAGAAGTAGCTGCAATATTTATAGAACCAATTGCAGGAGATGCAGGGATAATAGTGCCTCCAGTAGAATGGATTCAAGGATTAAGTAAAATATGTAAAGAAAATGGAATACTACTTATAAGTGATGAAATACAACAAGGTATGGGAAGAACAGGTAAATGGTTTGGTATAGAAAACTTTGGTGTTGAAGCAGACCTTATAGTTCTTGGAAAATCTGTTGGTGGAGGATTACCTTTAGGAGCAGTTGTTGGAAGAACAGAAATAATGCAAAGTCTTGATGCACCAGCACATCTATTTACTTTAGCTGGAAATACAACAGTATGTGTAGCTGCTTTAAAATCTATAGAAATAATTGAAAAAGAAAACTTACTTCAAAAGAGTATAGAAATGGGAGATTATATTAAAGCAGGATTTGAAAAACTAAAAGAAAAATACGATATAATTGGAGAAATAAGAGGCTTAGGTTTATCTATAGGAGTTGATATAGTTAAAGGAAAAGGTTCTACTGAAAAATATCCAGATGCTACAGCTAAGATATGCTATAGATGTATACAAACTGGTTTGATAATGATATTCTTAGGACAATCTACTTTAAGAGTACAACCACCTCTAGTAATAACTAAGGAACAGGTAGATAAAGCAATGAGCATTATAGATTCTGCAATAGATGATTATTTAAATGGTAGAATTGGTGACGAAGTTTATGAAGTAACTCAAGGTTGGTAAAATAGATATTAAATAAAAAAGAGTTATCTCAATTTTAGAAAGTAATTTCTGAAATGAGATAACTCTTTTAAGTTACCCACAAGTAAGAAGATTAGTCGATTCATTAAAGGTTATGTTTTGGGTATTACTTTTGTGAGTATCAGAAACAGTATTACGAGAGTAGTTACCCTTATTCGAACTATCTGTCAATTTTGTTATAATCAAAATTGCTAAAAGAATAAAAATTACTGTGTATAAAGCAATAACATATGGTTTTCTTTTATATTTGTATTTGTTATTAAAAAAAGAATGTCCATAATTATCTCTATTGACCTTATGTTTGTTTATATTTGTATTCTTTTTTTTGTTATTTTTCTTTTTATCATCCTTTTTTCTATTTTTAGGGTAAGGAATGACTTTGTGTGTATCGTCAAGTTTGACATTTTTATTTTTTTGAATATTGTTTTCTAGGCTAGCTTTTTTTTCTCCAAATTGAATAGTTTTATTGGTATTGTTGTTATCTTTCAATGTTAATCTCCCTCCCTTAAACTTTCCCTTTAGATAATATTACTACTAACCTATAGAATATACAATAATAATATACAATGAATAAAATTTTATAAGTATAAATCTCTTTCCCCACGTTCTAAAGCAGTCATATTGTTAGATACAATGTTTCTTATGTCTTCTCTTTCTATCTTAGCTATTTCTTCAGTAATAAGTTTTTTACCCATAACTTTAAGTTCTTCATCACCATAATCAATTAAAAATTCATTTAATGTAGTAAGTGCATTTGGTGTGCAGACGTTGTGAATTTGACGACTCTTAGCTAAACTCATAAATCTATCCCCAGTTCTACCTTTTCGATAACAGGCTGTACAGTAACTAGGTATATATCCATCAGTGATTAGTTCCTTAAGTACTTCTACAGGACTTCTGTGGTCTCCAACCTCGAATTGATCTGTATTGTCACCATCCTCATATGCTTTATATCCACCAACACCTGTTAGAGAACCTGCACTAACTTGCGATACACCATATTTTAGTAATTCATTTCTCATTTCGGCAGTTTCTCTAGTAGACATTATAATTCCAGTAAAAGGAACTGCTAATCTAGTTATAGCTACAATTTTTTTAAACATATCATCAGAAACTAAATGAGGGAAGTTTTCTAAGTTCATACCTTCAGCTTTTTTTAATCTAGGAAAAGATATAGTGTGGAATCCTACACCAAATTTTTCTTCCAGATGTTCATTATGCATCATAAGGCCTAAAACTTCAAATTTAGGATCAGCTAGACCAAATAAAACTCCAGCACCAACATCATCAACTCCAGCTTCCATAGCTCTATCAAAAGCTGTTAAATGGTAGTAGTAGTCATTTTTTATAGATTGACCATGCATCTTTATAAATGTTGGTTTATGGTATGTTTCTTGGAATAGTATATAAGTTCCTATTCCTTTTTCTTTTAATAGTTTATATTCATCTACACTAGTAGCTGCTATGTTAACGTTTACCCTTCTTATATTTCCATTTTCATTATATGTTGAATAAATTGCATCTAAGCAGTCTAATATATAGTTTATATCACAATTTTTAGGGTCTTCACCAGCTTCTAAAGCAAGTCTTTTATGCCCCATTTTTTCCAGTATTTTAACTTCTTCTCTTACTTCGTCCATAGTAAGCTTTTTTCTTTTAAATTTATTACATGTATTGAAACCACAGTAAACACATTCATTTACACAGTAGTTTGATACATAGAGAGGGGCAAATAAAACCACTCTATTACCGTATATTTCATTTTTTATTTGCCCAGCTATACTAAACAATCTATCAAGTTGTTTTTTATCTTCTACTTCAAGAAGTGTAGCTATATCTTTATAGCTAAGTTTTTCTCTTCTATCAGCCTTATCAAGCACTTTCTCAATATCATCAGAAGTTGAATTTTTTGCATCCTCTAATAAAGAATTAATAAGTTCATGTTTTATGAACATTTACAAACGCCTCCATTCAATATTATCACCACGAGAGTAGTCAACTTTAAGTCCTAGCGACTTGATATTTTCCTCTAAACTCTGGTGATATTCACAAGCTTCTTGACCAGTAAATGCTTTGTTATCATAAAGAGAATATTGTTTTCTAAATTCTTGAGGAGAAAGGTTTGGCATAATTACATTACAACCAGCTAAAAGGCCTGCATTTCTACCACTAGGGTTTATAGATGCAAGAGCTGTTGTAGCAGGTAATAAGACTTTTGGAAGTAGAAGTCTTGTAATTGAAAGCATAAGTAGTGTTTTTTCTAAATCACCATGTTTATAATCTTTAAAGATTGTATCATGATGTGGGATAAAAGGTCCTATACCAACCATATGAGGATTTAACTCTTTTAGGTATAATAAGTCACGAACAAGGTCCTCATTGCTTTGGAATGGTGACTCAACCATAAATCCAGCACCTACTTGATAACCAATTTCCTTGAGGTTTTTAAGGCATTCTTTTCTAGTTCTAAGTTCAATGTTTGGCGGATGTAATTTTTTGTAATGGCTGTCTGTAGCAGTTTCATGTCTTAAAAGATATCTGTCTGCACCACTTAAAAAGTATTTTTTATAGGAGTCATAGCTTTTTTCTCCTAATGATAATGTTATAGCGCAATCCTCATATTTATTTTTTATACTTGAAACAATCTCACATATCTTATCATCAGTAAAATATGTGTCTTCACCACCTTGTAAAACAAAAGTTCTGTATCCTATCTTATAACCTATATCACAACATTCAAGTATTTCATCCGTTGAAAGTCGATATCTTGTAATATTTTTGTTAGAAGATTGTATACCACAGTAGTAACAATTGTTTTTGCAGTAGTTTGTAAGTTCTATAAGCCCTCTTAAGTAGACTCTATTTCCATAGTATTTATTTCTCATATCGCTAGCTTGCTTGTAAAGATAGTTTCTCAAATTTTGTTCAAAGTTATATTCTTCATTGTCGATATTCTCTATTAAGTATAGTAGTTCATCAAAGCTTAGTGAATTAATGCTGTAAAGTTTATCTATAAAGTATTTAATCTTATTTTTAGTCATATCTAAATATGTATTTATTAAATATAGTTAAATTTTTAGTAATTGAAAAGTTCAAGTGATCTTTCTAAAATACCTTTTGTATATGCTATTAAAATACCATAGTTTACGATAGGTACATTGAAAGATTTTGCCTTTTCTATTCTAGATAACATTCCAGCTCTATTCATCATACAAGCTCCACAATGAACTACAAGTGCATATTTAGTTATATCTTCAGTGAAGGATACTCCAGAACTAAATTCAAAAGTAATATTTTTACCAGTTTTCTTTCTAATCATATTAGGGATTTTAACTGTTCCAATATCATCAGTTTGTCTATGATGAGTACAACCTTCAGCCATCAAGACCTTGTCACCATCTTTTAAATTTTCTAAAGCATAGGCACCATCAATTAATTCTTTAAGGTCTCCTTTTTGTCTAGCGAACAATATAGAAAAAGATGTAAGAGGAATATCTTTTGGAGTATCTTTATCCACTTGTGGAAATACTTGAGAGTCAGTAATAACAAGCTTAGGTTTTTTACTTAAATTAGATAGAGTTTCTTTTAAGTTATCTTCTTTTGTAACTATAGAAATTGCTCCAGTATCCAAAATATCTCTTATAACTTGCTGTTGAGGAAGTATAAGCCTACCTTTTGGAGCTGCCTTATCTATTGGAACGACTAAGACAACTAAATCATTTGGCTCAATTAAATCTGATACCAATTTAAACTCATTGCTATCTTTAGGCAAAACCTTTATTATTTCATTTTTTAAATCTTCAATTCCAATTTTATCTGTTGATGAGACAGAAACAACTGGACATTTAACTTTATTTTTAGTTAAGCTTAAAATTTCAGATTGATTTTTAATTGTATCAATCTTGTTAAGTACTAAAATATGAGGTATATTTTTATCATTAAACTTTTCAATTAGTGATAAATCTTCTTTTGACACACCAATTTGGCAATCCACTACTAGTAAAGCTATGTCTGTCTTTTCTAAAATATCTAATGATTTGCTTATTCTAAGCTCACCAAGCTCACCAACATCGTCAAGACCAGCAGTATCTATAAGAACACAAGGTCCTATAGGAAGGATTTCCATTGGTCTAAATACTGGGTCTGTAGTAGTTCCAGCAATATCTGATACTATTGCAGCACTTTGATTTGTTATAGCGTTTATTACGCTAGATTTACCTGCATTTCTTTTGCCAAAGAGACCTATATGTACTCTTATTGATTGTGGAGTAGAATTTAGACTCATTTGTACTCACCACCTTAAATTTCTTTTTTTGATATACTAGTTTTTACAGATACATGAGGTATATTTCCCAATTTACCAGTCAAACTATTGATAATATCCATTTCGCCAACAACTGCTATACATACAATTGAGACACCCTCTTCTTCACAAGGAATTCCCATTCTACCTTTAATAATGCCTTTAAAAGTCGATACAACTTCATTAAATTTAAGCTGACATTCTTTTGGTTCTTCCAAAATAGCACTTATAACCGCAACCTTTTTCATAAATATCCTCCTAACTCAGAAAATATGTTTTTAAACAAATCCAAAATCAAAAAACTTTTCTTTTTAAAGAAAAGTTTCTACAAAAGAAAAGTTATTAATTACACAATTATAATGTGCTATATTAAACTATTTCCTTACAGATTAGATAACTCTTTTCTGGTAGGGTTAGCTTGTAAAATTTATTTTAACAACAATTAACTAAAGAAAATTTTTATACAATTTGTGTGAATCATATAAAAATTAACTAAAGAAAATTGAAGTTACTTATATAATAGTAGTAAATCGAAATTAAGTCTATAGAAAAACCAATTTTTGTATAAAAATAAAAATAAAAATTGGTTATTTACAAAGAAATGACTTTAATAAAATATATAGTTAATTATTTTTTTAGCATATAATTTATAAGAAGTTTTAGAGTATTTTCAATTGCTTCTATATGAGTTCTTTCGTAGTGGTGGCTATTATTTGTTCCAGGGCCAACACAAGCTATTTGAACATCTTCTCCCCAACGAATAGCCTCTGAAGCATCTGAACCATAAAAAGTAAATACATCAACAGCATAATCTAAATTATTATCTTCTGCAACATCTACAAGTTTATTTCTTAAATTAAAATCATATAGAGATAAGTTATCTTTTGCAACTATAGTCACACCATGTTCACTAGATGTTTGACTTGGCCCAGTAGGTGCTATGTCTATTGCTACAAATTCTCTAGTTTTTTCAGGTAAAGCTTTAGAGACACCATGTCCAATTTCCTCATAATTACTTATATAGAAGTTAGTAGTATGTTTAGGTGTTAAGTTGTTTTCCTTAAAGTATCTAGCTATTTCAAGAACCATTGCTACAGCTGCTTTGTTATCTATATATCTAGATTTTATAAAACCAGATTCTGTAGCTTCAAAACGATGGTCTAGACATACAAAATCTCCAACACTTATTCCTAAATCCAAAACATCCTGTTTATTAAATACTTTTTCATCAAGTCTAATAATCATTGTTTCTTCATTTCTTTCAGATGCAGCTTTTGTCTGTCCATATATATGAGTAGAAGCGTATTTAAACACAATACTTCCTCTGATTTTTTTACCTTTTCTAGTTATAACAGTACAATTTTCACCCTCTATAGCGGCCCAACAACCACCACCAACTTTATGGTATTTAAGAGTACCATCTGGTGATATTTCTTTTACCATAGCACCAAGTGTATCCATATGTGCAGATATTGTTATTTGATTTGAATCATCTTCACCAGGAAGAGTAGCTATAAGTGCACCTTTTTTTGTAAGAGTAGTATTAAGACCTAAAGTTTCAAAATCCTTTTTGCTTTCTAAAACTGCATTTTCAGTATATCCAGCTGGACTTGGTATATCAAGATACTTCTTCATTAAATTTATAGTATTAGTTAAATTTAAGTTCATATTATTTCCTCCTAAAAAATATATATTCATACAAATTATAACATAAATACGAATGTTCTGAAAACTGTATTTGAAAGAAAAATTTCTAAATCTATTAAAAAAAATAATATATAAGGTAAAATTAATTTATATTATATAGGTTTAAGTTAAAAATAGTTTTATTGTATAAATAATAAAAATAAATAAAAAACAAATAAACAAATAAAAACAAATAAATGAGATATTTAGTTTAATTCTCTTTACAAATAAAGATTTTAGTAATAAAATAATTGTTGAAAAAGATTTTAAATTCAGATTATTCGTTTTTAAAGTAATTAATCTGTAAACCTTTATTAATATATGTAAATAGTTGGTTATATATGTATTTAATTAGCTAAATATATATATAAAAGTTTATTTTAATTATTTGGATTATTCTGAGAAAAATTTTTATTAGGAATTATAAAAAATCTGAATCACTTAGGAAAAGAGAGGATGTGTATAATGTGATTGAAAACGGATTCGTATTTTGTAGTTTTTTAGTTGTATTTGTAGGTGGCATTTTTTACATGGTTGATAAATTAAAATGGAAGATATTTGATGTTATTAATCCAATGCTTTTAATTTATTTAGGGTCTGCTATACTTGCATCATTTGGTTTATTTGCACAAAATGAAGAAGTTGGTATATATCAGAATATAATAACAGTAAATTTTCTACCATTAATGTTAGTATTCTTATTAATTCAATGTGATTTAAGAAAAATATTAAAAATGGGACCTAAAATGTTATTATCATTTTTCTGCGCTACATTGACATTTATGCTTGGATTTATCATAGCTTTTATAATTTTTAAAGGTTCAATGGGTGCAGATTCGTGGAAAGTTCTTGGTGCAGCATCTGGGTCATGGATAGGTGGTTCATCAAATATGATTGCAGCAGCTAATGCTCTAGGTGTTGCAGAAGAAGGGCTTAGCTATGCAATACTTATGGGTTCTATAGGATATACAGTATGGATGTCTGTTTGTCTAATGTCTGTAAAATTTGGCCCTAAATTCAACAAATGGACAAAATGTGATACAAGTTTTATAGATGAGGTTACAGCAAAGCTTGAGAAAGAAAATAAAGATAATACAGCACCTACATTTGTGGAACTTATGACTTTATTGTCTGTTGGATTTGGAGTTGCAGCATTTGCACAGATTGTATCTAAGATACTTCCAACTTCAGGTATACTTAATGAGACTATGTGGGTAGTGCTTGTTGCATCTACAGTATCAATACTGTTAGGTATGACTAAGATATCAAAACTTAAAGGAAGTACATTAGTGGGAAATGTATTTATGTACTTGCTTCTTGCAGCAACAGGAAGTAAAGCAAATTTCTTTGGACTATCAGAGGCTCCTGTTTACATAATGTTTGGATTAGTAGTAGTTCTTGTACATGCTATTTCATTTATAGGACTTGCAAAACTATTTAAATTAGACTTATTTACTTGTGAGGTAGGAAGTATAGCTAATATAGGTGGTGTAACTACAGCACCAATGATTGCTGGGGTTCATAATCCGGTATTAATTCCAGTAGGTGTACTTATGGGGCTTTTAGGAAATGTTATAGGAACTTATTGTGCTCTTATAGTGACTCAAATATTACATATGTTAGCTTAATGAAACTATAGTATAAAGCTAAATAATTCATATCAGAAAAGTTATTTCAATTTAAGTGTACACTTTTATCGAAATAACTTTTTTTATTTGACAAAATAAGTTATTTCAAAAAGCTATTTTGACATATTTAGTGAATAATATTGTAAAATTTACCAATAGTGATATATATTTAATTTTTATATTGAATCGAACGTTTGTATGATGTATAATAAGCATATAGAACGAATGTTTGCAGAACGGATGTTTTTTGAAATTATTTTAATAATTTATGAATATATATAACAATACATAAATATATTTAAATATAAAGATAAAAAGAATTTAAAGGAGTGTTGATAACTTATGATAATTCCATCAAGAAAAATACAAGATATAACATTAACAAATTTAAAAAATGGTGAAGTGACTTTAATTGAATTAGATGAAATATATAAAAAGATGGGATTTTTATTTGTTGTAAGTGAAGGCAAATTGAAAAAAATAAAAAAGGAGAATCATCATTAAAAATGCATAAAATTATAAATACTATAAAATTTTGTAAAACCTAACTTATGTAGAATATAAATACTTAAGTTAGGTTTTTTGTGATAAAATCTGTGATTACTTGACTTTTAGAAAGCAGTACAGTGTTTTATAGACTAAAAAATAAATGAGTTTAAATCTCAAGGGCATAATACTGCATAAGAGGTGATATTAATGAAAATAGTAACCTACAATATTCATAAAGGTATGGATTCAAATAATAAATTGACATTACCTAAAATGGGAATGTATTTAAAACAATTAAATTGTGATGTGGTTTGTTTGCAGGAAGTACTATACCCTCAATTTTTAGCTTTAAAGGCTGTTTTAAATATGGATGGTGTATTTGCCACAAATGTAAAAAAGGTAAATATGATATATGGAATTTGTACATTTACAAAATTAAAAATATTAAACAATAATCATTTTTTTTTAACTAGTAAAAAAGAACAGCGAGGAGCACTTTGTATAACTGTAGATGATTATGGAGGAATTATAAATATTATAAACACACACTTAGGTTTAGATAGAGAAGAGAGGACAAAGCAACTAGATGAAATAATAGACTACAGAAATAGATTAGTAGGAGCTGTTGTTTTATGTGGTGATTTCAATGAAAAAAATATCTCTTTAGATATGTTTAATGATATGGCTGTTTGTTTAAATAAATCTCACTTAGCAACCTTTGAAAAGTCAAATTCTAGGATAGATTATATTTTTGCTGATAGAAAAACTAAACTAAAAGGATATATAGTAGAAAAGATTTATTTATCAGACCATTATCCAGTAATAGGATATATTTAATTTTTAATGTAGATTAATCAATATTCGTAAATAAGGGGTAAATTTTTTATTAAGGTATAATTAAAAAAATATAATTAAAAAGTGTCAAAAAGAAATCTAATTATAAGACATAAATTTACAATAAAGTTACATTTGCTTAAATACCTTGTTTAAAAAAAGCTATTCAAATATAATCTAAAGTAGTTTTGAAAGGGAAACTTTAATAAGCAAAATTAAGATAAATTAAGTTAGTGTTAAAATGAGGTGAATTTATGAGCAGAAGTACAACAAGAGTTTCAAAATTAGGAAAAGAAAAAAAACGAACTTTCATAATAGTATTAGCAGTTTTAGCTGTAGCAATAGGTGTGTCTACTTATTTTTTTAACAACAAATTTCTATATAATGGGAAAATAGCTAAAAATGTATATATAGAAGATATAAATGTATCTGATATGACCAAAGAAGAAGCATTAAAAGCTATAACAGATAAGTATACTCCAGAAGACCTGAATCTTACTTATGATGGAAAAGATTATAAAATATCTCCAAATGATATTGATTTAAAATATAACACAGAAGAAGTTGTAAAAAATGCTTATGAGAGTACAAAAAAAGGTTCTTACTTTCAAAACTTAAAGAAGTATATCGATATAAGAATAAATAAGCTAGCCCTAAAAATAGAATCTGGATATGATGAGGCAAAACTTAGTGCTCAAGTATCTTCAGTAGCTGATAGTATCAATGTTAAAATGAAAAATGCTTCAATTAGTGTTGGAAGTGGTGGATTAAATTACACAGAGTCTGTTGTAGGTAGAGAATTTGACTTGGCATCAAATAAAGAATCTATATACAACATGATAAAAAATAAAGAGTACAAGTCTTTAGAACTAAAAGTAAATCTTCAAAAACCAGATATAACGACAGAACAAGTAAAATCTGTGAATTCTGTTATAGGCCAATATTCAACAACATATTCTCAATCTGTATCAGGTAGAGCATATAATGTGGCATTGTCAGCAAGAAAAACTAGTGATGTTTTACTAATGCCAGGTGAAGAATTTTCATATAATAAACTTACAGGGCCTAGCAATAAAGCTAATGGTTACAAAGATGCACCAGTTATAGTTTATGGGAAATTAGAGCAATCAGCAGGTGGAGGTGTTTGTCAAACATCTTCAACAGTTTATAATGCAGCTCTCCTTTCAGGTATGGAAATAACACAAGTTACAAATCACTCATCTGCATCTACTTATGTGCCAAGAGGTAGAGATGCTACAGTAAGTGATGGAGGATTAAATTTAAAATTTAAAAATCCATATAACCATCCCATATATATTAAAAATTATGCAGGTGGAGGAAGTGTATCATCTATAGTATATGGCAATTCTGGTGACAAACCAAATATATCTATAGAAGTAAAAAACACTGGAAAAGATAAATATTCTACATATAGAGTGTATAAAGACTCAAGTGGGAAAGTCATAAAAAGAGAACATATATCAAATAGTTCTTATAAAGAATTGAAAAAATAGATTATTTTTTAGATTAATATTGAATTGATACAAAAAACAAGAGAGTTGAGAACTCTCTTGTTTTTTGTATAAGAGTAGACTTATTAATTGTCGTTTTGATATTAGAATCATTAATATATAGAAAATATTCCTATATATTGGTATAATTATAAATAGATTTAGTTATATAAAATGTATGAGGAGGTGACAGGGTTGAATTTTATAGGCAATAGGTATGAGGTAGTAAATTCTGATGACGTTTTAGAAATTAACAAAATCTATAAGGCTAGGGATGTTTTTTACAGAAAAAATGTGTTGATAAAAGTTATAAAACACAATAACTATATTTGTGAAGATTTTGTATCAAATTTAATTGATGAAAGTACTGCTTTAGATGAAATAAACTCTCCTTATATACTAAAAATAATTGATGTTGGGATTCATTGTACAGAAGAAACAACATTGTATTATATTGTAAGCGAAGACTTTGATGGTATTGGCCTAGATGAATTAATTCTAGGTAATTATCTTCATCTAGAAGCAATTATAAATATAATGATACAAGTTTTAAAGGCTTTAGAAATGATACATAGAAATTATTCATATCATGGCAGTTTAAAATCAAGTAGTATAATGGTGAATACAGAATATAATATTAAAATTTGTGATTTTGGAATTACAAGAGCAAATAATGGGGTTAATACAAGAAGCTATGGAAATAGAAAGTATTTATGCCCACATCAACTATGTATAAACTATACTGATAGAGAGAGTGATTTTTTCACAACAGGTCTTATTTTGTTTGAGTCTATATTTAAGAAATTACCTTTTGGAGAAGCAAATTCAGAAGAAAAGATGTTACAATTGATTGATAAAGGACTAGACTGGAATAGTATAAGAGCAATTAATGGAAATATAGAACTTATAAATGTTATAAAAAGGCTACTTGGTAGAAATAATAAGTATACTAGAGCTAATGATATTATTGTTGACCTTAGCAAGGTAATGTATGAAAAAGCATATATAGAGGTTGAAGATAAAGTAGAAGAAGAACCAAAAAAAATTGTTCAGGTCAAAAAAGAAGATAAAAGTAAAGTGAGAAGAAAATTACATAAAAAAATTGTTGTTGCTGGTTTAGCAATAGTTATGATTTCAATGATTATTATAGGTTCTATAATATAAAAATTATATATTGTACATTTTAAAATAAATGTCTATAAATAATATACATATAGATTAAAATTTTAGTATTGTTTTAATTATGAGAGGAAGTGGTTATTATGTTAGCAAAAAATGATGAGGTATTAAACGTTTAAGAGTATTTTAACAAATAGCCACCTGCTTTTGTAGTTTAAAAATAAAAAAGCTGTGGCTAAAAGTCACAGCTTTTTGCTACTTTTTAAAGGCAGGAGTATATTAAAAAGGAGCAAAGTATGAGTGAAATAAAAGTAATAGCAAATAACAAGTGTTGGATTGAAGATATAGCAAAGAGACAACTTGAAGATATTTCAAAATTAAATGGAATTTTAAGAATAGTAGGATTGCCTGATTTACATGCAGGTAAAATACCTGTGGGTCTAGCAGTTGAAACTGAAGGTATTATCTATCCACATATAATTGGAAATGATATAGGTTGTGGAATGACTTTATTTAAAACTGGAATCTCCAAAAAGAAATTTAAAAAAGATAGATGGATTAAACGTCTTTCTGAAATTAAAGATTTATCTGATGTAAAAATAATGAATCCACATGAAGAGGAATGTCCAATATCAAATTTGGGAACTATTGGAAGTGGAAATCATTTTATAGAATTTCAATGTGTAAATGAAATTCACAATAAAGAAAAATTTGAGCAATTAAGATTTTCATCTGATGACATAATGATGTTAGTTCATTGTGGGTCAAGAAATTATGGAGAAACTATACTTAAAAAGTTCTACAACAAAAATGGTATTGAAGTTGGAAGTGAAAAAGAAAGAGATTATATGATAAATCATGATAAAGCTTTAATCTGGTCAGAGCGCAATCGTGAAATTGTTAGCAAAAAAATTATGCAATCAATAGGTATATCTGGAAATATTGAAAAAATATTATCTATAAATCATAATTTTATAGAAAAAAGAGAAGATAAATTCATACATAGAAAAGGTGCTGTTTCAAGTGAAAGAGGAGCTGTAATTATACCTGGTTCAAGAGGAAGTCTATCATATATAGTTATGCCTACTGAAAATACAGAACAGTCTTTATATTCTCTATCACATGGAGCTGGTAGAAAATGGTCTCGTTCAATTTGTAAATCTCGTCTTAAAAACAAGTATAATAAAGACACTATAAAACAAACTAAATTTAAAAGCTATATTCTATGTAATGATATAAATTTATTATTTCAAGAAGCTCCAGAAGCATATAAAAATATAGAACAAATTATTGAAAGTTTGATAGAATATAAACTTATTCAAGTAGTGGCAACTATGAAACCACTAATTACTTATAAAGGGTAATTTTAAAAATTAAAAATATATTAAATTAAAAATAGCTGATTTTGTTAAAGCATATAAGAATGTTTTGATACTATCAGCTGTTTTTTATATTTTTTTAGGTATGATAATTTAAAGAGATGAACTCTATGATGTGTAATCTTTATAAAATTAGACTCTATAAGAAATTATGGATATAAATGAAAGAATAAGCATTATTTTTGTTTTAATAGTGAGCATTATAGGGTTTTTTATTATGTTAAAAGATAAATAAATTTATTTATATTGACACTAGGATATAATTTATGAAATAATGTTAAAGTGACTAAAATAGTTAATTGAAAATAGAAAAGGAGCAGTGTTTTATGAAAAAAAATACTAACATTAGTGAGTCCGGGGTTAGACTTCTTAATAAATAAGGAGTTTAATGCATAATAATTCCTTATTTATTAAGTCGATTACAAATAATTATTATAAAAGTAAGTGGAATAGTTATTTAAAATTCATGACTTATAAATAAAGGAGAAAGTAAAATAATGAATAGTAATACAATTGAAAGACTACAATTAAATGAAGTTAAAGAATTAATAAAAATACATTGTGTAAGTTCACTTGGAAGAAATCTAATAGACAAATTAACTCCTAGTGGAAATATTGAAGTAGTAAGAAGAAAATTAAAAGAAAATAAAGAAGCTAGAAAAATAATTGAAAACAGTAATCATATACCACTTGAAGGATTGTTTAATGCAGGTTCTACAATAGATAAAATTGAAAAAGGAATGATAATAGAACCTATTGAACTTGTAAATATAGAGGATTTTTTAAGAGGTTGTAGGAAGATGAAAGCTTTTATGTTAGACAAAGAATTTTATTCGCCTACATTAAGTTCTTATGCTTTAAATATAACAGAATGTAAAAACATAGAGGAAGAGATAAACTACTGCATAAAATCAAACAAAGTTGATTCTAATGCAAGTAAAGAATTAAAAAAGGTAAGAAGAAATATAGAAATTACAGAAGGAAAAATAAAAGATAGATTAAATAAGTTTATAACATCAAGTATAAACAAAAAGTATATACAAGAGTTTATAATAAGTAAAAGAAATGATAGATATGTAATACCGATTAAATCTTCTTATAAAAATGAAGTTGATGGTACTATATTAGATACTTCATCAAAAGGAAATACTGTATTCGTTGAACCAATAAGTGTGTCAAATTTAAGTACAGAATTGACTATGTTAAAAGCCGATGAGACTATTGAAGAATACAAGATATTATCTTATTTAACAGAGCTTATATTTGATAAAATAGTTCAGATAAAGTTAAATATAGAAATACTTTCTGAATATGATATGGTATTTGCAAAAGCTAAATATAGCCAAAAAATAAATGGTATTACTCCAAAAATAAACAACAATGGATATATAAAAATAATCAAAGGTAAGCACCCACTTTTAACAGGAGATGTAGTACCTTTAGATTTTGAAATAGGTAAAAATTATAGAAGTCTTGTAATAACAGGACCTAATGCAGGTGGAAAAACTGTAACTCTTAAGACTGTTGGTCTATTAACTTTGATGGTTCAATGTGGACTTGATATTTCTGCTAAAGAAGACAGTGAACTAAGTGTATTTGAAAAAGTATTTGTAGATATAGGAGATAATCAAAGTATTGAAAATGCTCTAAGTACTTTTTCATCACACATAAAAAATATTGCAGAAATTATGAACTCATCAAATAATTCTACACTTGTTTTATTTGATGAGATAGGTAGTGGAACTGAACCTAATGAAGGAGCAGGACTAGCAATATCATTACTAGAAGAGTTTTATAGTATGGGATGTATAACAATAGCATCAACTCATTATGGTGAGATAAAAAAGTTTGCTAACTTGCATCCAGAATTTGAAAATGCAGGTATGATGTTTGATAAAGAAACTTTAGAACCATTATATAAGTTAACAATAGGAAAATCTGAGGATAGTAATGCTCTTTTTATTTCTAAAAAAATGGGAATAAAAAATAAGGTATTAAGTAGAGCTAAAGAATATATAACTGATAGAAACTACAATTTAGATTTAGTTAAGAGAAGTAAATTACAATCCAATACTGAAAATAAAGATAATATTGAATTTATTTCCCATTATACAGAGTATGATACAGGTGATAAAGTAAAATTATTGGATGAAAATGACTTTGGAGTTGTGTATAAACCTAGAGATAAGTTTAATAATGTAGAAGTATTATTTAAAGACAATTTTGTATTAGTAAATATAAAAAGATTAGAACTTAGTATAAAAGCAGAAGAGTTATATCCTGAAGGATATGATTTAAATTCATTGTTTACTAGTTTTAAAGATAGAAAATTGGAAAAAGACATTCAGAGAGGTTCAAAAAAAGCTCTTAAACAGATTCAAAAAGAAATTAAAGAAAATAGAAAACAAATATAAAAACACAAATGACTATTTAAAATGTAAATAATTATTTTACAAAACATGAGTAATAAATGCGATTATTTTTGCGTATTTTACTCATGTTTTTTTGTGTGTAAAAATTTATACTTTAAACATAGATGAAATAATATTAAAGGAGGTATAAATATGGATGTTCTATTATCTGTAAAAGATGTAACAAAGATTTATAGTAAAAATAAAAAGCCAAGTTTGAATCATGTTTCATTTGAGGTGAATTGTGGTGAATTTGTTGGAATTATGGGGGCGTCAGGTTCTGGAAAAACAACTTTACTAAACGTATTATCTACAATAGATAGTGTAAGTAGTGGTGAGATAGTAATTAATGGTGTAAATTTAAAAGAATTAAATAATAACTCTACTGCAGATTTTATAAAGGATAATATTGGATTTATATTTCAAGAATACTTTTTGATTGACAGTTTGAATGTTTTTGAAAATATAGCTGTACCACTTACTTTAAAACATATGCAACCAAGTGAAATTGAAGATTCTATCAAGTTATTGACAAAACGATTTGGAATAGATTCAATTTTGTATAAATATCCAAATGAGTTATCTGGTGGTCAATGTCAAAGGGTTGCTGCAGCAAGAGCGATTATAAAAAAACCATCTATAATACTTGCAGATGAACCAACTGGAGCACTTGACTCAGTATCAGCAAATGAGTTACTAAAAACACTAAGTGATGTAAATCGAGAATTAAAAACTACTATATTGATGGTAACGCATGATGCTTATGTAGCTAGTTTTTGTAATAGAATTTTGATTTTTAGAGATGGTAAAATTATAGATGAACTTCAAAAAAATGAAAAAAATCATAAAGATTTCTTTGAAGCTATAGTTAGTAAGACCACTAAACTAGAAGAAATATATTAATATACATTAAAAGGAGGTAATAAAAATGAATATATATAACATTGCTAAAAAGAATCTTAAGAAAAACTTTTCGTTTTATTCATTGTATTTGTTTTCTGTAGCTTTTATACTCATGATATTTTTTAGTTTTGTATCTTTTTCTATGAATGATATTATAATGAATAAAATTTCATCTGATGGAAGAGTCGAAACTATGACAAAAACTATTTCAATTTTTATAATTTCATTTGTATTGTTCTATATGCTTTACTCAAATAGATTTTTTATAAGACGTAGAATGAGAGAGCTTGGCATATACACCTTGATGGGATATAGAAAATCAAATATATTAAAATTAGTTATGATAGAAAATGTATTTATTTGTATAATTGCTTTTATTATAGGTATTTTAACTGGCTCATTATTACATAAGTTTATTATATATATAATAGTGTATTCATTAAATTTAAATATAGATAGTTCAAAGATACTCTTTTTTAATAAAAATGCTATTATTTCTAGTCTATTATTTTTAATTGTTATATTACTTGTACTATATTTTTCAAATTGGAAATTGATTCGAAGAAATTCTCTTCTTAATTTAGTAAAAATAGAGCAAAATGAAGAAAAACAGATTAGAATAAGACCTTTGATAGCTTTTATAGGTATTTTTATGCTTGTATTAGGATATGTACTAGCTTTTGATATGACTAGAGGAAAGGATTCTGTTTGGTATAGTATTGGATTTTCTCCAATTGCTATATTGACCTTACTTTGTGTAGTTGTTGGAACTATTTTTTTTATAAATTCATTTTTACCTTATATTATTAGAATATTAAAGACTAAAAAAAATCATTTTTATAGAGAAATACAGATTATTACAATTCCTAAGTTTATTTACTCCATACGTTCTAATGCAAAAACATTAATTTTATTAACTTTACTGTCAGCAGGAACATTATGTATATTTGCGTCTACTGTTTTATCAATTTATTATCCTGTAGTAGCAGTTTCTCGTATAGTACCTTCTGCTATCGAATTTAAGGTAGAAGAAAAAATTAATGTTGATAAAATTATTAATGCTGTAAGAGATTATGAACTAGTAGAAAATTTTAAATACAATGAAACAAATATTATAAAGGTAAATTCTTCATCAAAGAATTTACCGATTGAGTATTCTATTGGCAAAGATAAAGGAAGAATCTCTGGATTTGATTGTATATCAGAGTCTGATTATATAGAATTAATTAAACAACAAGGGAAAAAACTTGATTTTAAACCTCTAGATTATAATGAAAGTATATTAGTAAAATATAGACCAAGTAAAAAAAATGTGGACAAAGGGAAAATCCTTAATTTAGATTTATATTCAGATAAAAAAGTAGATGTAGTTATAAAAGATACTACATTGAATAATCCAATTAGTTTCTCTAATAGTATTGGGACATTAATAGTGTCAGATAAATTATACAATGAAATATCTAGATATAATAATCTATCAAGAAATTCTATCATAAGTATTGATGGAAAAGGTATGAGAGATAATAAAGAAATTTATGAAAAACTTAAAAATTTATTAAAGGATAATCCATATTTTATAAGTGCTTACCAAAGAAAATTTGAAATTGTGCATGAGAGTAGTTCGACTTTTTTATTGATTAGCTTTCTTTCTGTTATATTTTTTATTGCTACAGGAAGTATGTTGTATTTTCACAGTATTTCTAATGCCATTTATGATAGAAACAGTTTTAATATATTGAGTAAAATAGGATATAGTCAAAAAAATATAAAGAAAATAATTAAGAATCAGATTTTAGTGTTTTTTTCTATACCATATATATTAGGGATGTTACATAGTATCTTTGGATTAATTGCTTACAAGTCTGCTTTAATAGATAATATATTAGGAAGTAATACACCTGTAATAATTCCAATAGTATTTGCAATTGTAATATTTACACTCGTATATGTAGGATATTATGTCTTGACGAAGTATTCTTGTTATAAAATAGTACTTAAAAAATAGTATTAAAAATTTTATAAAATATTTGGAAGATAGAAGATAAGCATCGTATGTATAAATTAATTTACAAGTTATGTAATGTTATCATATAATTAATTATCAGAAAGGAGTTAATATGTTCAAAGGCAATTATAATAAAAGAAAGATTTTTATATTAATAAATCAATTATTGATAGTATTATTTCTAATTTATGAATTTTTTAATGATAAAAATATTAAAAGTATTTCCATTTTCACTCTTTTACTTGTATCTATTATAGTTGTTGATATAATGTACATTGAATTAATTAATTTGAAACAAAATAGAGTGCTTGTACAATTTACAAACTTGCTTGTTTTGATTTCTTGGTACTTTTTATTTTTACTTGATAACAATAAAATATCTTCTGAATTAATTTTTTTTCTAAGTCCCATTATTGTTTTTGAAAGTGTAAGATTCTTATTTGTATTTTTCTTTCAAGATTACAAATACAACTACCAGAAAAGCTTAGAATTTATATTGAAACTTATGTGTGTTTTGACAGTCGTTTCAAAATTTATTGATAATCATCTGTTTGCACTACTTTATTTATTACAAATAATTATAAGTTTTATAAGCTTTATATTCTTAATCATCTTATATAAAAAGACTGTGATACTTGTTTTAAAGTGTGAGAAAAGAAATTTTATATATTCAGCTATTTTATTATTTATATTTCTTGTATATGCTATAGTTTTTGCTAAAAAACAGGAATATGTTGAGAATCTAGGAATGTATTTAATTGTATCATTAGCCATATTTAGTATCCATAATATTGCTATAAAGGATAAGGGTGATATAAAACAAACTACTATGCTAAATGGTAAAAAAAGATTGATTTTTATTTCTCTAATAAGTGTATTTTTTGTTGGAATTGGAAAACTATTAGACCTTAATATAATTACATGTTTTATAATAATACATTGTATATTTTGGTTTACTTTACTTTATTTTATTTTAATTTGCACAAATATTGATGATATCATCTGCAATAAAAATTCAGTAGAAAAATTTAATGTACAAGAAAGTAATTTAATAAATAATCTAATGCAGATATATAATGAGGAAGAACTTAAAAAGGATTTTTCCAATTATTTACATGACGAAATATTACAAGATTTACTGTCAATTAAAAATATGATGAAAAAATCTGAAAAGCCAGATGTCAAATATATAATCGTAAGTACATTAGAAAAATTAAATTTATCTATTCGTGACCAAATGCAAAATTATCATCCAATATTATTAAAAACACTTACATTAAAAGAAAATATAGAAAATATGTTTGTTATGATTAGAGGCAATTATTTATCTAAAAATATAGAAATTTGTTTTACATGTGAAGATAATATATTTTTGGCTGAGCCATATAATTTTATTATATACCGTATATTAAAAGAGTTAGTAACAAATGCTTTTAAACATTCAAATTGTTCTAAAATCGAAATTTCACTAATTCAAAAAAATAAAGATATAATTCTTTCAGTATTAGATAATGGAGTAGGAGTGGAAAGTGAATATGATTTAATAAGACATCAAAATAATGGGCTATCATCTATTCAAGAACAATTACATAGGTTAAATGGCGTTCTTAATATTGATAAGACAGCTTCTGGATTGAGTATTAGTGTAAAAATTCCTATGGAAGGAGAGAACTATTATAAATATTTTATTAATAGATGACCATGTGTTATTTGCAAAAAGCTTAGAAATTGCATTGGAAGATTATACTGAAATAGAAAAATTTATTTATATTAAAGATATTTCCCAGGTAATTTCAATAATTAAAAATGAAAAACCCGATATAATTCTTATTGATATTAATTTAGGAAAGATTGATAATGATGGGTTGTCTCTAGCAAAAGACATTATAAGAATGATACCTAAAGTAAATATAGTCATGTTAACGGGTTATGATTTACCTGTATATAAGTATGAAGCTCAAAAAATGGGTACTAAAGGCTTTATAAATAAAAATATCGAGCCAGATAAATTTATTGAAATATTAAATCAGATTCAAAATGGATATAATTATTTTCCAGATGAAATAAAATATATTGAAGAGCTAACGGATAGAGAAAAATTAATATTGCAATTTCTATATAATGGAGTTAAGAGAAAAGATATAGCAAGTCAATTATATTTAAGTGAGCGAACAGTGTCTAATCATATCCAAAATATTTTTGATAAACTAAATGTATCTTCTTCATTAGAAGCTGTCACAAAGGGAGTTCAGCTTGGATATATTAAACTTAATATGCAATAAGAAAAGTTTGTAATTTAGTAAAGGTATTTGATTGTCAATTTTTATCTAATATAATAATTAAATTTAAATAGAAGTTTTTATCTTTTAAAATATATATAAAAAGGCTATCTAAAATAAAATTTTAAGATAGCCTTTTTGTTAACATATTTTCATAAATCCAATAATTAGTAAAATCAAACCACTTAACCAAGATAAATTTAGATTTATATTTTTAACAAATACATTTCCTAGTAAACAACCAAATGATACTGCTATTACATTTGAAATTAGAGAAAACAAGATAACTTGTATATAATTTACACCTACAAGACCACTCCCAAATCCAATAGCTAATCCATCTAAGCTTAAAGCAAGTGCAAGTGTAAATGCTTCAGCAGATTTAAGAATTTTAGATTTATTTGTATCTAAAGTATCAGGTTCAACACTGACATTAAAATTTAATTTAAGGTCTAGCATATTAAATTTGTAATCTTTTGAATGTATGGATTTTTTCTTAAAATAAGATTTAAAGAAACTCTCAACTAATCGAGCACTTCCTAATAAAAATAAAATTAAAAAACATATTAACATTGTTATATTTTGAGGTAAGAAGTCTCTGGCTATTGTACCTGCAAAAAGTGAAATTGCCAAAATTGCTGAACAAACCACACTAATAATTATATTCGAATATAAAGGAACTTTAACTTTATTTACGCCATATCCAAAACTTGTTACAAAGGCATCTATACAAAGAGAAGTCACTAATAAAATTGATTCAATCACAGTAGATTAACATCCTTTCTCTTAAATTTTGTACTTATATATTTATAGTATTGTAAAAAGAGATAAATTGTTACAGATAAACCAATAGAGTGTTGATAAAATTTCAACATTTTGCAACACCTAAAAAACAAAAAACTCATATTATATAATATAAAACCAAACATAATAAAGCAGGTGAAAATAATGGAGCAACATAGTGAGGTTGAGAATTTTGGTAATCTATTGAAGACGTTATTAAAAGAAAAGTCAACATCAATGGGAGAATTGAGCAAAAAAAGCGGAATTGATAAATCTACTATATCTCGAATAGCAAATAATAAACAAAAACCAAATATAAATCACCTAGAAAAGATTGCAATACACTTAAATGTAAACTTAGAAGAGCTATTAAAAGCATCAGGATATGAATTTAAAAACAGTAATAATAAACAAATTTTTAATATAGATAGCGATTTTAGTAACTTTGATGATGTACTAGGATTTGCAAATTTAATTAATGATAAAAATTTCAACGGAAATATTGAGAAAGAGTTAAGTAAATGCAAGTTATATGTTCAAACAGATGAAGGGAAAAAATTACTTTTTGATAATTTTAGTAAAAAAATAGATTCCATAGAAAAACAAGGTCAATTTACAGATAGGCTGAGAGATATGTATGCTGAATTTTGTACAGGAAAATTAGGAATAAAGAAATATTTATTAATTGGAAGTATGTTGCTTTACTTTGTTATATCAACAGATGTTATTCCAGACTTTGTATTTCCAATAGGATTTATGGATGACTTAGTAGCATTAAATATGGTTACAAAACTACTTAGAAAAGATAAGTAGTTTTGTAATTATACTACTTTAATGAAGATGACAAGCAAAGGTGTTGAGTATAGATAAATTTTACTGTTCATCTAATGAGAAATAACTTGAAAATTTTAAAATAAACAATTTAATATATATTTTGTATGTATTTAAGTATATAAAATAAAATAATATCCAAACTAATACAAAATAGTGATAATTTTTTTGTACTGGAGGATATTTATGAATTGCAAATGGATATCTAAAATAGATGAAAGAAAAAAATGTCATAGAGAAGCAGATTCTTCTGGATATTGTATTTTTCATAAAGAAAATAAATCTAGTGAAGATATAAAACTAATGATGGACAATATATATAAGGAAGAAATAAATGAATTTAATGGCTTTATATTTGAAAATAAATTTAATGCAGAAGAAATATTAACTTATGACTATAAATTATTAAATTTTTCTGAAACAATATTTAAACAAGAAGCAAATTTTAGAAAATATCTTTTTAAAAAAAATGTTATTTTTAATTATACAGATTTTAGGGGTCAGGTATTTTTTAATGCTTGTGTATTTTTAGAAAATTGTGATTTTAATAAAACAAAGTTTAATAAGGTATATATAAATGATAAGATATTTGAAAAAGTAAAATTTAAAGGGCCTGATTTAGTAGTTAATAAGGTAGAAAATTTTCCAAGAATGGATGGAATAATTTTTAGTATGTGTACAAAATTTATACTTAAAAATGTGGAGTATGGAAAAAGTGAATGCAAGCATGGAAAAATAAATTATAGAATAGCTAGAAATCAAGCTACAAAAATTGGAGATTATGAGATGATAGGACCTTACTATTATAAGGAAAGAATTTATAGTAGTAAAATGATAAAACGCTCTGATTATCCAACTCTCAGCAGTTATTTAGTTGAAAAGTTTTTTGACCAAATAGCGCACTATACTACAGGTTATGGAGAAAAACCATGGAATATATTATTTGTGATTATAGCTATAATAAGTAGTTTTGCCCTATTATATCTATTTGTAGGTATAGAAAGTTCAAACAGTACACTTATAACTTTAAATATAAATAACTTAGGTAATTATTCAGCAAGTGAAATTTTTAAAACGTATATAGATTTGTGGTATTTTAGTATGGCTACATTTAGTACAGTAGGATACGGAGATATGGTTGCTACAAGTTTGATTGGTAAAGCTTTAGCAGGTATAGAAGTATTTTTAGGAGTTACAATAGGAGCAATTTGGGCATCTGTGATTATTAAGAGAATGATAAGATAATATCTGTGTAAATATGGATAGGTATTAATTACTAGATATAAATTGGACTAAAGAGGGAAAATTTAAATATAAATATACTTAATAATCCAAGAAGGTGAAAAAATTGAAAAACGGAATAAAAAAAATTTTAACATTAACTCTGATTCTAGCATTTATAATACCAAATTATTCATATGCTGATGAAAAATCCGTAGACAAATACTCAAAAACATCTATACTTATAGACCAAGAAACAGGTAGAGTCTTGTATGGTAAAGAACCTGATATGAAGGTACCTTTAGCAAGTTTAAGTAAGATGATGACTTTTTTACTTGCAATAGAGGCTATTGAAAATAAAGAAGTAAAAGAAACTGACATAATAAAGATAGACAAGTCCATTGCTTCAGTGAAAGGTTCAAGCTATAAACTAAGAGTTGGTGAGGAAGTGCCACTTATAGAACTTATGAGAGGTCTTATGATTGTATCAGGAAATGATGCCGCAATTGCTATAGCAAAACATATTTGTAAATCTAAAGAAGCATTTGTAGATAGGATGAACAAAAAAGCAAAAGAAATAGGAATGACTAATACCCATTTTTTAAATCCAAATGGTCTTCCAATATATGATTTAAGTAATCCAAAAAAACCAGCAAAAGAAAATATATCTACTGCAAGAGATATATCTATTCTTGGAAAATACATGTTTGACCATTATGAAAAGCAAGTAACAGCTATAACTGATATGGAAACCTATACAAACTCAGATAGAAGCTTTGAAAAAAGCAATACAAATGCACTATTGAGAATTATACCTGAAGTTGATGGTATAAAAACAGGGTACACTGGGAATGCTGGTTATTGTTTATCATTTTCTATGATTGTTAATAAGAATGATAAAAATGAGAAAAAACGTAGAGTAATAGGCGTTGTATTAGGTGCTAATCATAAAGATAAAAGAATATCTTCTTCTTTGGCCATGTTAAAATATGGAAAAGAGAATTTTAATATGAAAAAAGTAATTGATAAAGATAGCTTTATTGGTAAGAGATATATAAAAGGAATGAAAGAATTAGAGGTTACTTTGAAAGCCAAAAATGAACTTTATACAATATTAAAAAATGATGAAAATATAAAATCCGAAGTAAAAATTAAAAATATGGAGTATCCTGTTAAAAAAGGTGATACTATGGGTACTATAAAATATTACACTAGCTCAGGTGATTTACTTGGAAGTGTAGATATAGTTAGTGATAATAGTGTTGATAATATACCATTAAAAACAAAATTAAAAATGAAATTTGCAAATTAAATTCAAAAAAATGGTATAAAATATACAAAAAAATATAAAAATAGAAAATATGGAAAAAATATTGTTATTTTTTCACCTCTATGATATACTACTAGAGGTGAAAAAATAAAATAAATCACACACAGCATTGGGATCCTTAAAAGGTGCCTATTACATGGTTTTTTAGGGAGAAGATCAAGCTGGAGGTATAAAACCAGGAGGTAAATATGTCAGTAATATCAATGAAACAATTATTAGAAGCAGGTGTTCACTTCGGTCACCAAACAAGAAGATGGAACCCTAAAATGGCTAAGTATATATTCACAGAAAGAAATGGAATATATATAATCGACTTACAAAAAACAGTTAAAAAAGTTGAAGAAGCTTACAAGTTCACTAAAGAAGTAGCTGAAACAGGAAAGCCAATCTTATTCGTAGGAACTAAGAAACAAGCTCAAGATGCGATAAAAGATGAAGCTGAAAGATGCGGAATGTACTTTGTTAATGAAAGATGGTTAGGTGGAATGTTAACAAACCACAAAACTATAAAAACTAGAATAAATAAATTAAGAGAATTAGAAAAAATGGAAGAAGAAGGCGTATTTAACGTTCTTCCTAAAAAAGAAGTTATAAAATTAAGAGCTGAAAAAGAAAAACTAGAAAAGTACTTAGGTGGAATAAAAGACATGCCTGAATTACCAGGTGCAATGTTCGTAGTTGACCCAAGAAAAGAAAACATAGCTATTCAAGAAGCTCACAGATTAGGTATACCAGTAGTTGGTATAGTTGATACAAACTGTGATCCAGAACAATTAGACTTTGCTATACCAGGAAATGATGATGCAATAAGAGCCGTAAAATTAATAACTGGTGCTATGGCAACAGCTGTAATTGAAGGTAGACAAGGTGCTGAAGAAGAAGTAGCTGAAGACCAAGAATAATAATTTGACAATTAAATGGTAAGGGTTGCCCTTACCATTTATAATATGGAATAGAATAAGTAGGAGGAAACTTAAAAAATGGCTAATATAACTGCTCAAATGGTAAAAGAGTTAAGAGAAAGTACAGGCGCAGGAATGATGGACTGCAAGAAAGCTTTACAAGAAGCTGAAGGAAATATGGAAAAAGCAGTAGATTTATTAAGAGAAAAAGGATTATCAAAAGCTGCTAAAAAAGCTGGTAGAGTTGCTGCTGAAGGTCTAGTTGCAATAGAAATGAACGATGATAACACAGTTGCTTCTATGGTAGAAGTTAACTCAGAAACAGATTTCGTTGCTAAAAATGAAGACTTCAAAGTGTTCGTTAAAGATGCTGCTTGTATGGCATTAGCTACTGATAAAGAAGATATCGCTTCTTTATTAGGTGAAACTCATAGAGAAGGAATAACTTTACAAGAAGTTTTAAATAATAGAGTTGCAAAAATAGGTGAAAAATTAGACTTTAGAAGATTTGCTAAAGTTGTAACTAATGGACAAGTTGCTGGATATATCCACGGTGGTGGAAAAATAGGTGTTCTTGTTGAAATGGAAACAGAAGCTAGAGATGCTAAAGTTTTAGAATTAGGTAAAGATGTAGCTATGCAAGTTGCTGCTATGAATCCTAAATACGTTTCAAGAGATGAAGTAGATGCTGAATACATAGCACATGAAACAGAAGTATTAACTCAACAAGCATTAAATGAAGGAAAGCCAGCTAATATAGTTGAAAAAATGGTTAAAGGAAGATTAGAAAAAGAATTAAAAGAGGTTTGTTTATTAGAGCAAACTTTCGTTAAAAATCCAGATATAACTGTTAAACAATTAGTAGCTGATGTTGCTAAAGCAGTAGGTTCTGATATAAAAGTTGTTAAAGTTGTGAGATTCGAAGTTGGTGAAGGTATACAAAAGAGAGAAGAAAACTTTGCAGAAGAAGTTGCTAAGCAACTTAAATAATAACCAAAGAGAGAACACGCAGGTGTTCTCTTTTTTAAAAAATAGAAAAAATGGATATGAAGGATTGAAATAGGAGGTTTCTGATGGATAAACCAATGTACAAAAGGGTATTGTTAAAATTAAGTGGAGAAGCATTAGCGGGAGCAAGAGGTTTTGGTATAAATAATGATGTAGTTAATGATATTGCTATTGCTATTAAAAAAATACAAGAAATAGGTGTTGAAGTGGCTGTAGTTGTAGGTGGTGGAAACTTCTGGAGAGGTAGAACTAGCGAAGGAATGGATAGAACTACTGCTGACTATATAGGTATGTTAGCTACAGTTATGAATGCAATGGCATTACAAGATGCACTAGAAAATATAGACGTTGCTACAAGAGTTCAAACTGCTATAGACATGAGACAAATTGCAGAACCATATATAAGAAGAAGAGCAGTTAGACATTTAGAAAAGGAAAGAGTTGTTATATTTGGTGCAGGAACTGGAAACCCTTACTTTACAACAGATACAACTGCTGCTTTACGTGCTGCTGAAATGGAAGCAGAAGTTATCTTGTTAGCTAAAAATGTTGATGCAGTATATGACAAGGATCCAAAAGTACATGCAGATGCTAAGAAATTTACAGAGTTAAGTCATATGGAAGTTATACAAAAAGAGTTAAAAGTTATGGATTCTACAGCTACATCTTTATGTATGGATAATAAGATTCCAATAAAGGTATTTGAGCTTACAACAGAGAATATAATAAGAGCAGTAAAAGGTGAAAATATAGGAACTACTGTAAAATAATGAAGAATGAAGGAGGAGTAAAATTATGAAACTAGAAATACATAAGCAATTAGAAGAGAAAATGAATGGGACAATTGATGCTTTAAAGTTCGAATTTGGAACTATAAGAGCAGGAAGAGCTAATGCACAAATGTTAGACAAAATAAGAGTTGATTATTATGGAACTCCAACTCCAATAAATCAAATTGGTGCTATATCTGTACCCGAGCCAAGAATATTAATGATATCTCCTTGGGACAAATCTGCTATGCACGAAATAGAAAAAGCTATAGCTAACTCAGATTTAGGATTAAATCCATCAAATGATGGTGAAGTTATAAGACTTTCTGTACCTGCTTTAACAGAAGAAAGAAGAAAAGAATTAGCTAAAAAAGCTAGTAAAGCTTCAGAAGAATTTAAAGTTAGAATAAGAAATGAAAGAAGAGACGCCAATGAAAAAATTAAGAAAATGGAAAAAGGCGGAGAAATAACAGAAGATGAATTAAAGAAAGCACAAGATGAAGTTCAAAAAATGACTGATAAATTTATAAAAGAAATAGATGCATTATTAGCTAAAAAAGAAAAGGATATAATGGAGGTATAATATTGAAAAAATATTATAACCTTTTAGGTCTTCATATAGATGAGGTAAAACAATATTTTGATGAACGAAATGTAGCTTATACCATAAAATCTATTGAAGGTAAAAAGGATAAAGATAAACTTGTAGTTCCTAGAGTTATAAAAATATCTGAGATAGGTGATAGTGTAGAACTAATAATCACATACTTTTCTGACTCCTTAATTTAAGGAGTCAGAACAATATTGGAGGCAAAATATGAATAACAACATCATGTATGACATAGACTTAAATAACATACCTACTCATATTGCTATTATAATGGATGGGAATGGAAGATGGGCAAAATCCAGATTTCTTCCAAGAACTGCAGGACATAAGGCTGGAGTAGAAACTATAAGAGATATAGTTAAAGAATGTTCAAATTTAGGTGTTAAGCACTTGACACTATATGCATTTTCAACAGAAAATTGGAAAAGACCAAAACTTGAAGTTGATACACTTATGAACTTATTATCTACATACTTAAGAAATGAAATAGCTGAACTGCATCAAAACAATGTAAAAGTAACAGCTATAGGAGAGATAAGTGCTTTACCAAAAACTTGTATAAGAGAATTAAATTCAGCTAAGGAAATGACAAAAGACAATACAGGAGTTAACTTAAATTTAGCATTGAACTATGGAAGTAGGGCAGATATAAAAAATGCTCTTATAGATATAGTAAAAAATTGTGAAAGTGGTAAAATAGATATAAACAATATTGATGAAGATATTATAAAAAACTATTTAAGCACAAAGTCTATACCAGATCCAGACTTGGTCATAAGAACAAGTGGAGAACAAAGATTGAGTAACTTTTTACTTTGGGAAGTTGCTTATTCTGAGTTTTACTTTACTGATATACATTGGCCTGATTTCAATAAAGAAGAATTACAAAAGGCTATATATTTATATCAAAAAAGAGATAGAAGATTTGGAGGACTTAAGTAAGGAGATTATTTTATGCTTACAAGAATTATTGCTTCACTAGCTCTGGTTCCATTATTTCTATTTGTTGTATATGGAGGGATACCTCTTTATATAGCTGAGATGGCAATAGTTTATATTGCATTACATGAATTTTATAAAGCATTTAAAATAAAAGATATACATCCAATATTTATTATAGGGTATATATTTTCTATTTATTTAGCTGTAAAAAATATTTTTAACTTACCATTGGAATATACTTATGCAGTGCTTTTCATTTTATTTTTAGCAAGTATAATTTATATGTTGATGGGCAAAAGCAATGTTATAGATGTTTCGATTACATTTTTAGGAGTTTTTTATATAGGAGTATTTTTAGATTTTATAGTTATAACTATAAATAGCTTTGAAAGAGGAAATATCTATGTATGGCTTATATTTGTAATATCTTTTATGACAGATATATTTGCATATTTTAGTGGCTATTTACTTGGCAAACATAAGTTAATTCCTAAAGTGAGTCCTAAAAAGACTGTAGAAGGAGCTATTGGAGGAATAATAGGAAGTACACTTTGTTGTATTTTATTTGGGTATTTATTTGGTATTGATTTGCTTCAATTGGCTATAATAGGAAGCATAGGAAGTATAATAGCTCAATTGGGAGATTTATTTGCATCTTCAATAAAGAGATATGTAGGGATAAAGGATTATGGAAAGATAATACCTGGTCATGGGGGTATATTAGATAGATTCGATAGTGTTATATTAGTAGCGCCTTTTGTATATAATACTATTAAATTTTTTATTAGATAAAGATTGGTTGGTTTTAAAAAGGCAGTCTATAATTGCTAGTAATGAAAATAGCTATGTAACTTTTAAAAAGCAGAAGAATTCTGTGAGTATTTAGTTACATGGCTATTTTCATTTTTTTTATAATTTAGAAAATATTGTAAAAAATCTTTTTTTATTTAATAATTTCGACATTTTTAAATATATTATCTTTTTATAAGCTATATATCTAAATATAACTGATTTATTCTCAATTTATAAATTTTATTTTTATATATAATTAATCAGTAATAAGTATATTATTGATTTTATTTGATAAGTAGGGGTATAATTTAAGTGATATCTCAAAATAAAGGAAAATATTTCCAAAATATGATAAAATAGATTCAAATAGTTAAATTCTCAATAAATAATATATTTTAATTGTTTATTGAAATATATTAGGTACTCCATCTTCAATATCATCAAGTTGATGATGTAATTTAAAGTATACCAGTATAAAAATAACTTTTGAATTAGGTAAGAATTTATTATGCATATAAAAATTTTCAGAACTAGAAAATATGATTGGAATTAAAAAAATAATAGAGAAATGTTTATTTCAAAAAGTTAAAGTAATTTAAGGAGGATGGATTAATAGACATGTTAACTAATAATATTATAGACAAATTAACAAATTTAAAGGGAAATTACAATTTTAGAATGATGCTTTCAAGTTTAGAAACTCAGAAAAAGCCATATGGTATTATGTTTATTGGAATTGATGATTTCGAACAGATTAATAACTTATATTCTTATTCATTTGGAGATAGGGTTTTGAAAAAATTTTCTAAATCTATTTTACCTTTTTTACCTGAAAACATAAGTTTATATAGATTAGATGGAAATGGTTTTGGAATTTTGTATCCAAATGGAGATTGTTATGAATTAACAAAACTCTTTAATAGATTTCAAGATATAGCACAATGTATAAAACAGATTAATGGACATGCTATTTCATTCACGATATCAGGAAGTATTTGCTTTTATCCAAAAGATGGTATAGATTGTGATACATTGTATCAAAATGCACGTGTTACATTTGAAAGAGCAAAAAAGCAAGGCAAAAGAACATTAATTGTCTATTCAAAAGATGAGCTAACTTTTTCGCAGTATTCTATACAGTTGATAGAGTATCTAAGAGAAAGTGTCTTAAATAATTTTAAAGGATTTTATTTAAATTATCAACCACTTATTTTTACTAATAGCAAGAAACTGTATGGATGCGAAGTATTACTTCGCTGGAAAAATCCTAATTTTGAAATGAAACTTGGACCAACTGAATTTATACCTTTTTTAGAGTCTTCTGGTCTTATGGATAAAGTTAGCCAATGGGTGATTAAAACAGCTTTAAAACAATTAAAAATATGGATAAAGTATATGCCAAATTTCAAGATGAATATAAATGTGTCATATCAGCAGCTTGAAGAACCTAGCTTCAAGTTTTTTATTTTAGATACTATAAAGGAAGAGGGTATATCTCCATCTCTAATTACATTGGAATTAACAGAAAATGATAACATAAAAAAAATAGAAGAAATAAGGAATTCTTTTGACTTTCTTCGCAGTCAAGGTATTAGGATTACATTTGACAGTTTTGGAGCAAAACATTCATCTTTAGAAATTTTTCGTGAGTTAAGTGCTGATTCTTTGAAAATTAATCATACTCTTTTAAATCGTATTACATATGATGTAATAGACCAAAAAATTGTATCTCAAATTATTAATTTATGTCATAGTATGAATATGTCAGTTTATGTTGAAGGAATTGAAAATAAAGAAACTTTAAAAATAATTGAACAGATGAGACCAGAAATATTGCAGGGATTTTATTATAATGAGCCTATAAATGCAAGTGAATTTTATGAGTATTACTTTAAAAAAAATTTTGAGTCTCTTAATTATCAAGAAGATATTATATCAAAAGACATCTCTATAGAAAAAGAAAAAAGTATGGTATATTCTGTATTTACTCCAACACATCCAATGAATATAAAGGAATTGGTTGATAATGCCTATGCAGGCATATTTCAAGTAGGAATGGACCCTGAATTTACTTTTCTTACATGTAATGAAGGCTATAGAAGGATGTTAGGTTATACTGTCAAAGAGATGGAAGAAAAATTTAAAAATCAAGCATTAGGATTTGTCCACCCAGAGGATATAGAATATGTGAATTATGAAATTAGAAGGCAACTTGGAATTAGTGATATAGTTACAATTGAATTTAGGGTATTAAAATCTGATGGAACTCCTATATGGATACTTGGAACAGGCAATGTAGTAAAAGGTAAGCAGGGTTCTAAAAGTTTAATTGTAGTCATAATAGAAAATGATAGGCTTAAGAAAAGGTCTTTAGAGATGGAAGAATCATATTGGAAATACAGAAGAGTTTTGGATAATATTCCTGCTTGTGTAAAATGTATTCGTTTTGATGAAAATTTTACTTTAGATTATATTTCTCCTAGCTTTGTATCCTTGATAGGTTATACAGAAAAAGAAATTAAAAGTAAGTTTGATGGAAAGTATATCAATTTAATTATTGAAGAAGATAGAAAAATTGTACTTGGCGATATGATAAGTCAAGTTAATTCTGAAGATATAGTTACACTTCACTATCGTATTAGATGTAAAGATAATCGTTTAATTTATTTAGAAACCATTTCTAGGTTATGTAAAAGTGATAAAGATGGAAAGAAGTACTTTTATTCAAGTATTGTAGATGTAACAGATGCAACTTGTGAAAAAAGTGATAAAAAATCTAATAGACTGGTCAATCGTTATCAGAGGGCTTTAAAACAGTGGGGTGATGTTTTATTTGAATATAGTTTTAAGTATGATACAATAACATTTTCTGATAATTATTATAGTATATTTGGGATAGAACCAAGAGGAACAATTGATGAACAGTTATCAAATATTTATGAAGAAGATCATAAGATTTTACTTGATGCTTTAGAAGAAGCACATGTTGGTAACAAACCAGAAGAAATAGAGATACGTATACGTTCTAAAGGTGATATACATCTATGGTGTTCTATAGTGTTCAATGAACCTGATAAGATTGGGGATACTACTATATCAATACTAGGGAAAATAAGAAATATTGATGAAGAAAAGAGAGAGTACAATAAGTTAATTGAGCAATCTCAAAATGATTTAATGACAGGGTTACTAAATAAAAGTACTACTGAGGAAAAGATAAGACACATGTTGCTATCATGTGATGAAAATAAGAATTATGCTTTATTTATGATTGATGTAGATAATTTTAAGGATGTTAATGATACTATGGGGCATGTATTTGGAGATAAAATCTTAATTGAGTTAGCGAAATGTTTGAAAAGTAACTTTAGGACAACAGATATTGTTGGCCGTGTTGGAGGCGATGAATTTATAGCATTTATGGAGTATAATGGAGAAAAAGAAAGCCTACAAAAAAAAGGTCATGATATATTAAAAAGATTAGATACTACGTTTACATATGATGAGTTAAGTTTTGAAATAAGTGTAAGTATAGGTATTTCTATATATCCAGAAGATGGTAAACAGTTTTATGAGTTATATCATCGTGCAGATGGTGCTTTGTATAGAGCAAAAGAAGAAGGTAAAAATACATATTGTATGTTTTCTATCTAAAAGTATAATCAATATTCTCAAGAATTGGGTTTATTTTAGTATACAAATGATGGAACTATTTAAGACAAACACATATAACTACAAAGTATTCTAATCACCTTTAATAAGTGATTAGTTATTATAGATACATTATAATTGAGGTAACTGAAAATGCTTTTAATGAAATATCAGAACCAGTTAATTCAATTTTAGAAAAGCTTAAAGCATTAATAAAAGCTTACTTAAAGAAACCTTTAATCGTGAAAAAGTCTACAGTATTATTAAGTGCATTATTGAAATGTCACATCGTATAGAAGAAAAAGAATTTTTTAATAAATATGTGACTGAAAAATAATATAAATATTGTAAAAGTATAATAAGTACATAGCATGCTAGAAGAATTAAAAAATTTGTAATCAAAATTAGCAATAGATAAAAGCATTAGTAAGGGAGCTAATGCTTTTTCTTAGTGGTTTTATTTATATTAATAATCGTAAGAATAAAATGTTTATATAATAACTAAGTTGATTTCAATTTGATTTTATTAATAATGTAATTATGTTATTTGTACAATGTCCAGTATTCATAACCAAAGATACTTTTTCTTTTACAAAGTTGAATTGAGTTGTTTTTATTTGTCGAATCATACATATTATTAGAAACTTTCATTTTTTTTATTTTATTCTTTACATTTATTTTAAGATAGTAATCGTTCCCAGAGCGAGAAGGATTTATTTCTTTATCAATACTATCATGTAAATTCCAGCAAAACTAAATCTTTCATTATTTGGTGTATTTAAGGTGTTTGTTGATAAAAGTAGAACTAACATAGATAATATACATGTAGTTAGAGGAAATGGTATATGATACTTTCTGAGTTCTTTTGTTTTAGGCATTTCTATTAGCATTTTAGGATATAGCCATAAATACATCATCCAATTGAACAATAATATAAATATATAGATGGAAAATTTGATTTTTACAGGAGTAAATAGAGCAATGATAGCAAGTGTTGTTAGTAAGTAACGAATGATACGAGTAACCTTTTTTTCTTTTTCTATGACAGCTAAAGTCCATCTATTTTTTATAAATTCATTTTCTCTTTTTTCACTCTGCTTCATTTAATTACCCTCTATTAATAGTATAGTTTTTTAATCCATTACTTCGTTTTATTTTAGCATATTTATATAAAATAGTAACATTGATGTTTTTTATTTTTTGGAATGTTATATTAACTTGGGCTAATGATTATGTAAATTTATAATCAGAAGAAATTACTTCTATCATTACTTAAAGCTAATAAATAATAAGTATAATTTTCTGTAAAGCTTTTTAAGTAGATACAGATTATTTTAAGACATATTTTTGAAAACTTAAAACAGTATAAAATAAAAAACTATTGACAAGGTGAGCGATTGGTTACTATAATAAAAGTGAGCAATCGCTCACCTTATTTTGCGAAGAGGAGTTAAATTATGAATACAAAGGAAAAAATATTAAATGAATCTATGAAATTATTTTCAGTAAAGGGCTTTGATGCAGTGTCTATAAGAAGTATAGCGGATGCTGTTGGTGTAAGTAATAGTGCCTTGTATAAACATTACCCAAGTAAGCAAGCTATATTTGATGATATTGTAGAAAAATCTAAGGCACATTTTTTAAAACAGTGTGATTATGCACAAAATTCTATATGTGTTAACATGGAAAGCTTTGTTCAAGTGTGTATTTCAATGTTTGATTTTCAAATTAACGATGAGTGGATGGTGATGTTTCGTAGAGTTCTTCTTATTGAGCAATTCAAAAACGAGAAAATGGCTCAAATTTTTAATGATTTTTTTATTGAGTTTCCAATAACTTCTCAGAAACTAACTTTTGAAAAATTAATAGAAGATGGGATAATGATTTCAAAAAATCCAGAAGTGCTTGCAATGGAATTATATGCTCCATTTTTTCTATACCACACAGCAAAGTATGATGTAGAAAAATTAATGGAATTATTTAGGATGCATGTTGAATATTTTTACTTAGAAAATTTTAAGGAGGGAGAATAGTATGCACAGTCAATCTCTTATAAATAAGAAAATAGTTAAAAATAATTATAAATTAAAGACAATTCAAAAGAAAGAAAAACAAAAATATGGAAAGGGTAATAGGAAAATCGTAAAAAATTATCTAGGTAAGGTGGTTGCTCTATCTTCACCTGAGTTAATTGGAAAAGAATTAAGAATGTCAGATTTTACAACAAATATTACAAGAGATGAATTGATTGCAGAACTTGAGAAAGTAAAGATTACTGGTATGAGTGGAAATAGTTTTTTTATATCAGAAAAAATCAAAAAGTTTTGTTCATTAGAATTAGACAAGAAGATATTATTGATTAATGCTGTTGAATGTGACCCTGGGCTTGTCCATGATGAATGGATATTGGAAAATAGATATTCAGAGATAGTTCATTCTATTTATTATTTAAAAGAAGCACTTGGTTTGCAAGATGTAATTATGGTATCTAAAAATAAAAGATTAGAAACGGATGGTAGTTTTTCTCTTAAAATAGTTTCATCACGATATCCTATGGGAGAAGAGCATTTCCTTATACAACAGGTACTTGGTATAAGTTTAGAGAAAAATGAATTTCCAGTAAATAATGGTATTTTAGTATTAAATCTTCAAAGTGTATATCAAATATGTAAAATTATAAATAAATGTTATGATACAGGACGTTTTATTACTATAGCTGACTTATCCAATGGAAGTGCTAGAGTAGCATACATATATCCAACAGATAATATCTCAAATATTTTAAAAAATACATTTAAAGAAAATGAAGATAAATTATTATATAAAGGTAATGGAGTAATGTCCTGTTTTGAAGCAACAGAAAAAGATGATTTTTCGTATTTTGGAAATTTTGCTGCATATTCTAAACCATCAAACATAAGCAATAAAAATAAATGTAAAAAATGTGGTGTGTGTACAAGAAAATGTCCTGCAAAAGTCAATATATCAAAAATTGTACAAATGATAGATAATAATTATGATGTTCTATTATCTTCGTATCATCCTGAAAGATGTATACATTGTGGAAGCTGTACATACTATTGTAAAGCATCAAAGAATGTCTCTGAATATGTTATGGAAGATTATCAAATTGATTAATAAATTTAAATATTAAATAGCACCTGATTTTTGATAGGTGCTATTTATTGTTATATGAAAATGAATTTATTTATCAATATTGAGAGAGCATGGTCTTAGCTGATTTTGAATAAGGGATTATTTATCGAAAAAGATGAAAATTTTTCAAAATAGATAAAATATGATAAAATAGATTTTAGAAGAGGTGATAAAATGATTTCATACACTCCATTGTGGAAATTGCTAATTGATAGAAAAATAAAAAAGATGGAATTTGTAAATATATCAGGTATAAGTATTTCTGTTTTAGGTAGATTAGGAAATGATAAGTCTGTTTCTATGGATACAATGGAAAAGATATGTTTAGCACTAGACTGTAAAATAGAAGATGTTGTAGAAATAAAAAAGGATGTTTAATGATGCTAAAATATTTTAATAATATTGTAAAAACACATAAAGAATAGCTAAGGTTTAATTTAATAGATAGAGCTTTACTGGATTAAAAATAAAAGTAACTATATGTGAATAAATTAAAATTAAAGAGTAATGCTATAATGTAAACTAAATATATTTTTCCAGTAATTATATGAAGTTTTTGTGAATAGTAAAAATAATTGTTTTAGTAGTGTTATAATGTCTTGGTAGGGTATATTTATTATTAGAAAGGATTATCATATGAAAAAAATATCAATTTTAGGTTCTACAGGCTCTATAGGTAAGCAAACTTTAGATGTAGTTAGAGAAAATAGAGACAAGTTTGAAGTAGTTGCAATATCAGCTAATAGTAGTATTGAATTACTACTTGAACAAATTGTAGAATTTAGACCTAAATATGTAACAGTTTTTGAGGAAAGTAAAGCATTAAAATTAAAGGAAATATTGCCACAAAATATAGAGATAGAAGTTTTAACAGGGATGGAAGGATTAAAAATAATATCATCGTTAGATGAAATTGATGTACTTTTAACTGCTGTTGTGGGAATGATAGGATTAGTTCCAACACTTTGCGCCATAAAAAAGGGAATTGACATAGCATTAGCGAATAAAGAGACATTAGTAACTGCTGGCGAGCTTGTAATGGCAGAGGCAAAAAAATATAATGTAAATATTCTTCCTGTTGATAGTGAACATAGTGCTATATTTCAGTGTTTAAATGGAGAGAATAATAAAAATATAGAAAAAATAATACTTACAGCTTCTGGTGGACCGTTCAGAGGAAAGAAAAAAGAAGAACTTTTAAATATAACTAAAAATGAAGCTTTAAAGCATCCAAACTGGAGTATGGGTAGAAAAATAAGCATTGATTCTTCAACGCTTATGAATAAAGGACTAGAAGTAATAGAAGCTAGATGGCTATTTGGAGTAAAACAAGAAAATATAGATGTAGTGGTTCATCCACAAAGTATAATTCACTCAATGGTACAGTATACAGATAGCTCTATAATTGCACAATTAGGATGTCCAGATATGAGGTTGCCTATACAGTATGCCCTTACATATCCAGATAGGATGGAAAGTAGTTTTGAAAGAATGAATTTTGCAAAATTTAATACTTTAACTTTTGAAGAACCAGACTTAGAGACTTTTCCATGTTTAAAATTAGCTTATGAATGTCTAAAGATGGGTGGAACTTATTCTTCTGTTTTAAATTCTGCAAATGAAGTTTTAGTAAGTGAATTTTTAGAGGATAAAATTGGTTTCTATGACATACCATATTACATAGAGAAAACTTTAGAGGTTCATAAAAGCATAAGTAAACCAACGTTAGAACAAATTTTGGAAACAGATAGATGGAGTAGAGCTTATGTTGAAAATCTGATAAAAAAATAGGAAGGTGAATTTATGACTATAATAGCTGCATTAATACTATTTAGTATAATTGTATTAATACATGAATTAGGACATTTTATATTTGCAAAAAGAAGTGGGATTAAGGTAAATGAGTTTTCTATAGGTATGGGACCTAAGATATATAGTGTAAAAAAAGATACAGAGTATTCCATAAGAGCTCTTCCAATTGGTGGATATGTAAGTATGGAGGGTGAAGACGAAGAACAAATAAGTCCAAATTCTTTTGGAAATAAATCTATATTACAAAGATTTAGTACTATTGTGGCAGGACCAATATTTAATATAATATTGGCAGCAGTACTTTTAGTACCAGTGTTTTTGTATATAGGTTCTCCAACTACTACACTTGGGAAAATAATGCCCAATACTCCTGCCCAAACAGTAGGACTTCAAGAAGGAGATAAGATAAATAAAATAAATGGTAATTCTGTTAAGACTTGGGATGAAGTTGCAAATATGATAAATACTTCTTCTGGTGGAGAATTGAAGCTTAGTATAACTAGGGATGGAAGCGATAAAGTTGTAAATGTAACTCCTAAGGATAACAATGGAAAGTATGAAATAGGAATTCAGCCACAAAGAGAAAAAGATTTCTTTGGCTCAATAGTGAATGCATGTAAAACTACTGTGGATATGACAAAACAGATGTTAACATTCTTAGGTCAAATGGTTACAGGACGTGTACCAGGAGGAATTGGTAATGCTGTTGCAGGACCAGTAGGCGTTATTGGTATGGTATCAGATGCAGCTCAAACAGGTATTATAAATGTAGTATATTTGGCAGCTGTAATAAGTTTAAATTTAGGTATAGTAAACTTATTACCAATACCAGCTCTTGATGGTTGGAGAATACTTATGTTATTATTAGAAGCTGTTAGAGGCGGTAAAAAACTTGACCCAAATAAAGAAGGTATGATAAATGTAGTTGGATTTGGGGCCTTAATGTTATTTATGCTTTTTATAACATATAAAGATATATTAAGGTTATTTCAATAATTATAAAGTTTAAAAAGGCTATGTAGTTTTAAGTGAGAATAAATTAGTTTTAAAAGATTAAATTTATTCTTAGCTGTTTAACTATATAGCTTTTTAATTTATAATATATATGTAGTTTGTAGTATTTTTTTAGATATTGAATGATTTTAATATAAAATAATATATAGAGGTGAAATATGAGTTACGAGAGAAGAAAGACAAGAGAAGTTAGTGTTGGGAGTGTAAAAATAGGAGGCGAAAATCCTATAAGCATACAATCTATGACAAACACTGATACAAGAGATGCAGAGGGTACAATAGCTCAAATAAAAAGATTAGAAGAAGCTGGTTGTGATATAGTTAGAGTTGCTGTTCCTGATATGGAAGCAGCTAAAAATATAAGAAAGATAAAATCTAGTGTAAATATACCTGTTATTGCTGATATACATTTTGATTATAAGTTAGCACTTGAAGCTATAGAACAAGGTGTAGATGGTGTTAGAATAAATCCTGGTAATATCGGGAACATAGAAAGAGTTAGAATGGTTGTTGAGAAATGCAAGGAAAAAAATTTGAAAATTAGAATTGGTGTCAATGGGGGCTCTCTAGAAAAAGAAATTTTAAAAAAATATGGCTCTGCAACTGCTGAAGCATTAGTTGAAAGTGCAATGGGGCATATTAAGATTCTTGAAGATTTAGGTTTTTATAATATAGTTATTTCTCTAAAATCATCTGATATTTATAAAACTGTTGATGCATATGAATTAATATCAAAAAAAGTTGATTACCCTCTTCATGTTGGAATTACTGAATCTGGAAGTATTCATAAAGGAACAATAAAGTCTTCTATAGGTGTGGGAGCACTTCTTCTTAAAGGAATTGGAGATACTGTCAGAATATCTTTGACAGGTGACCCTGTTGAAGAGGTTGTTGTTGGTAAACAGATTTTAAGAAGTTTGGGTCTTTTAAATGATAAGATTAAAGTTATATCATGTCCTACATGTGGTAGATGTAATATAGATTTAATTAGTGTTGTAAATGAAGTTGAAGATAAGATTGGTAGTATGGAAAAAGATATTACTGTTGCAATTATGGGTTGTGCTGTAAACGGACCTGGTGAGGCTAGAGAAGCTGATATAGGTATTGCTGGTGGTAAGGGTGAAGGTCTTTTATTTAAAAAAGGCGAAATTGTAAGAATGATTAATGGTGACAAATTGGTTGATGAGTTACTGGATGAAATTGATAAGTTATAGAGTATGTATTTAAAACATATTAAACAGCTAGATGATTAAATACTTTTGAAATAAATTTTATTTATAGTATTTAATTATCTAGCTGTTTTGAATTTTATTAATTTAATAATTTATAAGGAGTATTACAAGCACTTCAATAATTTAAACTTATATTTAAATTATTGAAGTGCTTGTAATACTATATATTAAAAGTATACATTTTTGTTTGTCGAATAAAGAATAAAAAAAATTAAAGGAAAAGGTTAAAAAATAAAGAATTTTATAAATAGAAGTTGTATTTTATGATTTATTGTTATTAGATAGATATAAAAATTTTAATATATTTAATCCATTAATATGGATTATCATAAAGTTAGGAGCGTTGTCAATTGATTAAATGTATAGAATTATCTGTAAAAGTATATCTTTTTGAAAATATTGCTTTAGATAATACAGCCAAAGAAATACGTAAATTAATAGATAATACATTAGTTATGGAAGAAAAATATAAGGAATTTCACAATGAGAATAAATTTAAAAATTATTCTTTTAATTTACTGTATCCTTTAGAAAAAGATAAGGTTTATAAGAAGGATTGTATATATACTTTTATTATTAGAACAGTTGATAGTGAATTGGGAATATATTTTATGAACAATTTAAAAAATCAATACTCTAATAAAATAAAGGTTATTACAATGAGTAAAAAAGTTTTACCTAAAAAACATATTGAAAGTATTTATTCGATTACTCCAATAATAGCTAAATTTGAGGATGGATATTGGAGGAGTAGTAAAACAGTAGAAGATTTAGAAAATAGGATTAGGGAAAATTTAATAAAAAAATACAATGAATTTACCAACAGTAAAATAGATGAAAACTTTGAATTATTTAATATGATTAAGTTTATAAACAAAAAACCTATTTCCATGAAATACAAAAATATATCCTTACTTGGAGATAAAATAAGTTTTAAAGTATCAGAAAATGATATGGCTCAAGAAATTGCAAACTTTGCACTTGGAGTTGGGGTTGGAGAAATTAATTCTCGTGGATTTGGTTTTGTAAACTATAGATGGTTATAGGAGGTGAAGATTTGTTAAAGGATTGTTTAGAGATTTTTGAAAAAGAATATAAATCTACAGGTAATAGCTTGATAACTGATAGCTATGTTTTATCTTATGGAACGTATATATTGGTAAAAGATTTTTCAAAAATAGAAAAATTAGAAATCTCAAAAAATGATGTAGACAATACTACACAAATATATAGTAAATTTTGTGAGTTAGATTATCTATCAAAACTGGTGTCTATAGATAAACCAATTGATTCAAAAAAACTAATACATAGTAATAATTATCTTTCATTTTTTGTAAAAAAGGAAAACTTAAAACCTAATAAGAATAATAATGTAAAACTTACAGAAGACATTATTGATAATTATTATGATGCTTTATTAAATCCAAGAATCAAATATAAATCTGATAAAAGAAAAAAAGAGATTTATGATTTAATGGAAAAGGAATATGGTAAAGTAGATGAAAAAAAATTAAATAAAATAAGAACATGGATAAAAGATAATATATTTACTCTAGTTGAAAATAATAAAAAAGATAAAAATTATTTGAAAATATTTTTTGATGAAAAAATAGATTTATACAATAGAGAAAATCAAAAATATTTACATCCAAATATATACAATAAAAACTACTTCAATATAATTATTGATGGTAAGACTTATGGGTTACCAAACGACAATATGCAATTAAGTGAAAAAAAGCCGTTTTTAAAATTAAAAACAAGAAAGAATTCAACACCTTATCTGGTTAGTGAAGACGAAGTTTTCTTACAAAAGGCTTTTTTTGATTATTTAATGAATAAAGCTGCTAATGGAGAAGAGGTAGTATATATAAGTAGTGAAAAAGGAATTCATAGGAAAACTGATATACCAAACGAATTTAGTGGCTATATACTGAGAATAAAAAAAGAGAAAGAATTAGAGATACATGATTTTGATACTGTGGTAAATTTAAATACTAAAATAAAAAAAATAAATGTAAAGTTTGTAATACCAATAGAATATGACAAGTATGGTTTAAATCCAAGTTTAGAAGTAGGATATATTAATAATCTTAAAAAATTAGAAAAAACTATTGATACTATATATTTTAATAAATTTATGTGTAATAGTTATTTCAGAGAAGTTAAAGAAATAAACTTAAATGATTTAATTCTAAGAGATATATTTGTTAGAAATAGAGACGGGTTATATACATGGTTTTATAAAGGTAGGGATAATATAGTAAGACAAACTTTTTCAAAATATTCTATGGATATAATTAAAAATTCTATAAAAAACAATAACTATGTAAGAGCCAAGGAACAGTATAACTTAAGAATAGCTATAATAAATTATTTTTATGGAGGATATAAAATGGCAGATAAAATAAAATGTATTAGTGAATCTTTATTTGAAAAAATAAATTCTAAACAAACACAATGTATACAAAGTGATGAAGAATACTATTTTGCAATTGGACAATTAGCTTCATATCTTATATCTAAAAATAAATCATCAAAAAATAAGAATCATTCTCTAATTAATCCTATATTAAATGCACGAAATAAGGAAAAGCTTATGCTAGAGATAAGGAAGTTGTTTAAAAAATATAATTATGCCATAGATTATGGTAGTAAGAGAGTTGATAATTTATATGCTATGATTGTAGGATATGAAGTAGAAGATAAAAAAATTAATGGGGATTTATTAATAGGTGGTTACCTATATTCTAATTTAATATATACAAAAGGAGAGGAGAAAGAAGATGAATAAAAGAGTATATGGGGTGTTAGGAATAAAATCTGTAATGTCAAATTGGAATGCTGATTTTTCTGGATATCCAAAAACTATATCAACAGGAGAAATTTTTGGAAGTGACAAAGCTCTTAAATTTCCCATGAAGAAAATGTGGGAAAATGAAGGTGAAAAAGTATTATATATAAAGTCATTAAAAATAGATGAATCTAAGAAAGGAGAAATCAAAGTCAGACCAAAGTCGCTAAAAGAGAGATATGAAGAATTGTTTGATATAGAAGATTTAAAGGTAGAAAAAAATCAACAAAATGTGTTAGAAAATTTATTTAAAGCTATTGATGTCAAAAACTTTGGAGCTACATTTGCAGAAGTAGGAAATAATATAGGAATTACAGGAGCAGTACAAATTGGTCAAGGATTTAATAAGTATGAAGATAGCAATGTTGAAGAGCAACAAATACTTTCTCCATTTAGAGACCCGAAAGCCAAAGATAAGAAAAAATCGACAAATGAAGAAGAAAAGGAAGATGCTAATTCAACTACTTTAGGTAAAAAAATAGTTAGTGATGAAGCTCATTATTTTTATCCTTTTTCAATAAATCCAAAGGCCTATGAAGCTTTTGTTAGTATGGGTGTGACTGAGGGGTATACTGAAAATGATTATAAAAAATTTAAAGAAGTTGCTTTAGTGAGTGCGACTGCATTTAATACAAATTCAAAAATCGGATGTGAAAATGAATTTGCAATATTTATTGAAACAAATGAAGAAGTATATTTACCAGATTTAACTCAATATATAGCATTTAAAAAGAAAGAAAGTGAAAATGATTTGATTTCTTTAAATATGATTGACTTAATGATTGACTTAGGAGAAGAAATTAATAGTATAGAAATATATTACAATCCATATAAAACAGAAATAAAACCTTCAAAAGAGAAAATAGCATCAAAATTAGATAAAGTAAAGTTTATAAACATATTTACAAGAAAAGAGGTATAAGATGGAAGTCTTAAAGTTTAACTTAAGTGGGAGAACTGCATTTTTTAAAAAGCCAGATGTAAATAGTATAGTCTGTTTTACTTATGGAAATATACATAAAGTCGCACTTATGGGAATTTTGGGATCTTGCTTGGGACTTAAGGGATATAATCAACAGACTAAAGATGATGAATATCCTGAATTCTACTCTGAACTTGAGAATATAAAAATATCGATAGTTCCCAAAAATGAATTTGGATATATAGATAAAAAGATTCAGAGATTTAATAATTCTGTAGGATATGCTTCAGAAGAAAAAGGGGGAAATCTAATAGTAAAAGAGCAATGGCTTGAAAATCCTAGTTGGGATATATATATACAATTAGAAGATACAGATATTTGTAGAGATCTGAAAAATAGATTTTTATCTAATAAATTTGTTTACATACCTTATTTAGGAAAAAACGACCATATAGCAAATATAAGTGGAATTGAACTAATTATTGATGTTTATAAATCAGAAAGTGTTGATAGAATAGATAGTTTTTTTACAAGGGAAGATTTTGAATTTGAAAAATATGATTTTGATGATGACGATGATTATGAAGAACCTTTTAAGTATCAAGAGAAGCTTCCTTGTAAGTTAGATAGAATAACTAATCAATATATTTTAGAAACCATAATATTTACTAATATACCAGTTAAATTGCTTAGTAAAAAAGATGTATATGAAGTAAGGGATATGAATTTAATGTTTATTTAAATTTATGAATCTAGGAGGAATATATGTATTTTGAAAAAGTTGAATTATTTGATATAAATAGCAATGTAAATAATTATCAAAATATTTATGCACATATAAATAAGGACAAATCTCCAGAAACTTTGAAAGAACATTCAGATTTGGTATACTCATACTTTATGAAATTATGTATCAAAAGAGATTTAGAATCTTGTTTAAAAAGAATAGAAGATAAATTCTTTAAAAATAACTCTTATTTAAGTAAGGATTTTTATAGAGAACTTATGTTAAATATGGTTTACATGCATGATTTAGGTAAAATTAATGTTTCATTTCAATCTGTAAAAATGAACAACAAAAATTTTAAAAGTATTTCAACAAGATATACTAAACATTCTTTTATTTCGTCTATATTGTATTTTGATTATTATTTTGAAAAGTTAAAGAAAGCTGATGTTGAAGAGAAAAAGCTATTGAAGTTGTTTTTAATGATAAATACATATGTAATATCAAAGCACCATGGAGTCTTGAAATCATTTAGGGAATTTTTATCTTCTTTTGAGAATGAATTTATAAATATTGAAGATAATTTTAAAGATTTATTTATACATAATTATAATTTAGAGATTAAATCAACTTCAAAAACTATTAAAAAAATAATTAGTGATACATATAAGTATTTGGATGATAGTTTTATAAAAGATGGTTTAGATATAGACTTATATATATATTCAAAATTAATGTTTGCAATTATTACATCTTGTGACTTTTATGCCACATCAGAATATAATAGTGGAAAATCTATAGATGATTTTGGGACTATTGATAATCATAATAAATATTATGATGTATTTAAAAAATCTAAAATATATGAAAATATGAATAGGTACAGAGAATATCTAAATAACGATGAAAAATGTCCATATGAAGATAATGATATAAATAAATTGAGAACAGAGATGAGTATAGAAGCTGAAGAAACAATGACATATAATCTAAGTAAAAATATATTTTACTTAGAAGCACCTACTGGAAGTGGAAAAACTGTTACATCTATAAATTTAGCATTAAAATTTATAGAATTAAATCAATCATTAATTAAAATATTTTATATATTTCCATTTAATACATTAATAGAACAAACTAAAAGTATATTTATAAATGATTTGTTTAATTCTGTTAAAGATATAGAAAAGGATGTTGTGGTTATAAATTCTATAACTCCGATACAGACATATGATGAAGAAGAAGATAATAAAGATGTTAAAGAGTATAGCACAAAACAAAAAATTGACTATGAAAAATCCTTGCTAAATAAACAGTTTTTACACTATCCTATAGTACTTACTACTAACATAGGTTTTTTTAATTATTTATTTGGAGTTTCAAGAGAAGAAAGTTTCCCATTGATACATATGATAAATAGTGTAGTTATATTAGATGAGATACAAAGTTATAAAAATGAGATATGGAAAGAGATTATTTTATTCTTAGAAAAGTATGCTGAAATATTAAATATAAAAATTATTATAATGTCTGCAACTTTACCTAGATTAAATAAATTAGGATGTAATGATGATAATTTTGCTTATTTAGTAAGGTACAGAGATAAGTATTTTAAGAATCCACTTTTTAAAGATAGAGTAAATATAAGTTTTGAAATGTTAAATTCAGAAGTTAATTCTATTGAAGAAATAGTAAAAAAGGTTGTAGAGGAATCAGAAAGATATAATAAGATACTAATAGAGTTTATAAAGAAATCATCAGCATTAAAATTTTATAAGAATATTAAAGAAAAGCTGAAGGATAAGTCAGAAAGCATTTATTTGATAACAGGAGATGATAATAAACTAGAGAGAAAAAAAATAATAAATAAAATTAAAGATATAGGATCTGTAATCTTAGTTGCTACACAAGTTGTAGAAGCTGGAGTGGATATAGATATGGATTTGGGATTTAAAGATATATCTATAATTGATTCAGACGAACAATTTTTGGGAAGGATAAATAGGTCTTGTAAAAAATTAGATTCAAAAGTTTATTTTTTTAATTTAGATGATGCAAAAGAGATATATAGGAAAGATATTAGAAAAGAGAAAAATTTAACCCTGAATGAGGAGAGCAATAGAGAAATTATTTTAGAAAAAGATTTTGAAAAGTACTATGACAAAATAATAGCTAGAATAGAAGAAAATAAAAATAAACATAATGACGAAAATATAGATGTTTTTACAAATGATATTGTAGGTAAATTAGATTTTAAATCAGTAAATGAAAGGATGACATTGATAGATAAATTAAGAGATTATACAATTTTTTTGAACACTCAAGTAGAAGATGAATCTGGAAATATAGTTGTAGGAAGTGATGTTTGGGAAGATTATGTTTCTCTATTGAAAAATAATGATATTGAGTATTCTGAAAAAAGAGTAAAGATGTCTGACATTATGGAAAAATTAGATTATTTTACGTATAAACTTCGTAAATTTGATAATTCATTTAATGATTATATAGGAGATATTTTTTATATTGATGATGGTGAACAGTATTTTACAGATGGTAAATTTGATAGAAGCAAATTTAATGAAAATGTAGAACATGAGTATATATAGTAGGTTTAGATTATAAATAGGATATATAGTATAGTGTAATTAAAATTTATCCCAAGTTAATTAATGAAGAGTAGTTTATAAGTATTGAAATTTAAATATTTTACAACTTTTATAGATTTTTTATGATTAGCTGGGATAAAAAATCTATATATCAGTCTTTTCAATGTGTTTAAAAGCAATATACTTTTAAGAGATATTGCTTTTACAGTGGTTAAACAGTAACATGAGATGTATTTAAATGTAAAAGCATGGTATTACTGACATTCAACTGACAAAGTTAAACAGTAACATGAGATGTATTTAAATATTCTTCTTTACTATATTTTTTCTTTTTAGCATATCGTTAAACAGTAACATGAGATGTATTTAAATATCTAAAGTTAAGTATCATTTTACTGGCTATATAAAGTTAAACAGTAACATGAGATGTATTTAAATAGTGGTAAAGCTAAAATAACATTACTCCAAGCAATGGTTAAACAGTAACATGAGATGTATTTAAATTTTGATGATCCAAATGCACCAGTACAATCTGCATCAGTTAAACAGTAACATGAGATGTATTTAAATAGAGGTGACAGATGGTATTGGCAAATGTGGAACAAGGTTAAACAGTAACATGAGATGTATTTAAATGATTCTAAATCTTTGTAATTGTTGATTAGGAGATGGTTAAACAGTAACATGAGATGTATTTAAATGCAAAAACGGCAGGAGCATCTGCAAAACAACTTGTAGTTAAACAGTAACATGAGATGTATTTAAATACAACGTTAAAACTATCTTTAATAGAATTATCAACTGTTAAACAGTAACATGAGATGTATTTAAATATAGACATTGCAAATGATGCTGACATGTTCGGTAAGTTAAACAGTAACATGAGATGTATTTAAATCCTGTTTTTGCATTTATAAGCTTTACTTTTTTACGTGTTAAACAGTAACATGAGATGTATTTAAATTATAGTAAGTATATCTATACCATATTTGTTTTGCCGGTTAAACAGTAACATGAGATGTATTTAAATTGAGGATAACTGTCTCTTTTTTTATTGTCGAATAAAGTTAAACAGTAACATGAGATGTATTTAAATTGGGGTATTTCTGTTTGGACTTACCTAGTTACAAAGTTAAACAGTAACATGAGATGTATTTAAATTTGTAATATTGCTTATATTGTTTATTTTACAAACGCGTTAAACAGTAACATGAGATGTATTTAAATTCAACTTGATTTTCTTCTATTTGTTTCTCTGTAACAGTTAAACAGTAACATGAGATGTATTTAAATAGTAACCAGTGATGATTTTGAGAAATATTCAACTAGTTAAACAGTAACATGAGATGTATTTAAATTCTTATAACTCCACACAAGCAACATTCAAAGCTGACGTTAAACAGTAACATGAGATGTATTTAAATACACACTCCTATCAATTATTTGTGTTATAATATTATGTTAAACAGTAACATGAGATGTATTTAAATCTGTAGATTCTTTAGCCTTTAAGCCTAATTTAGTTTGTTAAACAGTAACATGAGATGTATTTAAATATATATTAATTGATGATAGAAAGGATGAGATATAAGTTAAACAGTAACATGAGATGTATTTAAATTCTATTGGTTTTAATACATTTGTACACCCAAACCTGTTAAACAGTAACATGAGATGTATTTAAATCAAGTTTTAGTGGAGGAAAAGATTCTGCTGCAATGCGTTAAACAGTAACATGAGATGTATTTAAATGAAGCAATAGTTCCAAATAGGGTAAAATTGATTCCTGTTAAACAGTAACATGAGATGTATTTAAATAATGTTTGATACAGTTGATAAAAATATGAGTGAAGTGTTAAACAGTAACATGAGATGTATTTAAATACTTTATGATACTGCTATGATATTTGAATAAATAAAAGTTAAACAGTAACATGAGATGTATTTAAATTTTAATTAATTCTGTTAAAGATAATATTGTTTTCGAGTTAAACAGTAACATGAGATGTATTTAAATAGGTTCTACTATTGATTTGAAGAATTATTCTCCTCCGTTAAACAGTAACATGAGATGTATTTAAATTTATGTACATGTATAAAGATATAGTCTTTATTATCTCGTTAAACAGTAACATGAGATGTATTTAAATTGAGTCTAGTATTCATTTTAAACAAGTTATTGATATGTTAAACAGTAACATGAGATGTATTTAAATTGATTTTTCTTCTAATGCTCCCGAAAATCAAACTCTGTTAAACAGTAACATGAGATGTATTTAAATATGCTTTGACTTCTTTGGGGGTGGTAATTTGGCTAAGTTAAACAGTAACATGAGATGTATTTAAATAAGTTTAACCCTCGATTCCGTTCAACTTGATTCTCTGTTAAACAGTAACATGAGATGTATTTAAATAAAGTGCTGGTTATGTTGCTTCTTTAAATAGAGATAGTTAAACAGTAACATGAGATGTATTTAAATAAAACTAAAGTTAGGGGCGTTTCTTGGGATAAAGAGTTAAACAGTAACATGAGATGTATTTAAATACTCTTATTTCTCTAGTTTTGAATTTGTTTCTTAATTGTTAAACAGTAACATGAGATGTATTTAAATTTTTAAATAATAACTTACTTTAGATCAGAATGACTTGTTAAACAGTAACATGAGATGTATTTAAATTTATCTCCTGCTCCTTCGATTATTGGTGGAGTAATAGGTTAAACAGTAACATGAGATGTATTTAAATTTCTGCTTGATATGGAGTATATGCTGTATAAAATTCGTTAAACAGTAACATGAGATGTATTTAAATGTTGTTAAATTTTTTAAAGTGGTTTATCATTAACTTGTTAAACAGTAACATGAGATGTATTTAAATAGGTTATAAAACTATTTTAGATATTACTTTTTATGTTAAACAGTAACATGAGATGTATTTAAATACGCCAGTTCCATATCTCCCTCAGTATTAAATGAATAAGTTAAACAGTAACATGAGATGTATTTAAATCTAAAGATGATATATATGATGTCGTTAGACTTGTTTAGTTAAACAGTAACATGAGATGTATTTAAATTAAATATAAAAAGTTTGTAAAGGAGGTGCTTTTTTGGTTAAACAGTAACATGAGATGTATTTAAATCTATAGTTATCTTGTTTTTTTAAAATTTCTATTTCTGTTAAACAGTAACATGAGATGTATTTAAATTATATTATCAAATATAAAAAAGGAGGGGATAAAGTGTTAAACAGTAACATGAGATGTATTTAAATTTCAATTTTAAAAGTGCATCTAACTTGTTTTCTAAGGTTAAACAGTAACATGAGATGTATTTAAATTTCAAAGAATTTAAAATAAGATTGTCCAAAAATTCAGTTAAACAGTAACATGAGATGTATTTAAATTTAAATTACTATAGTCTTTTAAGTTATATTTTAAAGTTAAACAGTAACATGAGATGTATTTAAATTATTTATTCCTCCATATATTTTACATAAAACCTTTTGTTAAACAGTAACATGAGATGTATTTAAATAAGCCTACCAAAACAGTAGCTTTTATATTATCCTCGTTAAACAGTAACATGAGATGTATTTAAATTTATTTCCTTGTTTTTATTATATCATATCTTAGATGGTTAAACAGTAACATGAGATGTATTTAAATACTGGAGTAAACACAATTTTTCTAAAAGTCCAAAAGTGTTAAACAGTAACATGAGATGTATTTAAATATTATTAGGTCATAGTTTTTACTATTTATAAGAGGGTTAAACAGTAACATGAGATGTATTTAAATACAATTAATTGTTTCAGTGTTAAACAGTAACATGAGATGTATTTAAATGAAAGAGTTGAACGAGGATTATATATAATTTGACATGTTAAACAGTAACATGAGATGTATTTAAATATTATAAATTTTGATGTAAGGCAAGAACCAAGTAAGGTTAAACAGTAACATGAGATGTATTTAAATCCATCCTTAAATTGTTTATAAACTTGATTTGCTCCTGTTAAACAGTAACATGAGATGTATTTAAATCAGTTAAATTCTAAGTATAAATTTGCATATAGTTTGTTAAACAGTAACATGAGATGTATTTAAATTCTGATGGAATAAATTCTTTTATATTGTCTATAGGAGTTAAACAGTAACATGAGATGTATTTAAATTGTTAAAGTTTACTAGATTTGAAGGAATCGAAGCAGGTTAAACAGTAACATGAGATGTATTTAAATGAAACAACTTGGAAATGGTTCATTATATAAGAAAGGTTAAACAGTAACATGAGATGTATTTAAATAATTTTAGAATTAGAAGATTATATTGCAGAAGGTATGTTAAACAGTAACATGAGATGTATTTAAATCAATCTTTTAAACTTTTTATATTAACACCACCAAAAGTTAAACAGTAACATGAGATGTATTTAAATCATTTCTATCAACTACATTCTAAATTGCTGTAATTAGTTAAACAGTAACATGAGATGTATTTAAATTCATTCGTAAGTAAATATATTTGATTACCACAATTCCGTTAAACAGTAACATGAGATGTATTTAAATTTTCAAATTACCACCTTTCTTATTCATTATATTGCAGTTAAACAGTAACATGAGATGTATTTAAATGATAACTCCACCAATGTATTATTCAAACTTGCTTCTGTTAAACAGTAACATGAGATGTATTTAAATGAACTTTAAGGAAATATTATCCTGATTTGTGGGGGGGTTAAACAGTAACATGAGATGTATTTAAATAAATATACGATGCATTAAAACCAAGCATAGCGCAAGCGTTAAACAGTAACATGAGATGTATTTAAATCTGGTTGCGGTATTGTTCATGTTCTTATATTAAAGAAGTTAAACAGTAACATGAGATGTATTTAAATTACAATGGTTCAGACGCAGAAGTGAGTCCCATTGCTGTTAAACAGTAACATGAGATGTATTTAAATCACATTAAAAATAGTTGCTACAGATGCAGAAAATGGTTAAACATTAACATGAGATGTATTTAAATAGCTGATGAAGCTATAAATACTATTTCTCGAACTAGTTAAACAGTAACATGAGATGTATTTAAATACAGAGTAAAAATAAAAACAGATGATGATGGTTTAGTTAAACAGTAACATGAGATGTATTTAAATCGGTTTACCACCTACTTATTAACATTTTCCATACATGTTAAACAGTAACATGAGATGTATTTAAATTTCCAAATAAATTTCATTATAATTAATTCTGACTTGTTAAACAGTAACATGAGATGTATTTAAATTCAACAAAATTTTCAAGATATAGAAAAGGTGAATCGGTTAAACAGTAACATGAGATGTATTTAAATTTTTATTGTATGGGTAAATATCTGCCCAGCTATTAAGTTAAACAGTAACATGAGATGTATTTAAATTTTTATAGATGTAGTTTCAATGATTTTGCCTAACGTTAAACAGTAACATGAGATGTATTTAAATAAATATTAATTCCAGTCCAAACCCATTGATTTTTAGTTAAACAGTAACATGAGATGTATTTAAATCTAAAACAGGTAGAGAAGAAAAACGAAATTATTGTGTTAAACAGTAACATGAGATGTATTTAAATCAATAAACATTTCTCCAAGTATTATAACTTTGTCCTGTTAAATAGTAACATGAGATGTATTTAAATAAAAAGGACTATCTGGCAAAACAGACAAAACTAAATGTTAAACAGTAACATGAGATGTATTTAAATTTAATTATAAAACCTCTTGTATATCTTTTGCCTAGGTTAAACAGTAACATGAGATGTATTTAAATTATTATACAATATTAAATTAAATAAAAATAATTTTATAGTAAATTATATTGTAAAATTATAAATTTTAATATTCTGAATAAGACAATATATGATATACTTATATATAAATAATCAAATAAATAGGTGATATTATGAAGCTTACAGGAACTTTAATAAATTACTATTTCCATTGTAAAAGACAATGTTGGCTACTTGGCAATAGAATAAACCTAGAAGAAAATAGTGAAGATGTAAAAATAGGTAGGATTCTTCATGAACTGAAAGAAAAAAATTCAAAACATAAAGAAATTGCAATTGAAAATATAAAGATAGATAAATTAACAAAAGAATATTTAGTAGAGATTAAAAAGTCTGATGCTGATGTAGAAGCTGTCAAATGGCAAGTTCTTTTATATTTAAAAATATTAAAAGAAAAAGGAATTGTTAGAAAAGGAAAAATTGAATTTATAGAAAAAAATAAAACCGACAAAAAAATAGTTTTTGTAGATTTGAGTGAAGAAACTGAAAAACAGCTTGTATCTATAGAAAAGGAAATTATCGATTTAATAAATAGTGATAAAGCACCATATCCAGATTTAAAAAAAGGGTGTAAAAAATGCGCTTATTATGAGTATTGTTATATATAAAATTAGATAATGACATATAAGGAGGTGTTATTATTGGGAAAGACAAAATACATTGGCTCAATGGGAGAGCTTTCAAGAAAAGACAATTCAATATGCTTTAGAAAAAATGGAAAGAATGTGTACATACCAGTAGAAAATACTAGTGAAATATTTTGTTTAAATGAAGTATCATTAAATTCTAAGTTACTTGATTTTTTATCGAGAGCAAATATTGTTGTTCATTTTTTTAATTACTATGGTGGATATAGCGGAACCTTTTATCCTAAAGAATTTTTGATAAGTGGAAAGGTAACCGTAGCTCAGGTAAAAACCTTTGAAAGTAGAAGAGAAGAAATAGCAAAATCTATAGTTAATGGTATAAGGATTAACACAATAAATACATTATCACATTATTATAAACATGGAAATTCAGAAATACAACCATTATTATCATATCTAAAAAAAGATTCTCTAAATAAATTAAAAAAATCGAATAATATAAAAGAAATATTATCAGTTGAAGGAGATATTTGGCAAACATTTTACTCTTCTTTTAAGTATATTTTAAGAGAGGAATTTATTTTTAATAAAAGAGTTAAGAGACCCCCAGATAATCCTCTAAATGCTATGATATCATTTGGAAATAGTATATTATATGCTAAAACTGTAACTGCTATATATAATACCCATCTAAATCAAAGTATAAGTTTCTTACATGAACCAAGTGAAAGTAGATTTTCTTTAAGCCTAGACTTAAGTGAAAATTTTAAACATGCAGTAACATTTAAAACTATATTTGATCTAGTTAATAATAGAAAAATAAATGTTGAAAAACATTTTGATAAAAAATTGAATTATTGTATTTTAAATGATGAAGGAAAACAGCTTTTTATAAATTCCTTAGAAGAAAGGTTAGAATCTGTAAAAGAGCATCCAAAATTAAAACGTAAAGTAAGTTTAAAAACCTGTATAAAATTAGATGCTTATAAAATGTTGAAATGCATAATGGAAGAAAAAAACTTTATTCCTTACAATATAAAAGATAGTCTATGATTTTAGAAAAGAAAAAAATTTTAATATATTAAAAATATAACCATAATAGTGATGTCATTATATAATAATTAAAACAAGACAAATTAAAAATTGAAACTTTTGAAGATATTCCAAAATATGAAAGGAGAAAAAGCTGAAAATTTGAGTTATTGACATTTTATATATTTTCAGTTTAGATAATATATTACATATGAAAAAGAAAAGTAATTTAAATTATAATTATGTATTTGTAGTTTATGACGTAGGAGAAAAAAGAGTAAATAAAGTTTTTAAAATATGTAAAAAGTATCTTTATCATTTTCAAAAATCAGTTTTTAGAGGAGAAATAACTCCATCTAAAATTATGAACTTGAAACATGATTTAGAAAATATTGTAGATAAAGATAATGACTTTGTATGTATAATAAAATTAATGAATTCTAATATATTTGAGGAAGAAATAATAGGTAATAATAGTAATTGTGAAAATTTAATATTATAAATAATTTACTTATTATATTCATAAAAACAAAGATAATAAATTATTAAAGGATAGTAAATTTAGATAATAGTTAAGGGTATTGAACTTGGAAATATTTATTCTTATTGTGATAGCTATTATCATCTAAATGATTATAAAGCTCCGCTTCTAATATTTCATAAATTGTATTTGTATGTAAATTTTTTACCATATTTTAAATATCCCTTGTTTTTTAACAGCATATTCTTCAATAAGTTTTATATATTCTAATTCAATCATATAAGTGAGTACAAAAATCTATTTTATATATATTATAATAAAATTGTGTTTAGTAAAATGAAAATTACAACAGTAGTATTATAATATGATTACTATTTATGGTAGTACTTAGTTACTAAAGCTATTGATGTATTCTGTTAACATAGATATTAACGCATTTTATAAAATGTTTTAGTAAAAATTAATCTAAGAAAGGAGAAAAAACTATGGGATATAAAAAAATATCTAGCTTGCCCATTTTGGTTATTGCTTTATTGGTTACTGGTACGACAACAGCCTTTTCTCTTAACACAACCAATTCAGAAAAATCAAGTGTATACTTAGCAAACGCAAAAAATACTACAACACAAAAAGTTTTAGACACTTCAAACAGCAAAGGTATTGCCAATAACAAAAATCTTCCACTAGCCATAAACAATAGCAAAATACAATTTGATGATAGTCCATATCATTGGCCTAGCAATGTTATAAGTTTTAAGAACAACAGTAAAAAGGCAATCATGGATTATGAAATTGTGTGTCTTGCATATGATAAAAACGGAAAACCACTTGAACTATATTGGGATGCTCAAAATGTTGCGACAAATGGAGAGGTAGGAAGTGTTGGATTTAGTACAGATGGTGTAGATTATGGTATTGTGGCAGGAATATCTCCTGTATCTAAGAAAGCATATGCACATACTTATAGAAGAATACAACAATCACCACCAAAGGATATAATAAGTATGTTTGAAAAGCAACAAGGTAAAGCATGGGTAGAAAAATGGTTGAAAGAGTGGCAGCAAATGGAGAAAGAATATGCAAAGCAAAATGCAATAGTTCCAAATAAGACACAAAATAATGAAAATCTATTATTTGATAAATGGAACCAATCAACTGGAAAGCATGATGTGAAGTATATCATATCATGTGTAAAACAAGTAACATTTAGTGATGGCAGTGTATGGAAAAATTCAGAATATGAGAGTTGGGCGAAAGATTTTCAAGGAAAATCAGTTTCTACTAGTGTATTAGAAAATTACTATAAGTAATATTTAAAACTAATAAGATAAATTTAGGTATACACTTAGTTGGTTCTAAGAAAGTTAAATACTTATTTTTATAATGTAAATAGATATTTTTACAGAGGTATTTTAATTGTGAAAATAAATATTATAGACAGATATACATAAGATTATAGGTATATATCAGACTTTGGTATATGCTTTTTTTTAGATAAAAAGATAATGAATGATACTTAATTTAGAATATACTTAAGAATATATACTATAAATTTTCCTTGTATTATAAGTATACATATAGTAAATACTTAAGAATAGTTTATTTTTTTATAATGAATTTATAAAAAAATAAACTATTAAATAATAGAAAATTAGATAATAAATAACAATGTTTTATCAATTTTAGTATTCTTTATGAGTATCTTTAATTATATGGATATAATTCATAATAAGTTAGCAATAAATCAACCATTTTGCCATAACTTTGAGTTCCTTCAGAGATACCATTAGCTTTTAAATAAGAATTATTAAATCCATTGGAAATTTTATTAATTTTACCTTCATATCTTTGCCAAAATTCACTCTCATTTTTTAAATCCCTTCGAACCAGCTCTGAAATGCCAGCAGAAATATCAACATAAGCATTATAATCAACTTTACTTAAAGCAGAAGCTGTATAATTTAAGGCCAAAACATAGCCAGAATAATTAAAATCAATATCAGGGTGTTTTATGGAAGCAAGATAACCTATAAAGTTAGCTTCATCTTCACTAGCAAATCCTCTCTGATGTGCCATTTCATGACCAACTGTACAAGGAATATATAAGTCAGGGATTGCAATATTAACATTTGCCTCACCTGTAAATGGAAAATATATACCAGTTATTCCTGTATAGCACATAAGATGTGATGAAATAACATACTTTGGCTTAGAGTAACTACCACTAACACTAGGTAAAATATCTGAAATTTTATCATATCCTAATTGAGCTCTATTTATGACACCTTTATAATCTGTATTAGACTTTACAACTCCATTTTTATCTTGTAGTGTAAGTTTTCTAGTTTCATTTGCTTTAGTTACCAAAAATTTATATAATTCAGAAAGTTCTTTAGTACTATGTTGCTTTGATTGGGCAGAATCGTTGTTTTTTAAATTATATTGGTTGATAAGGGTGCTCTCAAGTGGAACTCTATCGTAGTTTATACCCCAAAGTACTACGAAAAGAAAATAAACTATTGATAAAATAGATAATATGTTTAAAATAGAATTCTTTAAAAATGTCTTTAAATTTCTATTCTTCTTGAAAATTGTAAATACGATAGAACATAAAAATAAAAAAATAGATATAACTATTATGTACATTGTAATTTCGTAGATAGAAAATGGAAATATTCCTGAAACTTTACTTAATAGTTGTACAATTTTTTTATCTATGGCTTGAGAGTAATATTTTTCAACAATATTTGGAATTTTACTTGCTATGAAATTTAAAAATAAAGCAATCGGAAAAAGGATTAAAGAAAAATATTTTACTTTTTTACTCATATTTCACCTCACAGACTTTAATTTATATAAATATATTATATATCAATTAAAGTTAGATTGTAACATAGGTATAGTTATTTATATTTATGGCTTTATACTAAATAAATGATAAGTTATAATATATTCATATGAATAAACAATTTATGTATAACTAATAATAATTAAAAATATTAATTGTATAAGGAGTAAAAAATATTATGATAATAAAGCTTACTAAAGATAATTTTAATTTTAGATTTAAACAATATGAAGGGATGTTTTTTCATGCTGAAGTAAACGAAGGAGAAGAATCAATTAAATACAAAATAACTAAAGATAAAGAAGGCACTGAACTAAAAGAGTTTGGAAGTACACATATAAAAGATAATATGATATATATACCTCAGATAGAAGCATACATAGATTTAAGCAGTATAAAATAAAAATTATAAAGTATTAATTTAAAATGAGGGATATAAGGGGGAATCCAGTATGAGTAAAGCATTAGATATAATAATAAGACCAGTAAGAAGGGAAGATGCACAATCGATTAATGAAATGAGAAGAGCATATAATGTTATGAGAAATACACTAGCATTAATGAGTGATAGACTGGATAAAACTATAGCTATGCTAGATTCTCTAGGTGAAAATGATTATATGCTTGTGGCTGAAATTGATAATGATGGAGAAAAAAATGTAATCGGTTTTGCTGGTTTACATGTGAATCCATCTCCAAGATTAAGACATAGTGCAGAACTAGGAATAACTGTTGATGAAAAGTATCATGGTATGGGAGTAGGTCAAAAGCTTATGGAACAACTTTTAGACATAGCAGACAATTGGATTAAGTTGATGAGAGTAGGATTAGAGGTAATTGTAGACAATGAAAAGGGGCTAAATTTATACAAAAAACTGGGATTTGAAATAGAAGGAACTAAAAAATATGCTGTAATTAGAGATGGAAAATTTGAAGATGTTTATATGATGGGAAGATATAATAAAGATTTAATTTAACTCATTCCAATAAAAATAGAGAAGTGTAGTAGATTATCTATTAATAAAGAATTTTCATTAAAGATAATTTAATATTACTTCCCTATTATATTTTAAAAACGTTATTATCGAAAATTTATAAAAACATTCTATATACAAATAGAATTATTAGCAATATCAAAGCTACCTTAAAAGCTAGACTAGCAACGGTTTTTATAATTTTTACAGAAACGCCTATAGCAACTATAGCAAATACTACTTTAAAGATTAAATCTATATCCATATTTAAGCCTCCTATTCTATCATACATATAGATATTATTGACAAATATCTAGGAAAAAATTCCATCAATATACTATAATAAATTGTTTATATTTGTAATTTATTGAGTCTATTATTATATAATACATAAAAGAATAAATCAAGATAGTAAAAAAATACTTATAAAAGGTATTGATATAATTGAAAATAATGTCGTAAAAAATACACATTGTGAGGCTAATGTTACATTAGAGTCATATTGATTGGCAAATATAGCAGTATTTGCAGCAGCAGGCATAGAAGAAATTACTACTGGTATAGCTAAAATCATTTTATCATTAACCCACCCTTTTAGAATAAAGTATATAATCACAGGAAGTACTAATAATCTTACAATAGTAACTAGATATAATCTTTTATTTACAAAACAATCTATTGCTGAAGAATTAGCAAGCAAACTACCAATAATAATCATCGATATTGGTGTAGTCATGTTTCCTAACATCTTAAGTGGATCATTTATAAACTGAGGTAATCTAAGTCCTGTTATAAATAAAAATAAACCAATAACTACTGCTATTGTAGCAGGGCTTATAAGTGATTTCATTGAAAATCCTTTAGTGGTGCTCCCTTTAGATAATAAGTAAATTCCCAAAGTAAAAGAAAACAAGTTAAATGGTAGATTAAAAATAGCAGTGTAGAATATAGCCTCATGGCCTAGAACTGCTTCAATTACAGGATAACCCATGAAAGCTACATTTGAAAAAACGACTATATACTGATATATCCCCAGGTCTTTTGCATCTTCACATTTTAAAATGTATTTTAACAAAAAAGCAATTATAATAGAAACTATATACATAACTAAAGATATAAATAATAATAGTAGTATTTTTTGTATCATTTTATTATCAAAGTTAATCTGCATAGAACTAATTATCATAGATGGTAAAAAAATAGTCATTGTCAAATTTGAAAGTTTAGATGTACAGTGTTCATCTAATAAGTTGAATTTTCTGACAAAATATCCTACTAAAATAATTATAAATAAAACTGCAACTTGAATAAAAATATTGCTGAAATTCATAAAATGTCCCCCCCCTATATATACATTATATACCAACTCAATAATAAAATCTAATGATTATAAAATTTAAAATTCAATATTACAATATAGTGACAAAAGGTAAAAATTCAATATTATAGCATTAATTATGGTTTATAATGTATAATAATGTTTGAGAGAATATATTTTATAAAATGGGTAGGTAGCGAATAATGAAAAACACAAAATTTTCTATAAGAAAAATAAAAAATATATCTAGTGACCCAAAAGTTATACATACTAAGGGAGCTCTTTTTGAAAAGATGGGAAAGACAGAAAGTGCAATAGAATTATATAAAAGTGCAGCATTAGATAATTATGTAAAATCTCAATATACTTTGGGAAATATATATGAAAATAAAAAGCAATTTAAAGAAGCAGAAAAATGGTATTCAATGGCATATAAGAATGGAAGTGAAGATGCTGCATTTGATTTAGGTAATATGTATTATAGATTAGATGGATATGAGTATGCTATATACTGGTATGAGAAAATAGCTACTATAGGATACTTACAAGCACAAAATAATTTAGGTGTATGTCATTTTAAAATGAAAGATTTTATAAGATGCGAAAAGTGGTTAAAAGAAGCAGCAGATAATAATCTTGGGAAAGCTTGTTTTAACCTAGGAGTATTGTATACATTTTTAGAAAAAGATGATGAGGCATATGAATATTATAAAAAAGGTTCTGTACTTTTAGATGATGATGCGAAATATAATCTAGCAATATTAAATGGAAAGAAGAAGGACAATAAGTCCACAGTAAGTCTATATAAGCAATTGTATAAGTCAGGTCATATGAAGGGTTGTTTTAACTTAGGTATGATTATGGAAATCAATGATAATTTGGAAGAAGCAGAGAGATATTATAAAAAGAGTGCAGATAGAGAAGATGTAAAATCTGAGTATAGACTTGCATATGTATATGATAGAAAAGAAGAATTAGGAGACGCAATTTATTATTATGAAAAAGCAATAGAAAAAAATCACACACTTTCTAAATATAGACTTGCAAATTTATATAATAGAGAAAATGAGATAGAAAAAGCAAAGACTTATTATAAAATGGCAGCAGAAGATGATATAACAGAAGCTAAAAACAATTTAGCAGGTATATATTTTGAAGAAAAAGATTATGAAAATGCTATAAAGTACTATGAAGATGCTATAGCTGTTGGATGTAAAAGTTCTCTTGAGAATCTTGGAGACTTATATTATCAAAATCAAGATATAGAAAAAGCAGTTTCGTATTATTCTAGAATTCCAAATAATGTATCTTGTCAAATAAAATTAGGGAATATATATGAAGATTTAAATAACATAGAAGAAGCTATAAGTTGGTATAAAAAAGCATCTGAAAATGGAGATACCAAATCTAGCTATAGATTGGGATGTATATATGAGAGTTTAGGAAATACTAAAAATGCTAGAAAGTACTTTGAGATGGCAAGTAGTAAAAATCATATGAATGCACGTATACATTTAGGTAGAATTTATTTTAGAGAAGGAAAACTAGAAGAATCTAAAATGATGCTTGACGCACCTGCTAATGAAAATAATGTATATGCTCAACACATGGTAGGACTTATTTATGATATGTTTTACAAAGATTATGTTAATTCTAAATACTGGTATGAGAAGGCTAGAGCACAAGGTTGTGTCGAATCAATATATAATTTAGGGCAAATTTATTTAAAATTAAATGATGATGCAGAAGCTGAAAAATATTATAAAGAAGGTATTAAATTTGGGAGTAAGAAGTGTGAATATATGCTTGCAGGACTTTACTACAAAAAAAGTTTAGATATGTATATTTCTCTAGCAGATGAAGAATATGATAACTGTGGAGAAATAATAGAAGATTTCCCTAAACTAAATATAAACTTTGATGAAGTATTAATTCCACCATTTAAATTACAAGAAGAAATAGTTGATGAAGAAGAGTATGTTCCAATTTATATATTGAACATAAAAGAAAGCTTAGATTCAATGCTAGAAGGTCTTGAAACTGAAATGAGTATAGATGAAGAATATGATAATTAAAAAACCTGATAAAAAGAGTGTTTTTAAAATAAATAAAAGCCATTGGAGTAAATGTAAATTAATTAACTCTAATGGCTTTCTCTTATTAATTTTTATAATAGCTTGTTTCTTGACATAAAAAATGTAATTATTATGCATATTATAGAAGTAATGAGCATAATTATCCAAAATCCATTTGGGTTATCAGAAAATGGCATATTGATAACATTCATACCAAAGAATCCTGATATTATTGTAGGTATTGAGAAAATTAGTGTAACTACTGTTAAAAATTGCATAACATTATTTTGATTATTACTTATAATTGCACTGAAAGCATCCATAATTCTACTCAATATATCTCCATATATTTTAGCCATATCAAGAGCCTGTCTATTTTCGACTATAACATCTTCTAAGAGGTCTTCATCATCTGGATATTTCTTTATACCAGCAGTTCTAACCATCTTGTTTAAGACCAACTCATTGGATTTTAAAGAGGTAGAGAAGTATACCAAAGACTTTTCTAATTCCAATAGTTGTACTAGTTCTTTGTTTTTCATAGATTTGTAAATTTCTCGCTCTATTATGATTGTCATTTTATTTATTTTTCTTAAGTAATGCAAGTAATAAGCTGCATTTTTGTGAAGAATTTGAAGCAAGAAGCGAGTTTTTTTAAATGTAAAAAAATCTTTAATATGACCAACTATAAAGTCATTTAAAATCTTAGTCTGTGCATTACAAACTGTTATAATAGCTTCTTGAGTTATTATAATACCTAAAGGTATTGTAGTATAATGAGAAGAATTAGAGTCACTTTCGTCTACTGGTATATCTATAAGTATAAGAGTATGATTGTCTTCAACATCTATTCTTGAGCGCTCTTCTTCATCTAGTGCAGATTCTATACTTTCTACATCTATATTTAATAAATTAGAAATTTCGTTGATTTCACTATGATTAGGTTCAACAAGATTTATCCAACAGCCATCTTCAAAAAAACTAAGTTTCTCTAATTTTGAATCTATAGTTTTGTAATATCTTATCATGGCAACACATCCTTTATTCAGTTTTATATAAATCTCATCATTTAATAGTATCTATTAATTAACTAATTTATATAACTGAATATCGTATTAGTTTTAAATTTAGATATTATTAAGTGATGAAATTGTAAAAAATTCTCTCCGCAACGGACTAGTATCCATTGCTCATCACTCTCCTTATTTATTATTTTATACATGCCTATATACAAAAGAAGTATTTTAAGCACTCTTTAATATAATACCTTTTCCAGGTATATAAATCAAGTTTTGATTTAGTTAAATGATATTTTTGACATAATTTACATGTAAAACGTAATAGTCATATTTAGACTATATAAAGTATATATATATTCTGAGTGAAAATATTAAATATATTAGAAAATGAATAGGCATCTATATCCTTACTCCTTTATAATATATTTTAATAGAAGATACTTTATTTTCCAAAGTAAATTCTAGTAATAATTTATGATGAAAATAAAAGTATTATCAATATAAGAGAATGAGAGGTTATTAGAGATATGAGTGAATTTAAAGAGATTATGTCAGAGGAAATTAAAAGCAATCCATTTAAGTTGATAGGTAAAGACTGGACATTGATAACAGCTGAAAAAGAAGGTAAAGTAAATACAATGACTGCTAGTTGGGGTGGACTTGGAGTTATGTGGGGTAAAAATGTTGCTTTTGTAGTAATAAGACCACAACGTTATACTAAAGAATTTATAGATAGTACAGATACATTTTCTCTTACTTTTTTTGACGAAGATTTTCGTAAAGAACTTTCTTATTGTGGTAAAGTGTCTGGTAGAGAAGAGGATAAAATATCTAAAACAGGATTTAATGTAGAACATTTAAATGATACACCTTATTTTAAAGAGGCAAAGTTGGCTATTATATGTAAAAAAATGCACTGCCAAAAAATTGACCCACAATGTTTTATTGATGAAGAGATAGATGGAAGATGGTATCCAAAAAAAGATTATCATACTCTATATGTAGCTGAGATAACAAATGTACTTGTAAAAGAAGATTAAATAATATGTAATGATAGGATTATATCAGTAATTAGTATTATAGAAAGCAAAGAAAATTTAATTATGATATGTAAGTGATTGAGTTTTTATAGATGAGATTTTCTACAGTTGATGGAAAATAAATTGAGTAAGAGCAAGTGAAATTTTTAAATACAATATTAATAATGGTGTAAATTATATTTATATAGTATCTAATAAAGATGAGAATATAAAGAAGCTAAGGATATAAATATGTTAATATAGATTGATTAGTAACATATTTAAAAATCCTTAGCTTGATAAAATTTTAATTTGTAAGTTTTCAAATTATAATTCAGAAATTAATTCATTGATAACATCTTCAACAGAGCTTAACTTATTAATTTTATACGCATTATTTCCACAGAATAAAAGTGAATTTTCCACATCTCCTTTAACAGCATTAATTAATGCTTGAGAAATACAGTATGGTGTTTCTTTTGGATTGCAAGGAATCAAACAGTTGTAACATTTTTTTATCTCTGGACGATTTGTTTTAACTTCTTCTATAAATTTATTTCTTATAGCACGTCCAGGAAGACCTACAGGGCTTTTAACTATGTGTACATCTTCTTCTGTAGCATTTATATATGCCATTTTAAAGTTTTCATGTGCATCACATTCATAAGTAGCAACAAATCTTGTACCAACTTGTACACCACTTGCTCCCATATCGATATATTTTTTTACATCACTACTAGAAGTTATACCACCAGCAGCAACAACTGGAATGTTCTTACCAAATTTTTCTCCATAATTATTTGCAACTTTTAATATCTCAACAAATTCCTTATCATAGTCTATAGAATCTATGTTATCAAGCTCCTCATTAGAGTATCCAAGATGACCACCAGCTTTTGGACCTTCAACAACTATTAAGTCAGCAGTAGTTTTCTCTTTTCTATCCCACATTTTTAAGATTACACTAGCAGCTTTTGCAGTAGAAACTATAGGTGCTATTTTTACATTACTTCCTTTTACTAAAGATGGTAGTTTATTAGGAAGTCCAGCCCCAGATATTATAAGGTCTACACCAGCTTTAACAGCTTCTTTTACATATGTTTCATATTCTTTCATAGCTACCATGAAATTAATGCCAATAATGCCACCATTTGAAATTTCTTTCGCTCTGGAAATATGTTTTTTTATAGCTCTTAAATTTGCATTTATAGTGTTAGTCTCAAAATCTTCCTCATCATAACCAATTTGAACTCCAGAAACTACACCAACACCACCAAGCTTAGCAACAGCACCAGCAAGTGATGATCTAGATATACCAACGCCCATTCCACCTTGAATTATAGGAACTTTTGCAACTAAATCTCCAATTATTAACTCTTTTATGATAATCCCTCCTCAATGTAAACATGTTTAAAGAACTAGATTATAATACTTAATATTATTACCTAGTCCTAATTATTATACTACAAATTATAATAAAAGAGTAGTTATATTTTATATGTGAGACAATAATTATAGAATATTTAAAACTGCTCCTTTAGAATCACAACACAACTCTTTTATTTCCCAATTAGAGTTTAAGTTTGATAGATAATCTCTCATATTATGCACGAAATTATCATCATTTTCTTTTATTAAAGCCATTATAGTAGGTCCAGCTCCACTTAAGAATACGCCAATACTATTTAATTGTTCAGATTTTTTAACAATATCACTGTAGTTTTCAATTAAAGTACCCCTATAATCTTGATGCAATTTATCTTGACAAGCTACTTTAAGAAGGTCAAAGTTTTTGTTTAACAGAGCAGACACGAGTAAAGCGACTCTACTAACATTAAACACTCCATCAGAATATGGTATTTCTTTTGGTAAAACACCTCTAGCTTTTTCAGTTGACAGTTTGAAATTAGGTATCATTGCACAAAATTTGAGTTCATTAGGGATTTCTATAATATCGTAGTGTATATTGTCATTATCAGTAACAGAAACAACCATATTACCTAAAATAGCAGGAGCAACATTATCTGGATGTCCCTCTATTTCTGAAGCTATATTTAACAACTGGCATTTATCTAAATTAGCATTTGATAGAGCATTTGCAGCTATAACACCAGCAACTATACAAGAGGCACTACTACCAAGACCTCTACATATAGGGACATCACTTTGGATTTTTATTTTGATACCAGCAGGTATTTTAGCTGGCTTAACTCTATCAAAGAAGTATTTCATAGATGTATAAACTAAATTATTTTCATTTTTGTAGGCATCTTCACAACCTTCTATTTCAAGACCGCTTTCAATTTCTTCAACATAAAATTTATTATATATATTTAAAGCAATTCCAAGACAATCAAATCCTGGACCTATATTTGCACTTGTTGCAGGAACTATAATTTCTAACATAATAATCACCTATACCTTTAAGAATTTTGCTATAGCTATTTTTAATTCATCTTTTTCATAAATATCTTTATGTAGTATTTCTGCATTTTGAAGATTTCTAATAGGTTTTGGTATATCTACCTTAGCAATACTTGATAATCTATCTATTATGGCGAAATCATCAAGATTTCCAAAATTGGAGTCTATAGATTTTAAAACATCTTCAGAAAACTTAAATGGGCTTGCAGTACTTACAACAACAGTTTTTGTGTCATCAGAAGTTTCTTTTTTGTATTTTTCATAACAATTATATGCAACAGCAGTATGAGTATCGATTAAATAATTGTAATTTTTAAAGACATTATTTATCGTGTTTTTAACTTCTTCCTCATTAGAATATTCACCATAGAATGAAGTCAGATTCTTTTTCATATCTTCATTTATTTTATAAACTCCATCGTAATTAAGGTCAGATAGAAGTCTGCTTACAATTTCAGTATTTCTATTTGATATTTCAAATAATAATCTTTCTAAATTACTTGAAATTAATATATCCATAGAAGGTGAAGAAGTCAATTTCAATGCTCTATTCTTATCATATATACCAGTTTTAAAGAAATCATAAAGCACATTGTTGTCATTTGATGCACATATCAATTTATTTATTGGAAGCCCCATTTGTTTAGCATAATATCCAGCTAAAATATTACCAAAGTTACCAGTTGGGACTACAAAATTTATTTTGTCATTTAACTTTATTTCATCACTATCTACCAATTTCATATATGAATAAAAATAGTATGCAACTTGAGGAAGAAGTCTTCCTATGTTAATTGAATTAGCAGAAGATAAGATATAATTACTATCTAATAGTTTTTCATTAAATTCCTTATCAGAGAAAATTCTCTTTACACCAGATTGTGCATCGTCAAAATTTCCTTTTATGCCAACTACATATGTATTTTTTCCAGTTTGGGTCTTCATCTGAAGTTTTTGCACTGCACTTACACCATCTTCTGGAAAGAATACAATTATTTTTATCTTGTCTATGTCTTTAAAACCTTCAAGTGCTGCTTTTCCTGTATCTCCAGATGTAGCAGTAAGAATTACAACATCTTTTTCTAAATTATCTTTTTTAATAGATGTTTTAAGAAGATGAGGCATTATAGTAAGTGCCATATCCTTAAATGCTAAAGTTGGACCATGATATAATTCCAAGAAATAAGCATCATTTACTTTATTTAATGGAGCTATACTAGTACAATCAAATTTTTCGTCATATGCATTTGTTATACAATCCTTAATCTCAGATTCAGTAAAATCGCATAAAAATTTGCTAAGTACAAAAAATGCTATTTGGGAATAAGTTAAATTTACTAAATCTATAAGTTCATTTTTTACATTTGGAAATTCACTTGGAACATAAAGACCACCATCGTTTGAAATTCCTTTTATTATTGCTTGTGATGCAGTTACTTTTTCTTTGGTGCCTCTTGTACTTGAATAATACATTTCTATAATCCTCCATATATTTTAAATTTTTAATTAGCTAATTAAACTAGATACAGAATATTTTAAAAACTGAATTTAGGTAATAAAAAAAGACCCTCATCCCTAAAAAAGGGACGAGAATCTGTTTCCCGCGGTTCCACCCAAATTGATTTTAAAAAATCCACTTGATACTTTAACGTAAGTAGTAAAACGTCTATTCCTACTAAAATCATAAGATAACTTCAGATAGAAGCTCCTAGGTAGTTTTCAATCTTTCTAGTTAAAGAAACTTTTCAGCTAATAGTTTCCTTCTCTGGTAACCGATTCAGATTTACTCTTCCTAATCAAAGCCTTTCAATATTCTTAATATTATTAATTATTCTAGAATATAAAACAGACAAAGTCAAGTATTAATATAAAAATTTGGAAAAATTATTTTTTAAAATGTAAAAAAATTGTAATCAAATTGACTTTTAATGGGATATTTTTTTAACCTTTTTAAATCTATAAAAACTTGGATTTTCATAGAAATGAAGGGGATTTTAATAAAAACTAATTAGAAGATAAGAGTTACATATCTGTAATATTACAATTTCATACTACACTATATTACAAAAAAAGTTTACAAAACTTTAATTTGAAAAATGTAATTATATGGTATATCATATAAATATAGATGAATAGCGTTAATATTTAAACAATTAATTGTAATTGACTTAATCAAAGTATATAATTTTTAATTTGAAAAAAATACTATTGTAAAATTACAAATATGTTCAAATTAAATTCACAAGTATTTCACATAATAAGAGTATACTGTAAACAAAAGGAGGTATTAAATATGGGAATAGTACTTATAACAGCAGCATTAGTTTTGGTTATGTATGGACTTTCAATTCTATCATATATATCAGAAAGCAATATATTAGAAGACACTGTAAATGATAACCAATAAGGTTTTAAATTATATAAATAAGTAGAACTGTAAGTAAAAATTACTTTTTATTTACAGTTTTTTTATATATTTATTAAATAAAGTTAATATATAAAAAATGATGTTTTATTTATAGCTATCAGTTTTCAAATTAATCTTTTCTATAAACTAACAAAAAATAATGTTTTGTTTATAGTATATATGGATAATAATAGTAAAGTATAATAATAATGAGAATAATATATAAGAAATAATAATATAAAGAGAGGTAAATTGTCATGGTAGATATTATTGTAATTGGTGCTGGACCAGCAGGTTTAACTTCAGCAATTTATGCTATGAGATCTGGTTTAAGTGTAACAGTCTTTGAAAAAAATATTTATGGAGGTCAAGTTGCAAGTACATCTGAGGTAGAAAATTATCCAGCAGTTCAAAAAATTTCTGGTATAGAGTTTTCTACTAACATATATAATCAAGCAGTCGCTCAGGGTGTTGATATTCAGTTTGATGAAGTAGAAGAGATAAATTTAGAAGGTAAAGTAAAAATTGTTAAAACAGCATCAGGAGAGCATAAAGCAAAGGCTGTTATCCTTGCAAATGGAGTCGAAAGACGTAAATTAGGATGTGTTGGAGAAAAAGAGTTTACAGGTAGAGGAGTATCTTATTGTGCAACATGTGATGGAGCCTTTTTTAAGAATAAAGAAGTTGCAATAGTTGGTGGAGGAAATACTGCATTAGAAGATGCTTTATTTTTAGCTAATAATTGTACAAAAGTGTACTTAATTCACAGAAGAGATGATTTTAGAGGTGAAGAAGTATTAGAAAAGTCAGTAAAGGCAAGAAAAAATATTGAGATACTTTACAGTCATGGTGTAGAAAAAATAGAAGGTGAAAAGACAGTATCAAGAATAGAAGTAAAAGACTTAAAAACTGAGGAGAAAAGAACTATAGATGTAAGTGGTATTTTCATTGCTATAGGACTTAAGCCTAACAATAAAATGTTTGAAAATGTTCTTGAGTTAGATGAAGGTGGGTATATAGTTTCAGATGAATCTTGTACAACATCAGTTGAAGGTGTATATGTAGCAGGAGATAGTAGAACTAAGTTTTTACGTCAAATAATAACAGCAGCCTCAGATGGTGCTATTGCAGCTGTTCAAGCTGCTAACTATATAAATATTGAATAAATATAGCTTTTAAATAAAAATAGCCATATAACACTATAAAGAAAATATATCTTTAAGTATTATATGGCCATTTTAGTAAATAGATATTATAATTTATTTACCTTGTCTAGACTTATTATATCTCAATCTATCATGTTCATTTAATAATCTTTTTCTAAGTCTTATAGAATCTGGTGTAATTTCAACTAATTCATCATCTTCTATAAATTCTAATGCTTCCTCAAGAGTGAATATTCTAGGAGGTGATAATTTTATAGCATCATCTGAACCAGAAGCACGTACGTTACTCATTTTCTTGTTTTTACAAGGATTAACTACCATGTCATCTTTTCTAGAATTCATACCAATTATCATACCTTCATAAACTTCTACACCAGGGTCTACAAACATCGTAGCTCTATCACTTAAAGCATTAAGAGAATATCCCATAGTAACACCAGGTCCTTGTGCTATTAAGACACCATTTCCTCTTGAAGGTATTTCACCCTTAAATTCTTCAAATTTTTCGAATGAACGAACTAGAGTACCTTCTCCACGAGTAGCATTTATAAACTCACTTCTATATCCTAAAAGACCACGAGTAGGAGCTAAGAATTCTATTTTTACATAGTCTCCTTCTATTGACATAGACTCCATCATACCTTTTCTCATGTTCAATTCATTTATAATAGTACCTGAATAAACTTCTGGACAGTTTACAATAACTCTTTCTACTGGTTCCATTAATTTTCCATCTTCTTTATGCATTAAAACTTCAGGCTTAGAAACACCAACTTCATAACCTTCACGTCTCATATTTTCAAGAAGTATAGATAAGTGAAGTTCTCCACGTCCAGAAACTTTATACCCATCAGTAGTATCAAGAGGTTCAACTTTAAGTCCTACATTTACTTCAAGTTCTTTTTCAAGTCTGTCTTTTAAATGTCTAGTTGTAACGAATTTTCCGCTTTTTCCAACAAATGGAGAATCATTTACTAAGAAGTTCATAGAAAGAGTAGGTTCTTCTATTTTTATCATTTCCATAGGAAGTGGATTATCTAAATCACATAGAGTTTCTCCTATAGATATATCAGGAATACCAGATATAACAACTATTTCTCCGCTAGTAGCTTCATTCACTTCAACTTGTTTTAAACCTTCATATACAGAAAGTCTTGATACTTTTCCTCTAGATACAACAGAACCTTCTCTACAAATAGCAACTTGTTCATTGTTTTTAAGTGTTCCTTTATAGATTCTACCTATACCAAGTCTACCTACATAATCATCATATGCAAGAGCTGATATTTGGAATTGTAGAGATTCATTGTCGTAATCAGGATAAGCTTCAACATGATTTACAATAGTTTTAAATAGTGGAGATAGGTCTTCACTGTCATCATCCATTTCAAGTTTAGCTATACCTTGTTTAGCTATTCCATATATTATAGGGAACTCACATTGTTCGTCTGTTGCATTTAAGTCTACAAATAAATCGAAAACTTCATTAACTACTTCTTCCGCTCTTTGGTCTTTTTTATCAATCTTATTGATAAATAGTATTGGTTTTAAACCGAACTCTAAAGATTTTTGTAAAACAAATCTAGTTTGAGGCATTGGGCCTTCGCTTGCATCAACTAGTAAAATAACTGTGTCAACAGTTTTCATAACACGTTCAACTTCAGAAGAAAAGTCGCTATGTCCTGGTGTATCAACTATATTTATTTTATAGTCTTGATAGTTTATTGCACAGTTTTTTGAATATATAGTTATGCCTCTTTCTTTCTCAAGGTCGTTACTGTCCATAACGCAGTCTTTAACTACTTCATTTTCTCTAAAAACACCACTTTGAGAAAGGAAAGCATCAACTAGTGTTGATTTTCCTGCATCAACGTGGGCAATAACTGCGATATTTATAATTTTATGTTTTTGTGACATTTTTGTTGCTCCCTTCGATTAAAATAACTTATTAATTATATCACAATATATTATTAGGTACAAGGAAAAATAGATTAAAATGCATTAATATAATTCAAATTAGGTAAAAATGTTGATTTCAAATATATAAATTTATTTTGTTTAAAAAATTTTTTTAGACAAATAATAAATTTATAAATGAAAATACTAATTTAAAAGTAGAGGATGATATATATTGGAAGTAACTAAAATAATCATTAAATATTTTAACAGTGAAAGTGATACTTTCATAAAAGAAGAAGTAGATAATTTTGATGAACTTTTAAGATGGTCTAAAAAGTTTATTGAGGGTAAAAAAATAGAAGAAGATGTTTTATATATAAAATCTAAAGAAAACTATAAAGTAAATGTAGTTAAGCTTATAGAAGTTAAAGAATTGGAGATAGTAAGAAAACAACAGATACCTCCATACATGTAATAATAAAATTGATATAAATTGGAATACATGGAAATAATTTATTATAAAAAAAAATTTATAAAACTTATATTTGGGTATAACAGTATTAATTAGACATTAATTAAGGAGGAACTTAAATATGATAAGAGTATGTCCAAACTGTTCAAATGTGGATGTAAATAAGTTAAAAACTTTAGTTGGAGAAGAAAATGTGAAGACTGGTTGTATAGGTCAATGTAGAGCATTTAAAAAGGAAGCTGTAGGAATAATAGATAATGAGCTTGAAATAAAAGAAACAGAGGAAGAATTTTTTGAAGCATGTAAGAAATAAAATATACATGTAAGAAAAAACTACAGTAGAAAATAAATTATATAAAAGAGAGCATATAAATTGAGTAAGTATTTAGCAATTTATGTGCTCTCTTTTTATGTATATATTTAATTATGAGTATACTTTTCTATTAAATACAAATAAATATAACTAAATTAAATTTATTTATTAAAAAAATATTGATTAAATATACCTATAGGGGGTATAATAAATACTATAGATTTCCAAATAAAGAATTTATCAATATTACATATCAAGATAAAACATACAAATTAATTGAAAATATATTGAAAGAGAGGAAGAGTTTATTATGAGTTCAAATAAAATAGTAGAAAATTATAAAATCACAGGTATGACATGTGCAGCTTGTGCAAAGGCGGTAGAAAGAGTAACTAAGAAATTAGATGGAGTATATGACCAAAGCGTAAATATAGCTACTGAAAAACTTAAGATAGAATATGATAATTCTAAAGTTAGCTTTGATGATATAAAACAAGTTGTAGAAAAAGCTGGATATGGAATTATAAAGGAAGAAAGTAATAAAAAAATTGATATGAAAATTGATGGAATGACATGTGCAGCTTGTGCAAAAGCTGTAGAGAGAGTAGTAAAAAAATTGGATGGAGTAGAAAGTATTAGTGTAAATATTGCAACAGATAAAGCTAATATAGACTATAATCCATCAAAAGTAAAATTATCTCAGATAAAAGCAGCTATAGAAAAAGCTGGTTATAAACCAATAGAAGAAGTAAAAAACAAAGTTGATGTAGATGAAGATAAAGTAAGAAAAGAAAAAGAAATGAATACTTTATTTATTAAATTCATAGTTGCAATAGTATTTGCAGTACCTTTGTTTTATATAGCAATGGGTCCTATGATAATAAAACCTATAGGACCATGGCCTTTACCAGAAATTCTAAATCCCATGACAAATACTCTAAATTATGCGTTAGCCCAATTGATTTTAGTAATACCAGTAATGATAGCTGGATATAAATTTTATATAAATGGCTTTAAAGCACTTTTTTCTTTAAGTCCTAATATGGATTCTTTAGTTGCAATTGGTACATTGGCAGCATTTTTATATAGTCTATACACAACAATACAAATAGCAAATGGACAAATTCAGGGTATGCACCATCATCAGTTGTATTATGAAAGCGCAGGAATAATAATAGCACTTATATTACTTGGTAAATATTTAGAATCAAAATCAAAAGGAAAAACATCAGAAGCAATTAAAAAACTTATGGGGCTACAACCTAAAACTGCAATAGTAATAGTTGATGGTAAAGAAATAGAGACTCCTATAGAAGAAGTTGAAATAGGAGATATAATACTAGTAAAACCAGGGACTAAAATACCAGTAGATGGAGTTGTAATAGAGGGATATACATCAGTTGATGAATCTATGCTTACAGGTGAAAGTATACCAGTAGAAAAAAATATTGGAAGTAAAGTTACAGGTGCTAGTATAAATAAAAATGGTGTTATTAAATTTAAAGCTGAAAAAATTGGTGGAGATACAGCTCTTGCTCAAATAATAAAATTAGTTGAAGATGCACAGGGGACAAAAGCACCTATTGCTAAACTTGCTGATACTGTTTCTGGATATTTTGTACCAATAGTAATTGCAATAGCTATAGTCTCATCATTACTGTGGTTTTTAGTGGGTGGAAAAGACATAGTATTTGTACTTACTATATTCATATCAATACTTGTAATTGCTTGCCCTTGTGCATTAGGATTGGCTACACCAACTGCTATAATGGTTGGAACTGGAAAAGGTGCAGAAAATGGGATACTGATAAAAGGTGGGGAAGCACTAGAATCTGCTCACAAAGTAAATACAGTAATATTTGATAAAACAGGTACAATAACAGAAGGAAAACCAAAAGTAACAGATATTGTGTTAAATAATGTGAAAGAAGAATACCTAATTAAGATTGCTTCAAGTGCAGAGAAAGGTTCAGAACATCCTCTAGGAGAAGCAATAGTTAGATATGGGGAAGATAAAAATATACAGATTGAAAAAGTTGATAACTTTAAAGCTATACCAGGTGCTGGTATACAAGTTACTATAAATAATGAAAATATATTACTTGGAAATAGAAAACTTATGAACGACAATAATATCAACCTTAAAGATTTAGAGGAAAAATCTAATATACTGGCAAGTCAAGGTAAGACACCTATGTATATTGCTGTAGATGGAAATTTATCAGGAATAATTGCAGTTGCAGATGTGGTTAAAGAAAGTAGTAAAAAGGCAATAGATATTCTTCATAATATGGGAATAAAAGTTGCGATGGTAACTGGAGATAATGTTAAGACTGCAAATGCTATAGCAAGTCAAGTAGGTATAGATATGGTATTAGCAGAGGTTTTACCAGAAGATAAGTCAAAAGAAGTTGAAAAATTGCAAAATCAAGGTAAGTTTGTTGCAATGGTAGGAGATGGAATAAATGATGCACCAGCTCTTGCAAAAGCTGATATAGGCATAGCAATAGGAAGTGGAACAGATGTAGCAATTGAGTCTGCAGATATAGTGCTTATGAAGAGTGATTTGATGGATGTTCCAACTGCGATTAAACTTAGTAATGAAACTATAAAAAATATAAAGCAAAACCTATTTTGGGCATTTGGATATAATACAATTGGTATACCTGTAGCAGCAGGATTATTGTATATCTTTGGAGGACCTCTTTTAAATCCAATGATTGCAGCAGCAGCTATGAGTTTAAGTTCAGTTTCAGTGGTTTCAAATGCACTTAGACTTAAAAATTTCAAAGCATATAAAAAAAATTAGAACAATAAATTAAGCAAAAATGTATTTAAAAGAGCTATCTTTAATTAAAAGGATTAATTTACAAATTAAGATAGCTCTTTTTTCATGTAAAATTCACAACAATGAGATAAAATATAAGTAATATAGGAAATTTTAAAATAGAAAGGATTGATAGGATGAACTCGTCAATACTTGTAATCGAAGACGATTCAAACATACAAGAATTAATATCAGAGTTTTTAAGTGCAGAAGGCTATCAGGTCGAGTCAGCAAATGATGGATTAGAAGGTATACAAAAATTTAAGCAAGGAAGTTATGACTTAGTAATATTAGATATAATGATGCCAAACTTAGATGGTTATGGAGTTTGTAAAATGATAAGAAAATCATCAAGTGTTCCAATTATATTTTTGACTGCTTTAAACGATGAAGGAGATCAACTTAAGGGATTTGATTTAGAATGCGATGATTATATAACAAAACCATTTTCATTTAATCTTCTCATTAAAAGAGTAGAAGCTATCTTGAGAAGAAGCAACAAAACGATAAATGATAAGTTTATAGTTTTTGAAAAATTAAAGTTAGATTTAAACACATATATTGCTGAGATAGATGGAGAGCCTATAGAACTTACATTAAAAGAATTTAATATATTGAAAGCTTTGATAGAAAAATATCCACAGGTTATAACTAGGGAAGGTCTTTTAGATAGTATATGGGGTTATGATTATTATGGAGATACTAGAATTGTTGATGCACATATAAAAAATATAAGAAAAAAAATATCATTACCATATATTAAAACTGTAAAAGGAATAGGATACACACTTGAGAAGGATATTTGATAAGTGGGAAAAATTAAGTATAAAGTATAAATTATTTTCCATAACAACATCATTATTAATAGCATTAGCTTTAATAATATATCTAATTTTATATTTTTTATTGCCATCATATTATCATGAGTATAAAATTGAGTCTCTTCAAGAAAGCTTAAAGTCTCTAGTAGATAGTTCAATTCACTTTGATACATATACTTTAGAAGAAAGACTTTATTATATGGCTAAAGACCAAAACCTTGCTATTTTATTAAAAGATAACCAAGGAAAAATTGTATATGGTAAAAATGAAGTAGTTATTTTAAGATATAGTAAGTATATGATTAATAGTATTGAAGATGAGTATAGAACATCTATACCTATATATACAAAAGACTCAAAAGACGGACCATATAGTTTAGAACTTGTTATGCCATTACAGCCAATTGATGAAGCAAATGAAGTCATAAGAAAGTTAATGCCATACATTATATCAATAGCGATATTAATAGCAATTATTGGAGCATATATATATTCAATCGTAATAACAAAACCTCTTATAAATATAATAGAGAGTGAAAGAGAACAGGAATATAGAAGAAAGGATTTTGTTGCAACTATATCACATGAATTAAAAACTCCAATAACCATAATAAGTGGTCAAATTGAAGGAATGATTTATAGTGTAGGTAAGTATAAAGATAGGGATACTTACTTGAAAAAATCATATGAATGTACACAAGAGCTAAAAGATTTAGTAAATGAGATGATAGAGGTTTCAAAATCAGAAATACTAGAAAAAGATTTAAAACTAGTATCTATAAATATAAGTGAACTTTTAAATAGATTGGTAAAAAGACAAGTATTTTTAATAGAAGAAAAACATATGAAAACTATTTTGCAAATAGAAGAAAACCTAGAAATTAAGGCAGACCAAGAGAGAATAACTAAAGCAATTAATAATATAATAAATAATGCTATAAAATATTCTCCTGAAGGCTCAGAGCTTATAATTAGACTTTATGATAAAAACAGTCGAATAAACAAAAAAACTTCTAATCAAAGAGTTATTTTAGAAATTGAAAATACTGGTGTAACTATAGAGAAACGTTACTTAGAAGAGATATTTAATCCATTTTATAGAATAGAAAAATCTCGTTCAAGAAAAACTGGAGGAAGTGGACTGGGTCTTTATATAGTCAGTCAAATTTTTAAAACTCATGGGTTTGAATATAGTATAAAAAATAAGGAAAACTCTGTAGTATTTACGGTTGAGTTCAAAAATTAGAAGTTTCAATAATAGTTCATTTCAAAATCACAAAAAATTCATACTAAAAATGTATTATGTAAATAGAAATAAAAAAATTTTAAACCATAAAATAACACCAAGCTATAATGATGATATAACTTAACATCCTCCAATTAAATCATCATTATAGTAATTCCCAACAATTAAATACAATGGATTTAAGAAATAACATTGAGCGTAAAGTATATATGCTTGATGTTATTTTTATTTTAAAACGAAAAATAGGGAATCTTTATTAAACGTTATATATTCAGATAGTCTTAAATTACTTTTAATAACTTAAAAATTATACTTGATAGAGTAAATAAATATATACATTTTGGGAAAAATAACTGTAGGAAGTATTATATTTACAGAGGAGGTAGTTTTGATGGATAGACTTAAAAGAGATATGAAAAACATGAAAGAAGATTTAAAAGAAGGTGCTAAAAAGACAGCTTATGTAATGAAAAATACTGCTGAAGACTTAAAAGATGATGCTCAAGGTGCTATGGTAAACCTAGAAATGAAGAAAGATGAAATGATGGAAAGATATGAGCAAAAGAAATTTGCAAAAGATTTAGAAAAGCAAATGAAAGATGAAATGAAATAAAGTTTTGTCTATAGATTTAGGTACTATTGTCAATAGTAGTTTTTAGATAAAAAAGACTATAAAAGGTTTTATAGAAGAAATAGACTTTCTAAAAATAACTGTATTATGTTTAGAAGGTCTATTTCAAATATATTATATTTAAATCATGTTAATTTTAAAATTTTAAATATTGAATTTGATTATTACTGTAATCATATATAATTAAGGTTTTTAAGGATATTTACAAAATAATAGTTTATCTCTTGAATCTATTTGCAAAATATATCATTAGGTTTATAAAACATTCACATTAAATTCTGATAAAGTATTTACTATATCAGAAGTAGGTGATTTTTCTGTAATTATAGAACTAATATCCTCTAAATGAGCAAACTTAAAGTTTCCATCAAGTTTAAATTTTTTATCTTCCATAACTATAAATACTCTTTTACTTGAATTTATTATAGCTTTTTTTGTAAGTCCATCTTCAATTTCAAATGTTGTAAGAGAAGAATTAAATACATCTACACCACAACTGCCCATAAACGTTTTATCAAATTTATATCTTGATATAAATTCTATTGTTGGAGTTCCAACAAATCCATCTAAGCTAAGATTTAATAAACCACCAGTAGAAATTACATTTAAATTATTGGGCTTTGAAGTAACTACATTTAGTATATCTAGCATATTTGTGACCAATGTTACTTTCTTATTGCTTTCAGCTAAAAGTTTAGCCAACAATATATTGATTGTAGATATATCTAAAAATATAGTTTCTCTATCTGTAATTAGATTAAATGCTTTTTCTGCTATTATTTTTTTTGTTGGTATATTAATTTCTTTTCTATCTTTTGTATCTTGGTTTTCAAGAGTTTCTCTGACTAGTACAGCTCCACCATAAATTCTTCGTATTGAAGAAATTTTTTCTATATTTTTTAAATCTTTTCTTATACAATCTTCTGTAACATTAAATTTTGAACTAAGTTCTTTTACAGTAACTCTTCCTTCTTTTTTTAGGATATTTAATATAGCCTGAATCCTTTCTTCTGCAAACATCTTTTACCTCTTTTCCTAAATATAGTATTATAGTAAATATTATAAGATAAAAGATAAAATATCAACTATTTTAATATAGAATACAAAATTAATTTAATATAAAAAGTATATTATTCTTAATAGTCTATTTAAAACTTAATAAATAAAGAAATTATAAAAATATACAACAAAATCAAACAATAAAAAAACAGAAAAAACAATAACAAAAAAGTTGAAAATAATACCAAACCAATATATAATAAGAATAAATAAAATAAAAAAATAAAGTTTAAAGGGGGATATTTTAATGCAACTAATCTTAGATACAGGTAACATAGAGGAGATTAAAGAGCTATGTACTTATTTACCAGTTGATGGTGTAACAACAAATCCAAGTATTGTTTCAAAAGAAAAAAAGAATTTTAAGCAACTTATAAGTGAGATTGGTGAAATTATAGGTGAGGATATGCCTATACATGCTCAAGTATTAAGTACAAAGTATGAAGATATATTAGAAGAAGCATTATATATAAGCAGTTTGAGAGAAAACATATATGTGAAAATACCTGTAACACAAGATGGTTTAAGAGCTATAAAAGACCTTCATAAAAAAGGAATAAAAATAACTGCTACTGCAATATTTACTGCTCATCAGGGATTTTTAGCTGCAAAAGCTGGGGCAAACTATGTTGCACCTTATGTAAACAGACTTGATAATATATCTGGTGATGGTGTATCTGTGGTTTCAGAGCTTGTAAAAATAATAGATACTTATAATATGGATACAAAGATACTTGCTGCTAGTTTTAAAAATGCACAACAGGTTATAGAATTAATGAAGTGTGGAGTACACAGTGTTACAGTACCATATGATATTTGTAAATCCATGATGAATCACCCATTGACAGATTGGAGTGTTGATAAGTTTATAGAAGATTGGGAAAATACTTTTGGAAAAGGTAGCAAAACAAATAACATTTAATTTGAGAATAAAAAATTAGTTTTTATGAAATTTTATAAATAGATTTTTATAAAAAAGATGAAAATATGAATTAACTTAAGATAATAATATTCTAAATTATTAAAAAGAAAATTCATATTTTCATCTTTGTCAAACTTCTAGACCTATAAATCTCCACCAAGGGAATGTTATACAGATTATTATAAAATAGGTTAAAGGAATTAAGGTTAAACCATACTTAAAAATAACCTTACTATTATATAGATTCTCACCATGTCCAACCATTATTGTTGCATGATGAAAAGGCAGGATGTATTGTATACTTACTACAATATAAACAAAAAGGCAAAGAACAATACTATTTTCTTTTAATATATGTAAACTTCCAAGTAATGGTATCACCACAGAGGATGTAGTGACAGCACTTCCAAGGCATATATTCAATACTATTGTCAGGGTTATTAAAAATAATATTGAAATAGTTTTTGAAGAGTTTGGAATTAATTTTATTAAATAGTTTCCCATTATATCAACAACTCCAGAGTACTTTAGCACTCCTCCAATAGAAAACGCTGCTATAAAAAAAATAAGAACTTTCCAATTTATTTCTTTTAAAGTATTAAAACCAATTATTCTTTTTAACAACAAAAGAAGTACACAAATAGACATTATAATTAGTGTATTTAAATTATGAATAAATTGAGTTAGAAACATAAAAAACATTATTCCTAAACATAAAAATACGTGTTTTTGTTCATCGCTTAATAAATGAAACTCTTTTTTCAGATTAGAATAGGAAAATTGAAATTTACTAGAATTAAGATTATCACAAGAAACAAATTTTATTAAAGACAATTCCTTTTTAAAAACAAATATAAATAAAAAATAAGTTATAAAACAAGTAATTATAGTTGGAACAGACATATAAAAAGCCCACTGACTCCAGTTTATATTACAATTTCCAAGTTCTAGGACTACATAGTTTAAAAGAGTATCTCCATTTACAAAAAACATTGATGTAAATGTAGATGCTGTAAATATACTGAACAGAAGTATAGATTTTGAATCTTCAGTTAAGTGTTGTTCTTTAAAAAATTCCTTATAAAAGGCGGACACAAGAATGACTCTTGGAAATGGTTGTGGTATGAAAAATATTAATAATACACCTAAAATATATGATAAAAAAATCATTTTTTTAGGGGTATCTACAGTATTTAAAATTAATTTTTCAGAAATAATTTTTGCAACACCTGTCTTTGCAACTGCATTAGTAATTATGTAAGCAAGGATTATTATATAAAAATTTTCTGTAAATAAAAATTGTAAAATAACACTTAAAGGTGCAATATTAAAAATAAAAGCTAATATTACAAAGACTAGTGCAACTACAGTTTTTTCAACAGAGTCTACAGCCCATATTAAGATAGTTAAAAAAGATAAGCATATAGAAAATTTTATATTGAAACTATAATTTAGAAAGAAGTAAAGAATTATAGTAACCATAATAGTCATACAAAATTGTTTTGGCTTAAGAATAATATCCATTTTTTGTATCCACCTCCATAATTTATTATATCATAATGAAGGTGAATACATTTTATTAAAAGATTATTCATTAATTCTATGATTTACAATAGCTTTAGTTTTCCAATACCCTTTTTTATAATAGATGACTGTAACAATAAGACCTAAAGTCCAACCAAAAGGGATACCCATCCAAATTCCATCTGTTCCAAATAATCTAGAAAATAAATAAGAAGCAGGAATTCTTCCAAGCCATAAAGATACGACTGAACTCATCAGAGCAAACATAGAATCACCAGCACCTTTCATTGCACTTGAAAGTACAAAGGAAGTACCAATAAATAAGAAAAAAGGTCCTATTATAAATAAGTAAGAAGAGCCAATTTTAATAACTTCTTTGTCAGTATTAAATAAAGAAATTAAGTTCTCTCTAAATAATAAGATTAAGGCAACGACTATAATTGCTAGAATTAAAGTCATTTTTATAGATTCACGAATTCCTTTTCTAACCCTTTCACTTTCTCCAGCACCTATATTTTGAGCAACAAAAGTGGAAACAGCAGAACCAAGGTTCATGATAGGTAAGCTTATAAAGTTTTCTATTCTAAGACCAGCTCCAAAAGCTGCCATAGCAGATGTACCATAACTATTAACTAAAAATTGAAGAGCCATGTTGCCAATTGAAAATAACATCTGTTGAACTCCACTTGGAAGTCCTAATCTAAGACCATCTTTAAATATTTTATTATCATATATAATTCCTTTAATCTTAAATTTAAGTACTTCGTGTTTTTTATTTAAATATATTATGCTAATTATGAATGATACTGCTTGAGCCATTATAGTGGCAAGTGCAACGCCTTCAACTCCCATTTTCAAGACTACAATAAAAGTTAAATCTAAAACTATATTTAAAATTGTGGCTATTATTAAAAAATAAAGTGGAGTTACTGAATCTCCAAGTCCTCTAAGTATTGCACTTACTGAATTGTATCCAGCAGAAAATAAGATTCCACCAAATATTATAGTAAGATATAGTTTTGACTGATTAAAAACTGATTCTGGAGTATTCATAAGCTTAAGCATAGGACCTCCAAATACTATTCCAATAACACTTATTAATATAGAGCCAATAAATAAAAGTATATATGTAGTATCAATAGTAGCTTTTACTTTTTTTAAATCTCCTGAACCATAAAACTGTGAAATTAAAATAGAAAAACCAAGACTAACACCCATAAGCATTGCTACTAGCAAAAACATTATAGGGTTAGCACCTGAGACTGCAGCCATAGCTTCTTTACCAATAAATCTACCAACTATAATACTGTCAGCAGTATTGTATAGTTGTTGAAATAAACTACCAATAAGCATAGGCATAGCAAAAAAGAATATAGATTTTCCCTCATGACCTGTAGTTAAATCTTTCACCCTTATTCCTCCAAATTTAAAAATTATTAATTATCAAGTTGCTATAATAAATATAATATAATCTTAACATAAACTTTATGTCCCTACTATAAATAAATTGTATTAAATAATCATATATTTTATAAAAATGCAAAGAATATAAGTATGACATAGATATAGCAAATTAACAGTTAATATAATCGAATATTAATACAAATTTATTCTAATATATACGCATATATTGACAAAATTAACTATATAAATTAAAATAATATTCGTAAAGAAAAATTCATGTTTTATATTGTATAACATATAATTTTGACAATACGGGTCATAAGTTTCTACCGGAATACCGTAAATATTCTGACTATGTATACTATTATTTAGTTAAATAAATATTTATTTAACTAAATTATGAAGGATACGACTCAGCTTATTAGTTACTGTGTCGTTTTTTTGTAAAATTTAATAGGAGGTGTTGTTATGCAAACAACAAACAGTAGTACCATGCAGAAACTTTTTCCAATTTTGACTAATAAAAATGTCGACATGAAGAAAGAAGTAATTGCTGGTGTAACTACTTTTTTAACTATGGCTTATATAATAGCTGTAAATCCAAACATTTTATCAGCAACAGGGATGCCAGCAGGTGCTCTTGTTACAGGGACATGTCTAGCAGCAGCATTTGGATGTATTTTAATGGGAATGGTTGCTAATCTTCCTTTTGCTTTAGCATCAGGTATGGGTCTTAATGCATTTTTTGCATACACAGTAGTCTTACAAATGGGTGTTCCTTGGGGAGTAGCTCTTACAGCAGTATTTGTAGAAGGTATCATTTTTATAATATTATCAGTAAGTGGAGTTCGTGAAGCTGTTGTAAATGCAATACCAAAGAATATGAAACTTGCTGTTACAGGTGGTATAGGTATATTTATTGCACTTATAGGTTTAGTTAATTGCGGAATCGTAATTGGAGATCAAGCTACTCTTATAAAGATGGGGAAATTTACTCCAGCAGTAATAATAGCTTGTATAGGATTAATAATTGTAGCAGTATTAGATAAAAAAAGAGTTAAAGGTTCTATACTTTTTGGAATAGTAGTAAGTTCATTACTTGCTTGGGGATTTGCATTTATGAATCCAGAATATGCACAAAAATTAGGTATATACTTACCTAGCGGAATATTCAAATTTGAAAGTTTAGCACCAATAGCAGGTAAAATAGATTTAGGATATGTATTACATCCAACAAACATAGGTGGTTTCTTTGTAATAGTTTGTACATTCTTATTTGTTGATTTCTTTGATACAGTAGGTACATTAGTAGGGGTTTGCTCTAAAGCAAATATGCTAGATGAAAAAGGAAATGTTCCTAATGTAGGTAGAGCATTACTTACAGATGCAGTTGCAACTACAGTAGGTGCAGGGCTTGGAGTATCTACAGTTACAACTTATGTTGAGAGTTCAACAGGGGTTATTGCAGGTGGTAGAACTGGATGGACAGCAGTAACAGTTGGAGTTTTATTCTTAGTTGCAATGTTTTTCTCTCCTGTATTTATAGCAATTCCATCATGTGCTACAGCACCAGCTTTAATTTATGTTGGATACTTAATGCTTGGTACAGTTAAGGATATTGAGTTTGACAATATAACTGAAGGTGTTCCAGCTTTCGTTACTATTGCTTGTATGGCATTAACTTATAGTATAGGTGATGGTTTAACTCTAGGTATATTAACTTATGTTTTTGTAAATGTATTTTACAACATATTTGGAGCTAAAAAGGCTGAAGATAAGAAACATGTTTCAGTAGTAATGATTGTTCTTGCTATATTATTTATAATAAAACTTTGGCTATTATAATAGACATTATTTAAAAAATTAATTTAATAGAATAAAGAGCTATAATTTCTAATCTATTTTGAGAAGAAGTTACAGCTCTTTATTTTTTTGTATTACTTAGATATGTCTACTAATTTTCCCTTTTCTAAGATTTTAGGCACAATGGTTATATTAAATTCTTTTTGTAATTCTTTTATAATATCTAACTCTTTTTTTGTTATTATTGAAATAGTATCTCCACTTCGATTTCCTCTAGCAGTTCGACCGCATCTATGCAGATATTCATTTTTACTATTTGGAAAATCTAAATTAAAAACATGGCTTATATCTACTATATCAAGCCCGCGAGCAGATAAATCTGTTGTAACTAAAATTTTTGCTTTACCAAGTTTAAATTTATTTATTGCATTTTTCCTATCCTCTTTTGGCATATTTCCAAAAATTCCAATTGCTTTATAATTATGATAGTTTAATTTTGATACTATAACATCTATATTTTTTTCATTGTTTACAAATACAATAGCTCTTTTTGGGTTTGTAGCAGCTAATGTCTTTCTAAGAAAAGTAAATTTATCTCTTATTTCTCCCAACATATATGTATGGTTTATATTAGGATTTATCTGTGATTTTTCTTTTGTTTTTATTATTTCCAATTCTTTCATAAATTTATCACAAATTTTTATAGTACTATCAGTAAGACTTGCAGAACAACCTATGATTTGTCTATCTCTTAATGTAGTTTTTATGATGTCTTCTACACAAGTTATATTTTTACCATTCAATAAATTGTCTACTTCATCTAAAACGATAGTTTTTATGTTGTGTGATTTTAACTTCTTCTGTTTTATCAAGTCTAAAATTCTTCCACAAGTTCCTATTACTATATGAGGTTTTACAGACTTTATATTTTTTATTTGTTTTTGTATATTAACTTCTCCAATTAAGGCTAGTGAAGTCAAAGGAATTTCTGAGTTTTTTGCTAATAATTCAATTTGATTTGTAATTTGCATTACTAATTCATGTGTTGGTGCAAGTATAAGAGCCTGAGTTTCTCTTTTTGATGTATCAATTTTTTCAAATATAGGTAAAACATATGCAAGTGTTTTTCCTGTTCCAGTTTGTGAGTTGATTAATAAATCTTTATTTTGCATTATATTTTCTATAACAAGTGACTGAACTTCTGTTGGAGAAGTTATGTCTTGTTTTTTAAGTCCGTTTATTAGAGTAGAACTTATTTTTAATTGTTCAAATGTGTTCATCTTTTGCTCCTTCTATTAAAAACTTATATTATTGTAGCTAACTATTTCTTATTATACATTGTTTAGTCAAATCGAACTATACATTATTTTATAATTATATGCAATTTAGAAGTAAATATAGATGTTTTTTGTATATTTATATTGATTTCAGTATTTTTACAATTGCCTAATATATAAATTTGAAAATTTAGCAAATTGTAGTTGTAATTGTTTAATGCTTGTTATATATTATATATAACAAGTATTAAAACTATAATATATAATATGGAGGGAAATTATGTTAAAGATAAGCAATATATCTAAATCATATAAAAATAAAAAGGTAGTAAATAATATTTCATTTGAGGTAAATGATGGAGAGATTTTTGGCTTTATAGGTCATAATGGTGCAGGAAAAACTACTACTATTAAAGCAATTGTTGGGATACATGATTTTGAGGGAGGAGAAATACTTATAAACTCTAAATCTATAAAAAAACAATCTGTTGAGTGCAAAAAGGAAATGGCATATATTCCTGATAATCCAGATTTGTATGAAGCTTTAACTGGAATACAATACCTTAACTTTATAGCAGATATATTTGAGGTAGATAAAAAGGAAAGAGAGGAATTAATAAAATATTATTCAAATAAATTTGAAATTAATAAGGCATTAGGTGATTTAATATCTTCGTATTCACATGGTATGAAACAAAAACTAGCTATAATTTCAGCTTTAATCCATAATCCTAAAATTCTAATTCTTGATGAACCTTTTGTAGGTCTTGACCCAAAAGCTTCCTTTATATTAAAGGAAATCATGAAGGAGTTTTGTAAAAAAGGTGGTTGTATATTTTTCTCAACACATGTATTAGAAGTTGCTGAAAAAATCTGTGATAAGATTGCCATAATAAAAGATGGAAATATAATTGCTTATGGAACTACTGAAGAAGTGAAAGGAAACAATTCTCTTGAAAATATTTTTATGGAATTAATAGAAAAATAAAGTGATATTTTTACAGAATATAATATCTAAAGTGAGGTATGATAAATTATGAGTAATCTAAGTATATTAATAAAAACTAATATAATAAATGAGTTTAAATTGAATGCTTTAAAAAATATAGACAGCAAAGAAAAACAAAAAATAATAGGAATGATGTTTTCAATGGTTGTTGTAGCAGGGCTATTAATATTTTATGTAACAAGTTTAAGCCTTTTTCTAGTTGATATTTTAAAACAAATAAATCAAATGGAAATGCTACTTGTGTTTGGCTTTGGATTATCAACAGTAATGGTAATTGTTACATCATTATATAAAACTTCATCATATCTGTTTCAAGCGAAGGATTTAGAGTTATTAACTAGTTTGCCAATAAAAGAATCTACTATATTGGCTAGTAAAATATTAATGTTAGTTGGAACTAATTATTTGTTTTCTTCAGTGTGTATGATTATACCAGCAGTAGTTTATTTTTTAAATGTCGATGTAAATATAACATATTTTCCTTATTTAATATTATTATTTTTGGCTCTGCCATTACTACCAATAGTTGTTTCATCAATAATTTTCTTATTCATAGGACAGCTATCATCAAGACTAAAATATAAAAATTTAGTGTTAATCATAGGTAGTGTAATATTAATTTTGGCTTATACTGTACTCATGTCAAAATTAAACTCTATATCAGTTGAGTTATTAAAAAATAGTGTATCTATTTCAGAAACAATTAATAAAATATATCCACCTATATACTATTTTGTTGATGCTCTTAAAACTGGAAGTATAGTTTCATTTTTAATATTTATAGCAATATCATTAATACCATTTTTTGTCTTTGTAACTCTGTTTGCAAAAGGATTTACAAATATAAATGCTAGAATGGGTGAAAGTTATAAGACTAAAAACTATAAATTTAAAAGTCAAAAAATTTCAAAACCTTCAAAGGCTCTATTGAAAAAAGAATTTAGAAGATATACTTCTTCATTTATTTACTTTTTGAATTCTTCTATTGGTCTGTTATTTTTAATAGTGGCTACAATTGGTGTGTTGGCATTTGGAGCTGATAAAATAGGTGAGTTACTAAAAATGAATATAGATTTTAGTATTATAAAAATACAGTTATTAGGTGCGTTTCTATTTATAATAGTAATTAACTGCACAACATATTGTTCAATTTCTTTTGAAGGAAAGAATCTATGGATACTAAAGTCTTCTCCAATAGATGAAAGGGAGATATTTTGGTCAAAAATATTGATGAATTTTTTATTAAATGCACCACTATCTGTTTTATGTCTAATATTAGTGTCTATAAAACTGAACTTTGAAATTCAGTTTGTGATGGTAGCAAGTTGCTTGATTGTAACTATGTCACTGTTTGTGGCTTTAATGGGATTGTTATCAAATTTGATTTATCCAAACCTTGATTGGAAAAATGAAGTAGCAGTAGTAAAAAGAAGTGCAAGTATGATAGTTACAATATTAGCATCATTAATTTATATAGTTGTACTTGGAGGCACATATATGTTATTGAAAGTTTCATTTCTAAATATGTATTTGATTTTAGCAAGTGTGCTTACTCTTATATTAGACTTTATGCTATGGAGAATTATTTCAATTAAAGGAGTAAAAATATTTAAAAATTTATAGATATATTTGTGTTAAAAAAAGACTTATTTTTTAAGGTATTGCAAAGAATATGCTAAGTAGTATACTATTGTATAGTGATATGAAAAAATTTAGGAGAAAATAAATGAGAAAATTATCCAAAAAAGAAAAAGATTTTATTCAATATGGATTTTTGCTATTTTTGATATGTATTACTACTTATTTAGTATCAACCACTTTAGATGTAAAACTAATACCTAAAATTATAAGTCTAGTAAATAAAACCTATATATTTCTTGGCATACTAATAATGTTAATATATATGATAATTGAATCTATTGTGACACATTTGATAATAAATGCAGTTCAAAAAACAAAAGTAAAATTTATAGGTATTAAAATGGCCACAATGGGATTTTATTATAATTTAGTTACTCCCTTTGCATCTGGGAGTCAGCCAATGCAAATATATGCACTTACAAAGTATGATGTTAGTCTCAGTAAATCAGTAGCCATAGTTACTAATAAGACTGTTGTATTTCAAAGTACAGTTACTATATTTTGTGGAATTTTAATTTTATTGAATAAGTCATTATTAATGGAACAAGTACATTCAGTTAGAGTTTTAATCGCCGCTGGGATGACCATGAATGTAAGCATGTTATTAGGTGGGCTCTTAATAGTATTTAGTCCTAAGCAAGTAAAAATGGTAGCAGAGATTTTGATTAATTTTTTATCTAAATTTAAAGCATTTAAGTTTTTAGATTTAAAAAGAGATAGAATAAATCATTATATTGATGACTACAATTATTCTATAAAGATATTTATTAAAAATGTAAGAATTTTAGTTTTGAGCATATTGCTTACTGCACTACAACTCATAGCATACTTTAGTATAGTTTATTGTGTGTATAAAGCTTCAAATTTAAAAGGAGTATCATATATACATATAATGACATTGCAAGTATTTTTATACATGGCAATATCACCAGTTCCAACACCAGGAAATGTTGGAGCAAATGAAGTTACATTTTTTACCATGTTCTCAAACATAATTCCAAAAGAATTATTGGGATATTCAGTGCTTTTGTATAGTGGATTTGTATATTATATGTTATTAATAATTTCAGGATTGTTTACATTTAGAACACATTATACATTGAATAACTGGAAACGTGACAATAAAAGTAATTCTAGTTTAGAAGAAGTTATTGAAAAAGTTTAATTATTAGAAAATAAAAAGAAATATAAATTACTTAGTCTGTCAAATTTAATCGACAAAATTATTATTAGGGAAATTCTAAATATAAATACACTGCTAAAATAAGTTGTATTATATTGAGATATTTCCCTTTTTTGATTAAAATTATAGAAATTTGAAATAATAAGTAGTAAATACAAATTCTATATTATTTAGAAAGGAGAAAAAATGAAACAAAATAAAAAAAATGAAAAGCAAATAAGTAATTTTAATATTAAAAAAAATAGTGATAATAAAGTCGAAATTGCTGAAGAACTATATCCAAATAAAAATATAGGTAGTATGCTTGGAGATAGAATAGATAAGAAAAAAATCAATCGTCCAAGTTAATGGAATAGTTGAAAATGGTGTGTTTTAAAAAAATAATATAATGAAATGTTTTATTGTTAAATTTAAACTTATTTTAATAGAAAAAAAAGTCGAAAATTATCTAAAATACACCTGTATTAGGATAACGTTATTTTATAGATGCATAAAACTTGACAAAATCAACCTTTTCTTGGTAGAAAAAAAAAGATAAAATTATATAAGCGTTATTTAATTGTCAAAAATGAAGGTAAAGTTGCAAGTGATAAAAAAAATGATTGATAGCATTTATTTGTGTGCTATAATTGTATAGTAAAATGAATAAATAAGTATGTTGTATACATGCATATTAGGAGGAGAGACTGACATGGAATCATCTATACATACAATTGCTAGCAATAATTTATTGATAATTTTTGCTATTGTGAGTATAACTGGAATAATTTGCAGCAAACTTAGCGAAATAGTAAAAGTTCCAGATGTTGTATTATTTTTACTTGTAGGTATTTTAATAGGGCCATCATTTTTGAAATTTATAGATATTCGTGGATTCCAAATAGAAAATCAACTGATACTTACATTTGGTTCTGCATTTATATTATATTTAGGTGGGAAAGAGATAAGTTTAAAGGTTTTGAGAAATGTAAAGATATCTGTATTTTTACTGGCCACTGTAGGAGTTGTGATATCTGCTTTTATAATGCAACAAGTAATAGGATTTACTTTTGGAGTAAGTGCAATGACTGCTTTATTAGCAGGAACTATAATAGCATCAACAGACCCAGCTACTCTTGTACCTATATTTAATCAGGTAAAGATAAAGGATAGAGTAAAACAAACTGTAATAAGTGAGTCAGCTTTTAATGATGCAACAGGAGCTATATTAACATCAGCAGTGTTAGCTGTAATTTTATCAAATAAGTTTTCCTTAAGTGAAAATATTTATGAATTAGGTACAATGGTTGTTGTCGGAATTGTCGTTGGTTTAATTACAGGAATACTGCTTTTGAAATTGGTTAATGATAAACCATATGGTATATTTAAAGATTTTGCACCAATAATATCTGTTATTTCAGTTGTGGTTGCATATGAATTATCTACAAAATTAGGCGGAAGTGGATATATGTCTTGCTTTATTGTAGGTATAATAACTGGTAACAAGAAAAACTTTAAAATATGGCTAAGCCAAAAATCTTATGATGCAGATTTTTATGTTGCTGAGACTTTAGGAACTATTTGTCGTATGGCGATATTCATAATATTAGGTAGTCAAGTTAATTTGGCTCAGTTAGGTAAATATTTTGTACCATCTGTAATTGCAGTGTTAGTATTAATGTTTATAGCAAGACCAATTTGTGTTTTAGTATGTGCACTTGCAGATAGAGAAGCAAAATGGAGTAAAAATGAAATATTGTTTATGATGTGGGTAAGAGAAACGGGTGTAATACCAGCTGCACTTTGTGGTATTATTTCAGCAATGAAAGTTCCTGGATATGAAGTAATTTCATCAGTAGTATTTATGTCTATATTAATTACATTAGTAATACAAGGAAGCACTACGAAATTGGTAGCTAAAAAACTTGGATTATTAGAAGAAGAAGTGATAAATATAAGCGAAAAGGTATCAACTTTTTAGTTTTTTACTTTAAAGGATACATAATAATGGCTATTTTAAGGTTATCTAGTGATAATTATTGAAATAGCCATTTTTTATATAAAAATAAATTTACATAATTTACATATTGCATATATTTATTATCAAAATTTGTTGAAGCTGTGATATAATTAGTTGTATTTAAAATAAGAATAGCGAATAAGGGAGGAAATTTATGTTTACGGTTATAGATATTGTACAACCAAATACAGTAGAAGAAGCGTACTCAATTTTAAATAAAAGAAAAACTAATCAAGTAATTGGTGGAAGTGCTTTTTTAAGAATGGGGAAAAAAAGAATAGGGACAGGAGTAGAGTTATCTAACTTAAACCTAGATTATATAAAAGAAGATAAAGAGTATGTTGAAATCGGTTCTATGACGACTTTTAGAACATTGGAAACAAACTCAATAATAAAAGATAATTTTGGCAAAATACTAGAAGATTCAGTTAAAGATATAATAGGAATTCAGTTTAGAAATGTAGTAACAGTTGGTGCAACAGTATTTTCTAAATATGGGTTTTCTGATTTGATAGTGGCATTGCTTTCATTAGATACAGAAGTAGAGTTATATAAAGGTGGAAGAATTAGCCTTGAAGAATTTTTAGATAGAGATTATGAGAAAGACTTATTGATTAAGGTGTATATAAAGAAGGAAAATAAAAATGCTTCTTATAAGTCATTGAGAAATGCAAAAAGTGATTATCCTATTTTAAATGTGTCTGTTTCAAAATATGGTAAGAATTTTAAGCTATGTGTAGGAGCAAGACCTCAAAAAGCTACAGTTGCAAAAAAAGCTAGTGAGTTTTTATCTAATAATGAAATTAATGAATCTAATATAGATAGGGCAATAGAAATGGCTTCAGAGGAATTAACATTTGGTTCTAATATGAGAGCATCTAAAGACTATAGAAAAGCCATGAGTAAAGTACTTTTAAAAAGAGCTATAATGGAGGTTATTTAATGTTAGTGAAGCTTAATATAAATGGAAAAATGAAAAATGTTGATATAGAACCAGAGGAATATTTGGTTGATACTTTAAGAAAAGTGGGCAATTTAAGTGTAAAAAGGGGTTGTGATACAGGGTGTTGTGGTCTCTGTACAGTTTTAATAGATAAGAAACCTACATTATCTTGTGCGACATTAACTTTGAGAGTTTTAAATAAAGAGATAATTACAATTGAAGGTTTAGAAAATGAAGTTAAAGAATTTAGTGAAGTTTTGGTAAAAGAAGGAGCTGAACAATGTGGTTTCTGCTCTCCTGGTTTTATACTTACTGTACTTGCAATGAAAGATGAACTTAAGAACCCTACAGATGAAGAAATAAAACATTATTTAACAGGAAATTTATGTAGATGTACAGGATATATGGGACAGTTAAGAGCTATCAAAACTTATCTGGAGGTAAAGTAGAATATGAATATAGTTGGAAAAGGAATTGAAAAAATAGATGGAATGAGTATAACAACAGGAAAACCTGTATATACTGATGATTTAGCAGCAAAAGATGCTTTAATAGTAAAGATACTTAGAAGCCCTTATGCTTATGCAAAGATAAAAGATATAGATACATCAAAGGCAGAAATGGTTGATGGTGTTGAATGTATTTTAACATATAAAGATGTACCTAAATCTAGATTTACACTTGCTGGTCAAACATATCCAGAACCATCACCTTATGATAGGCTAATTCTTGAAGATGTTGTGAGATATGTTGGCGATGAGGTAGCTATAGTTGCAGCTATAGATGAGAAAAGTGCAGTTAAAGCAATGAATCTTATAAAGGTAAATTATGAAGTACTAACACCTGTTTTGAATTTTGAAGAGGCAATCGGAAATAAAACTATAGTACATGATGAAGATAGACATTGTAATTTTGAAATAGGCATGCAGAGAGAAAAGAATATAGTGTCACATCATGACTATACAAAAGGTGATATAGAAAAAGTATTAAGTAATTGTGACATAGTGATTGAAGAAACATATTATACTCAAGCTCAAGCCCATGCAATGATGGAGACGTATAGAGCATATAACTATTTAGACCATGCTGGAAGACTAGTTGTAGTAAGTTCAACTCAAATACCATTTCATGTTAAAAGGCATCTATCCCGTGCATTAGAACTACCAGCTAGTAAAATTAGAGTTATAAAACCTAGAATTGGTGGTGGTTTTGGTGGTAAACAAACTGCTTGTGTTGAGATTTTTTCAGCTATTGTAACTTTAAAAACAGGTAAACCAGCTAAAATAATATATGATAGAAAAGAAACTTTTAATTGTTCGACTAGTAGACATGCAATGAAACTAAAAGTTCGACTAGGTGCCACTAATGATGGAACAATAAAAGCTATAGATATAAATGCACTTTCAGATACAGGAGCATATGGAGAACATGCTTCTACAACTATTGGTCTAGTTGGGGAGAAGACTTTACCAATGTATAATAAGGTTGAAGCAACAAGGTTTGTTGCAGATGTAGTATATACTAATAAAATGCCAGCCGGTGCACTTAGAGGGTATGGAGCTTCTCAAGGTTGTTTTGCTGTTGAATCAACTATAAATATGTTAGCTGATAAATTAAAAATGGACCCAACAGATTTAAGATTAAAAAATGTAGTAACACAAGGTGAAACTACCTTTGCATATGGAAAAACTTTAAATAGTGTAGACTTAGTAAAATGTATAAATAAAGGTAAAGAACTTATCGGATGGGATGAAAAATATCCTTGTAAGCATCTTGAAAATGGAAAAGTTAGAAGTGTGGGTATGGCAATTACTATGCAGGGTTCTGGTATACAAGGTCTTGACAAATCCTCAGCTGAAATAAAACTAAATGACTGCGGAGACTATACACTTATGATAGGTTCTACTGATATGGGCACAGGAAGTGACACAATTTTAGCACAAATGGCTGCTGAAATTCTTGAGACAAGTATTGAAAATATAACAGTTATATCAGCAGATACAGACTTGGTTCCATATGACCCAGGTTCATATGCTTCAAGTACTACCTATGTAACTGGAATGGCAGTAGTTAAAGCAGCTCAAGACTTGAGAGATAAAATAATATCTGCTGGAGCAAATAAACTAGGTGTAGATAAAGAAGAAGTAGAATTTGATGGTATAAAATTAACTAGTAGAGAATGCAGTACTTCATTATTTGATATAGCAGTTGACTCTACAATTGGACCAAATACTAATCAATTAATAGGGCTTGCATCTCATGGTAGTCCAGTATCACCACCACCTTTTATAGCTGGTTTTGCAGAAACTGAAATTGACAAAGAAACTGGAAAAATTGATTTATTAAATTATGTAGCCATAGTGGACTGTGGAACAGTTATAAATAAAAACTTAGCAAAGATACAGGTTGAAGGTGGAATTGTTCAAGGTATTGGAATGGCAATGTTTGAAGAAGTTAGATATACAGAAAAAGGTAACATGGATACAAACACATTTATGCAATATAAGATTCCAGCTAGATGTGATATTGGAGATGTGGAAGTTGATTTTGTTGAAAATTATGAGCCAACAGGACCTTTTGGAGCTAAATCTGTTGGAGAAGTTGTTATAAATACACCTTTACCAGCAATACAAGAAGCTGTTTTTAATGGTGTTGGGGTTAGAGTAAATACACTTCCTATTACACCTGAAAAAGTTTTTATGGCAATGAATAAGTAAGTATTTTATACAGATTTTAGACTAGTTTTACATGTTAAACAACCAGTTATGTTATACCTGTTGAAAGATATTTAATAAGTAGTTATTATAATATTATGAAATCTTACTTGTAAAATATAAAATTAACTAAGGGGATGATGTTTTGGCTGGAAATCTAAATAATATGAGAGCAGTAAATAATTTTAGAGGAGATAATAACATTTTAGAATGTTTAGTCAGCTTTGAGGGTCGTTCAATAAGTCAGAGGAAAGCAAGGGTATTTTTTAAGGAAATGAAGAATCAAATAGAAATTGACTTCGCAGAAGAAGAAATTTCTAAACTTGTTGAAAATGTTGTTTTAAATACATCATATCAAGAAATGCTATATGATGAAATAGAGAAACAACTAGAAATTGATTGTGTAGGAACTTGGATGATATTATCTAAATTAAAAGATACTAGAGTTCATTGATTTTAAAATAAATTATTAGAGCCTAATTTTAAGGCTCTTTTTTAATGTTTTTAATTAAGATATAAACTTATTTTAATCTAAATATATGATAATTATAACATATATTTAAAATCTAACTATTTAATTTTATATGTATTCTATTGTATAATATAAATTAGATTAATAAAATAGTTCGTCAAAGTAATTTATTTATTTGAAATTATTGTTTAAGTTTATAAATTTTGTATAAAATAAAATTATGTTATTAATTTTTAGCAATAAAATTTTTACTAGGAGAGGTATATGAGAAGAAATAGTATCAATATAGCAGTAACAGCAGCTGTTACATCAATTTATGCAGTTTTAACTTTATCATTGGGATTTATAAGTTATGGACCAATACAATTTAGGATAGCAGAGATTATGATGCTTCTAGCATTTTTAGATAAGGGATATATAGTAGGTCTTACATTGGGTTGTTTTTTAGCAAATGTAATAGGTCCATATGGTGTACCTGATATAATTTTTGGAACATTTGCCACATTTGTAAGTGCAAGTTTAGTCTATATTACTAGTAAGTTAGGAGGTCAAAATAAGAGCACATTAATTATAGCTTCTATATGGCCTACTATCATAAATGCAATTGTAGTTGGACTAATGCTAAATATATTTTTTGGACTTCCTCTAATATTATCGATGATACAAGTAGGTTTTGGAGAATTTGTAGTAGTAACATTGGTAGGAGTACCATTCTTTTGTTTTTTAATGAAAAAATATAGAAATATCATTGACATTAAGTTTTAGAGTGAAGAGTGTTATTTTGTAGATTAAAAATTAGTGTAGATTAAGAATAGTATTATTATAAGGGGGATTTTATTTGTCAAAGATGAAGAGATTAACTGATGTTTGGGCATATATTAATGATAGACAAAAGTTTACAATCAAAGAGTTGTCAGAGAAGTTTAATCTTTCAACTAAAACTATTCAACGATATTTAATAGAATTAAATAAAATGGGACTTCCAATTCAAGCAGAAAAAGGTAGAAATGGAGGTTATAGAGTATTAAACAATAGCTATATACCTCCTGTTATATTTACAGAAAAAGAAGTTATGTCTATAGTTTTTGCATTTAAGTCACTACAAGTTTACAATTTTTCACACATAAAAAAAGAAATTGATTCTATAATTAAAAAAATAAATTATAATCGTGAAAGTAGTGCAAAAATAGGTATAAATAACATTGAAAAATATATTGAGTTTATAGCTAATTATAGAAATATTGATATTAATACTGTAACTAAATTTTTCAAGGCTTCATCAAACTCTTGTGTTTTGAATATTCAATATAAATCTGGAAATCAATTGCTAGAGAAAAAAATATGCCCAATAGGTATATTTTTAAATGAAGGGTTTTGGTTTTCACCAGTGTATGACTATGAAAGTGATAGTATCACAATAATTCGTATAGATAAAGTACTAGAAATTAAAAAAGTAGGAGAATGCAAAAAGGCATGTATGAGTTTGAAAAAATGGCTAGATACAGTATATAGTAAGTTAAATGAAGAGATGGCAATTACTAATAAAACTAGTGAAATTGTTCACTTACATATATCACTCACAAAAGAAGGTATTTCTAAAATAACTAGAAGTTTTTTAGATTTGGATATAGAATTAAATGAAAATGGAAGTGGAACAATTAGTAAACTTATAAAGTATGAAGAAATAGATTGGTGGATATCTACATTATTTTCAATAGGAAAAGATGCTAAAGTTGTAGAACCAAAATTTATGAATAAATTACTTTATGATAAGGCTAAAGAGTTAAAATATTTTTATGAAGAAAATATGATATAATATTTAAAAATGTTAAAATTAAATAATTATTAAGGAGATACATATTATAATGGAAAATGTTAATAAGAATGCTAAGATAATTGGTGTTGGAGTTGAAGGTATTAGTATAATAGATGAAATAGAAGAAAAAGTAAAAATAAATATGGATATAGAAAGAATTACTATGAATCAAGAGGTTGAAAAAGAATATGTTAGAAGTCTTTTAGATGGAGTTGATATATTATTTTTAGCATATTCAACTGAAGATAAACAAAGTCGAGAAGTTATAAAAGCTATTTCATATATGTCTAATGAAAGACGAATTTTATCTATAGGTATAAATTCTTCAGAAGAAGAAAATAAAGATGACTTAGGAATTAATAGAGAATTTAAAGTCAATGAAAATAGTATTTTGAAATTTGTTGACTTGATGAATGTTATGATAGAGTCTATTTCAGATTCTTGTATGATAAATATAGATATAACTGATTTAAAAGAAGCTATTATAAGTGATAAAGGGATTAAGTATTCTCTTGAAGAATTTGAAGATTCAAAACAGCACAGTGAAATAGTAGATATTTTATTTGAAAAGATGGAACATTTTGGTGAAGAATTTATTGGGAAAAAAGGTATAGTTTTTGTTGAAGGAAATAATAAATTTTCACTAGTTGAATTAAATGATTTGATGAACAATATTCAAAATAAGGCAGAAGAAGGCTATGAAATGATATTTTCGCTATACTTAAAAGAAAATTTAGATGGAAAGATTAAAGTGGGAATGTTATATAATTAATGTATTTTAGATATTAAGGAGAAGTATATGTCTGAAAATATAAATGTTACAGAGTATTGGTTAATGGAAGAATTTTTTTATCAAGAGACAGACACACCACAAGTTTTTAAAGAAGAAAGCATAATTGCATTAGGATTTGATATAAAAATAAATTTAAAAAAAGTACTTAATATGGGAAAAAAATCCGAAAAATACATTAATGAGAACTGTAATGACAAAGATTTTATAAAAAAATTTATGTCAGTTAAAAAAGGAGATTATTTTCTATATAGGGCATATCAAAATGTAGAAGGAAAAATTAAGTATAGTGTCCTTATTGGCATTGTTGAAGAAAGTTTTGAAAATGGTTATGAATTAAGTCATATTTTGGGTCATACATTACCTATAAAATGGATGTACACATTTGATACAGTTTTAAATTGTAAAATATATACTAGTGAGTTTTATAAATTAAATAATGAAGATATAAATACATATTTAGACATTATTAAATTACAAGATAATAAATCATTAAAAAAAAGAATAGAAGAAAGTGACAATAATAAATGGTACCTAAAAAACTATTATTATATAGATGTAGATAAGTGCGTAGAGAATGAAGAACTGTTTATTCAACCTACTAGTTTAGAACAATTAGAAAACTTGAAAAATATAAATACAGATGATTATATTCTAGTATATAATAGCGAAAAAGTAATTTACGAAAATGACCATACAATGAAAAGCTTATTTGGTGTTTGTCAAGTTAAAGAAGGTTTTGATAAAGATAAAATAACTACTTCAGAAGGTGGATGTTTTTTACCTGTAGAATGGATAGAAAATGAAAAAGAGAATATTGATGGAAATGCATGGGTTATCTTTGAAAATAATAATTTAGTTGAAAAGTATATAAAAAGATATACTAATAAAATTCCGTTAAATACCATACTCTATGGTCCACCAGGGACTGGTAAAACATATAACGCAAAACAAATAGCTTATAATTTAATAAATGAAACTAGTTTAAAAAATAATGATTGTACAAGTTATGTAGATTATAAAAATAATGCAGAATTTTGTACTTTTCATCAATCATATGGATATGAAGAATTTATAGAAGGTCTCAAGTCTGATGGTGAAGGTAATTTTAAGCCAGAAGATGGTATATTGAAGGACATATTTATAGAAGCATGTTATGATGGGTTGAAACTTGAAAAGAAGTTAAATTTTGAGCTAGAAAAAGATACTTTAACTATAGAAGATATAAAGGCAAGAAAAAAGATGTTGGTGCTTGATAATATAGAAGATGTTGAGAACTTTAATTTTGAAGAATCAGAAAGATATGTTTTAATAATAGATGAAATCAATAGAGGGAATATCTCTAAAATATTTGGCGAATTAATAACATTATTAGAAGATGATAAAAGACTTACTAAATCAAATCAAACTATTGTCAAACTACCATATTCAAAAGAAAAATTTTCTCTACCTCCAAATTTATATATAATTGGTACTATGAATACATCAGATAAATCCATAGCTCTTTTAGATATAGCTTTGAGAAGAAGATTTGATTTTGAAGAAATTATGCCAGACTATGAGTTACTGTCTGTTGTAGATGGAATAGATGTTAAAAATATGCTGTATACAATCAATAAGAGAATAGAGTTTTTATATGATAGAGACCATGTTATTGGACAGGCTTACTTACTAAATGTAGAAAATATTGATGATATAGTAGTCGTATTTAGAAAAAAAATAATACCACTTCTTCAAGAATATTTCTATTATGACTCAGAAAAAGTAGGACTTATTTTAGGTGGTATAGGTAAAAATGAAAAGGATAAATATATTGTTTATAAGGAAGAAATCACAGCATCTAAATTATTTAAAAATAATAATTCATCAATAATGGAAAGTAAAGTTAATTATTATATAAAACGAAATATATCTATTGAGGAGTTAAAAAATATATATGAGTAAAAATATATATGTAAAGGAAACTTATGAATGGATAAAAGTAGGTAATGGTGAAAATGAGCTCACAGAAACTGAATATGAAAAATTACTTAAATATTTGGATACTAATAATGATGTATTAAAGAGTAATATAATAGATATCAGATATAAAAAACTGAGATTCATAAATTATGTAGGAGTTATATGTTTTGAAAATGTAATATTGGAGATACTTCCAAAGCTGTCATTAAGTAATAATACTGTAAAAGATAGAGAAATGCTATTACAAATGCTTTCTACATGTAATAAGATTCCAATTATAATAAACGAAAATATAAAATCAAGTTTAAAAAATTATAATCTCATGAATTTTTTTGTTCTGTATTTTATTGAAAGTATGCAAATGCAAATTAAGAGAGGGATTTATTTTGAATATATAAATAAGATAGATAATTCAAATGTTGTAAAAGGTAAGATATTAATAAGTAAATATGCAAGAGAAAAAAATATATCTCCAATGAAAATAAAATGTGAATATGATGAGTATAGCGAAAATAATTTTTTGAATCAAGTTTTAAAAAAGGCATGTATATCTATTTTATGTAGAATAGATGATAATTTAATTCAAAATAAGATAAAAAAAATTTTGAGTTATTTTTATAATGTAGATTTAGCTTATATAAATAGAGAAGAACTATTAGATTACAAATTTTATAAAAATAATGATAGATTTAAAGATTGTTACTCATTGGCCAAACTTATACTTTTAAATTTATCGATGGATAACAGCGAAAATAATCAAGATGCATTTTCTATATTATTTGAAATAAACATTTTATATGAAGAATATATAGGAAACTTAATAAAAAGTATATGGAATAATGAATTTAGAGAAACTTATATACAAGATAAAAGTAAGTTCCTTTTAAAAAATGAACAAACAGGAAAGAAAACTTTTAATTTAAGGCCCGATATAGTTTTATATGATTCAAAATATGAATCCGAAATCATAATTGATACAAAATGGAAAGCTATTGAAGTGGATTCAAATATTTTCTATAGGTCAAGTGATATATATCAGATGTATGCATATATAACATCTTATGAAAATGCAAAAAGATGTATATTATTATATCCTTGTATCAAAAAAGATAAAAATTACAGCTCATGGAGATTGTTGGAGTCATTTAAAGGTAAATTTATAGAAGCAAAAACTGTAAGATTGGATGATATAAAAAATACCATATCTGATTTAAAAAAAATAATTTTTAATTATAAATTTTAAAAATAAGAATTATAAAAATAATAAAAATACATTGTATAAAGTAATAAATAATTTTATAGCATGAAAGAACTATATAAAAGTAATAAATGAAAAGTTTTGGAAATTATTTTCTATATTAAATATGGCACTGTAATTGCTTATTTAATATAGAATGCTTGCAAAATAAAGAAAGTATACCTGTTAAATTAAAATTTAAGTAGGTATACTTTTTATTAAGCTTCATTTGAAAATTAAAATATTATTGTAAAATTATAACTAAGCTTTTCTGTTATGATATAATTAAATAGATAATTTGAATGATGATTATATATAATATTTATTTGGAGTTGATATTTTATGGATAAACACAGTGATTCAGTAATGTATGGTGGAATGGAAGTATACAATATTTGGGGAACAACAACAGTAGACTCTATAATTGGAGAATCTGATGTAATGCTTGCTCTTAAGAATAGAATTTGTAAAATTGGAAATAGTGATTCTACTGTAGCGATAACTGGAGAAAGTGGCACTGGAAAAGAGTTAATAGCAAGAGCCATTCATCTCGCAGGAAACAGAGGGAATAAAACATTCGTTGCTATAAACTGTGCTGCTATACCAGAACCCTTGCTAGAAAGTGAACTTTTTGGGTATACAAAAGGAGCTTTTAGTGGGGCAGATTCAAAAGGTAAAATTGGTAAATTTGAATTAGCTAATGGAGGAGTTGTATTTCTAGATGAGATAGGGGATATGCCAATTCAATTACAATCAAAGCTTTTGAGAGTGTTACAGGAAAAGAAGTTTACAAGAATAGGTTCAAATGAATTAATGGATATAGATGTTAGAATTATATCAGCTACTAATAGAGATTTATTTGAGTTGGTTAAAGAAAATAAATTTAGAGAAGACTTATATTATAGATTAAATGTAATACCTCTAGAAGTGCCTCCTCTTAGAGAAAGGGGAGATGATATACAAATATTAATAAATAATTTTATAGATAAATATTCAAGGAAAATGAAGAAAAATGTATACCATATAGAGCCAGATGTAGAACATATGCTACTTAAATATCCGTGGCCAGGAAATATAAGAGAATTAGAAAACACTATAGAATTAGCTTTAAATCTTCTTGAGGAAGATGGGATAATACATAAGGGTATAATAAATAGAAAGATACTTGAATATTTTAAGTTAAACAAAATAAATATAAAGTTGCTTGAGGAAAGTGACTATGAGATAAATATGGAACAAGATATACTTACCCTTGAAGAATTTGAGAGAGCATATATAAAAAAGGTATTAAAGTTTTATGGAAATGATACTAAATCTAAAAAGTTAGCTGCTAAAAAACTTGGAATATCGCTAGCAACATTGTATAGAAAGATAGATGTATAGTAATTATGCTTTTAATTCTCAATTCTAAAATTTGAAATTATAAAATTGATAAAAATCACTTGAAAAACTATTTTCCAAGTGATTTTTTTGTAATAAGATTTTATTATCCAAAAATAAAAAAAATTTAAAAGAATTTAAAAAAAGAAATGGTTTATCAAATTATCAAATACTAACAAATATAATAAAAATTATATATGTAAAACAATTTTGTTAAAATATTGGCATTATAATTGCTTCATATTAAATTAAGATGGCAAAATAAAAAAAGAAAGGATGTTGTGTGAGATAATAATAACTGTCATTAAAAAATAGTTGGGAGTGATAACCTTGAGTAAATATCAAAAAAGTGTTTCTATGTTTGATATTGATGGAAGGCCACAAATTTTAAAGTGTTTACCACTATCAATGCAACATATACTAGCGATGATAGTTGGAACTGTTACAGTACCTATAGTTGTTGGAGGAGCTGTGGGTGCTAGTGCTACACAAATAACACTTTTAGTGCAATATGCATTAATAATAGCTGGAATATCAACACTTATACAACTATATCCAATAGGAAATATTGGTTCAAGATTGCCTATAATTTTTGGAGTCGGCTTTACTTATGTGCCAACACTCGTAGCAGTCGGAGGAAGTTACGGACTAGCGAGCATCTTGGGTGCACAATTAATAGGGGGAGTAGCTACAGTATTAATAGGAATATTTATAAAAAAGATAAGAAAATTTTTTCCTAATATAGTTTCAGGAACAGTAGTTTTTACAATTGGATTATCTTTATATCCTATAGCAATAAATTATATGGCAGGTGGTGTAAATAGTCCTACTTATGGCTCTATGCAAAATTGGGCAGTAGCAGCTATAACACTAGTGGTAGTTATAGGTCTTAGCCAATTTGCAAAAGGGTATGCAAAATTGGCAGCAATATTTTTGGGAATTATAGTTGGATATTGTGTATCTTTAGTTTTGGGCATAATAAATTTTGACCCTATTAGAGAGGCAGCTTGGTTTGCTATACCTAAGCCACTTGAATTCGGATTGGAATTTGATATACCAGTAGTAATCTCTGTAGTAATTGTAAGTATAATCAATGCTGTTCAAGCAATTGGAGATTTGTCAGCTACTACAATGGGAGGTATGGATAGAAATATAACAGATAAAGAATTGTCAAGTGGAGTAATAGGAAGTGGAATTTGCACTATGATAGGCGCTTTGTTTGGAGGTTTACCACCATCATCATATAGTCAAAATGTAGGTATGGTAGCTATGAACAAAGTAATAAGTAGATTTGTGCTTGGAATAGCTGGTATATTTATGTTATTATCGGGGTTTGTACCTAAGTTTGGTGCATTGATGACAACTATACCATACTCTGTTTTAGGAGGAGCTACAATATCTATATTCAGTATGATAACAATGACAGGTATAAAGTTAATTATTACAGAAGAATTGTCATCAAGGAATATTACTATTGTAGGTTTAGCAATAGCTTTAGGTATGGGAATAACATCAGTTCCAGCAGCACAGGAAGCATTTCCTCCATTTATAAAATTATTATTTGGAGAATCTCCAATAGTAATTGCGACATTGGTTGCATTTGTTTTAAATCTAATAATACCAAATAAAAGTCTAGAAGATGAAGCTAAAGAAAGAGCTGTTATGGAAAAGGCTAATTAAAAAATGATAATTTAAAGGGGTTGTTTAAATTATCTTATTATGAGATTGTTAGATTACTTCAGATAGCTATTCATTTTAATAAGAAATTTAATAAAGAGTATACATCAGACATTTAATGTTTAGTCAAAAAGAAAATCGGGGAGGGTATATTTGCACATTTGTTAATTTTTTATAAAAATAGCTCAGTTTAGCTGTGGTTATCGGTTGAGCAATAAATTCATGGTCATAAAAATATTTATAGAAAATAATTATAAAATATTTAGTCAAGATATTTATGTATGGGAGGATTTATTTTATGAAAACACGTAATACTTCAAAATATGATGTGGATGGGATACCACCACTAAAGGAATCGGTACCTTTAGCTTTACAACATTTGTTAGCAATGATAGTAGGAAATATGGTGCCTGCAATATTAATAGCAAACGTGGTAGGACTTAACCAGGGGCAAGCGACGATGTTGATTCAAGGTTCTATGTTAGCAGCAGGTTTGGCAACGTTTTTACAATTATATCCAATACCTTTATTCAAAGGATTTAAATTAGGTTCAAGATTACCTGTAATGATGGGAATGAGTTATGTATTTTTAGGAGCTTGTCTTTCTGTAGCAGCTAAAGATGGCTTAGCAGCTTTATTTGGAGCACAAATTGCTGCTGGGGTAATCGTATTCTTTGTAGGCTTTGCAGTTAAGAAAATTAGACATATATTCACTTCTATAGTTTCTGGAACTATAATAGCATGTATGGGACTTGGATTATTTGCAACAGCTATAAAGAATTTAGCAGGAGGAGAAGGTGCACAAACGTTTGGAAGTCCAATAAATTTTATAGTAGGAGTTATAGTTGCTTTTGTAATAATAATGATAAATAAGTATGGTAAAGGCTTAGTTAAAAACTCTTCAATATTAATTGGGATATTAGTAGGATATGCTATATCTTTAGCTTTAGGATTAGTTGATTTTTCTGCAGTTAAAGGTGCAGCTATAGTATCTTTGCCAACACCAGCGGCTTTTGGATTGGAATTTAGACCAGAGTTAATAGTAATGTTTACTATTATTTACATAATAGGTATAGCTGATATGATGGGTGCGTGTACAATAGCAACAATAGGTGCAATGGACAGAGAGGTAACTGATGAAGAGTTATCATCAGTTGTTTTAGGAAACTCTGTAACTTCTATAATTTCATCACTATTTGCAGCTCTTCCAACTGGAGTATTCAGCCAAAACACAGTAATTGTATCTATGAATAAAGTTACAAGTAGATTCGTAATAGCATTAGGAGCACTTGTATTATTACTAGCAGGAATATCTCCAGCACTAGGAGCAATAATGACAACTATACCATCTTGTGTTGTTGGTGGAGCAACTTTAGTAGTATTTTCATCAATAGCGATGTCTGGTTTCTCTATTATGAGTATGGATGGTTTTACTGAAGAAAACAATCTTATAGCAGGAGTATCTATAGCAACAAGCATGGGTCTTACAACTGCTCCACAAGTTTTAGACCAATTTCCAGCGACAATTGGAACTGTTCTAGGAGGCTCAAGTATAGTTTCTGGAGCAATAATAGCTATATTACTTCAAACACTATTTAAACTAAAAGGAAGTAAGAAATCTGAAAACGTTACTTCAAATCTTGAGGAAAATATTGGATAAATGTATTAGATATGATATGAGAAAGCTATGTGATAAAATGTTGTAATGAAAGTATTAAAAGGGGGATTTAAGATGATTGATATACTAATAAAGAATGCAATAGTTGTTACAGTTAATAAAAATAGAGAAGTTATATTTGATGGAGCAATAGCTATTCAAGGTGACAGAATCTTAGATATAGGAAATACAGCTGATGTTGAGGTGAAGTATTCTGACGTTAAAAAAGTTATAGATGCTAAAGGAAAAGTGATATTCCCTGGATTTATAAACACTCATAATCATTTATTCCAAGTATTATTAAAAGGTCTAGGAGACGACATGGCACTTCATGAATGGTTAAACACAATGATGTTTCCATCAGCAAAATTCTTAACAGAACAAGATACTTATGATGCTGCAATGCTTGGATGTATGGAAGGTTTAAAAAGTGGTATAACTACAATGGTTGATTATATGCATACACATAATAGACCAGGACTTACAGATGGAATAGTAAAAGCATATAAAGACTTAGGTATAAGAGGAGTAGTGGGTAGAGGCTGTATAGATTTAGGTATTCACAAAGAGCTTATAGAAGATGTGGAAACGGTTGAAAAAGATTTGAGAAGAGTATTTGAAAAATATCACAATTCAGAAAATGGAAGAATAAAAATTTGTGTAGCACCTTCTTCAATGTGGGCTATATCTGAAGAAATGGGTAAAATGCTTTGGAATATAGTCAAAGAGTATGATTCATACTTCACGGTTCATATTTCTGAAACTGAATTTGCAAGAACAGCAACAAAAGATATACATGGGGAAATAGATATAAAATTACTTGAAAAATGGGGAATAGTAGGCCCAGAAGTTGTAGCAGTGCATTGTGTATGTATAACTGATGAGGACATGGAAATGCTTAAAAAGTACGATATAAAAGTTTCTCATAACGTTGCAAGTAATATGTATCTTGCTTCTGGAGTTGCACCTGTTCCAGAAATGTTAAAGAAAGGGATAAATGTAAGCTTAGGTCTTGATGGTGCAGCAAGTAACAATGCACAAGATATGGTAGAGCTTATGAAATTAACAGCTTTGCAACATAAAGTAAACAACTGCGACCCTCTTGCAATTTCTGCAGAAAAAGTTCTTGAAATGGCTACAATTGAGGGGGCAAGAACTCTTAGAATGGAAGATGAAATAGGTTCTTTAGAGGTAGGAAAAAAAGCTGATTTAGTAATATTTAACTCAATGCTTTCTCCAAAATCAATACCTCTTCACAATCCTGTATCAACTTTGGTATACTCAGCTAGTATGCACAATGTAGAAAGTGTTTTAGTTGATGGAAATATAATACTTGAAAATGGTAGAGTAACTACAATTGAAAGTGAAGAACAAGTCTTATTGAATGCTCAGCATGCAGCAGAAGAATTATGTAAAAGAGCTAATGTAACTAATAGAATGGAAGGACATAAGTGGAATAGCTTATACTAATATGAAAATAAGCTTGTAATAATATTCTATTACAACATTAGTTTATCTGTAGGAGGAGAAAATGGAAAAAATAAAATTAAATATTAATGATTACATGTATGAAGTAGAAGTTGAAAAGAATGAAACTCTTTTGCATGTACTTCGTGAAAAATTAAATCTAACTGGAGCGAAACAAGGTTGTAATAGTGGCAGTTGTGGAGCATGTAAAGTTTTGATAGATGGAGTAGATATAAAATCTTGTAAACTTCTTGCAAGGAACTGTGAAGATAAAGTTATATACACTATAGAAAGTTTTGCTAATGGAGAAAATCTTCATCCGATACAAGAAGCTTTTATAGAAGTTGGAGCTGTACAATGTGGATATTGTACTCCTGGCATGATTATAACTACACAAGCTCTTTTAAATAGAAATTCATCTCCTAGTGAAGATGAAATTAGAGAGGCTTTTAAAGAAAATCTCTGTAGATGCACAGGATATATAAAAATTATAGAAGCTGTAAAATTATCTGCAGCTAGATTAGGAGGTAGATAGTTATGGAAAAAATCATAGGAAAATCATACCCTCTAAAAGATGCAGCTTTAAAAGTTACTGGTCAAATGAAGTATGTAGCGGACATGAAACCGCAAAATGCACTTCATGCTAAAATGCTTTTAAGTCCTGTAGCACATGCAAAAATAAAAAGTATAGATACAAGTGAAGCTGAGAAAATCGTTGGAGTTAGAGCCATAGCTACTCATCTTAATACATCACAGAGAAAATATAATGGCTCTTTACGATTTTATGAACATAATATACCTGAAAATGAAGTTATTTTTTCAGATACAGTTAGATTTGTAGGTGACCGTGTAGCAGCAGTTGCAGCAGAGACACCAGAAATAGCAGAAAAAGCTGTAAAACTTATAAAAGTGGAATATGAAGAATTACCAGCTGTATTTACTATACAAGATGCAATAAAAGAAGATGCTATATGTATACATGGAGATTCAAACATGGTTTCTCAAAATAATATAAATGGTGGAGATGTAGAAAAAGGTTTTAAAGAATGTGACTACATCTTTGAAGACGAATACTCTACTCCTGCTATACATCATAGTGCAATAGAAACTCACAGTGTAATTGCACACTATGATTATAATGATAAATTAATTATACATACACCTTGCCAAAACACATTTGGTTTCAGAATAATATTATCTCAAATTTTTGGGATGTCATTAAATAAGATAAGAGTTATAAGACCTGCTATTGGAGGTTCATTTGGTGGAAAACTAGAAATGACAATTGAGCCAGTAGCAGCAGCATTGTCAAAAATGACGAGAAGACCAGTTAAAATGGTTCTTACAAGAAAAGAGTCTATGATATCAACAAGAACTCGTCATGGGTCTTTTGTAAAACTAAAAACTGGTGTAAATAAAGATGGAGAAGTAATAGCACAGGAGATAAAAATATATACAAATACAGGTGCATATGCATCAAGTGCTTTAAATGTTATAGGCGCACTTAGCCATAAAGTGTTTAAAGTCTATAAAATACCAAATATAAAATTTACTGGAATACCAGTATATACAAATACACCAATAGCAGGAGCCATGAGAGGTTATGGTTCACCTCAAATATTTATGGCTCAACAAGCTCAATTTGCAAAAATAGCTAAGAAAATAGGTATGGATTTAGTAGATTTTCAAAATAAGAATGCTGTAGAACCAGATGATGTTGATATAATCTTCCACGGTTCTCTTGGAAATCCTAGAGTTCTTGACTGTATTGAACAAGGTAAAAAAATGTTTAAATGGGATGAGAAGAAAGCTCTTCCAAAAGAAGAAGGAAATTATTTAAGGGGTATAGGTATGGCAATAGGTGCACATGGTAATGGAGTTTTTGGTGCACATAGAGATGTTGTCACATTGACTCTTAAATTAAATGAAGATGGCACATTAACACTACTTACAGGAGCACATGATATGGGTAATGGTGTTGTAACTATGCAAACAATGATGGTAGCTGAAGTTTTGGGAATAACTCCTGATAAAGTTGATACTTTTGAAACAGACACTGATGCATGTACATTTAATCTTGGAGATTATGCAAGTAGAGGTGTATTTGTAGAAGGTGGAGGAGCTAAAAAGACAGCAGAAAAATTAAAGACTTTAATACTGGAAGAAGCAGAAAAATTACTTGAAACTTCAAAAGAAGAGTTATATCTAGATAATGGATATGTAATCAGTAAACTTGATGAAAATATTAAAGCATCATTATCTGATGTTGCAGTATATAGTCAAAGTAAGTCTTTGAGAGAATTGACAGTTGTTGAGGATTATTCTTCTCCGGCAGGTCTTACTTCTTATGGTGTACATTTTGTTGAAGTTTTAGTAGATAAAGAAACTAAAGATGTAAAAGTAGTCGATTTTGTAGCCGTACATGATGTTGGTAGAGTTATAAATCCTCTAAATTTAGAAGGTCAATTAGAAGGCGGAATTCATATGGGGTTAGGTTATGCGTTAAGTGAAGAGTTAGCCTTTGATGAGCAAGGAAGACCTAAAGTTACTGATTTTAAAAATTATAAATTATTTAGAACTGTCGATATGCCAAAGTGTCAAGTTGCATTTGTAAATAGTTATGAAAAAGCTGGACCATTTGGTGGTAAGAGTATTGGTGAATGTGCTGTTGTACCAGTTGCACCTGCTGTGGCAAATGCAGTATATGATGCAACTAATGTAGAGATACATTCATTGCCAATAAAATTAAAATAATAAAGCTTAAAATAAAAATTCAAATTTAAAATGAAACTTTATTAAAATTATAGAAAGCAATAAAAATAGATTTATTTGATGAGGAGATATTGTTATGGCAAAGATATTAGGTATTTGTGGAAGTCCACGTAAAGGAGCAACAGAATATGCAGTATTAGAAGCTTTGAAAGAAGCTGAAACTATACCTGGTATAGAGACTGAGTACTGGTCAGTTAGAGGGAAAAAAATAAGTCCTTGTGTACATTGTGATGCATGTATAAGAAAAGAAACTATGTGTATCATAAAAGATGACATACAAGAATTAGAGCAAAAAATATTAGAAGCGGATGGAATTATAGTGGGTTCTCCAGTATATGATATGAATATAACTGCTCAACTTACAGCAGTATTTAATAGACTTCGTCCTATGTATTTAGTTCATCCAGGAAAGCTTCAAAATAAAGTTGGAGCAGCTATAACTACTGGTGGAACTAGATATGGTGGTCAAGAATTAACAAAACTTCCTATAATAAATTTCTTCTTAATGCATGAAATGTTAGTATCTGGAGGGTTAGGTGGATGCTATATAGGCGGTACAATATGGAGTAAAGATGGAAAAGCAAAAGGAGCTCAAGAAGACGAAACAGGTATGGACACAGTAAAAAGACTTGGAAAAGGTGCTGCAGAAGCAGTAATGGTTTCTAAGTTTGGTCTTGAAAAATGGAATGTTGTAAAAGAAGAATTAGATGTTAAAAAAGATGAAAAATCGCCTCTTAGAGACCATTAAGAAGCATTTACTTCTTCAAAAAAAATAAGTTGAATTTTTACTATTGGCTCAATAAAAAATAGTGATGTAATAAAATATTACATCACTATTTTTTGCCTTTTATTAAATGCTTTATAGATTTCTATGTCAAAAAATACATAATGAATACATTTTAAGTATTAATTTTTAAATTTTAAAAATGAGAATTAAAAAGTGAGAAGATAAAAAAGGTTTTTTTATTATCAAATTCTATATACATTAGATAATTCAATAGATAAAGGTAAAAAAAGTTGAAAGTATTGCAAATTCTATGCTAAATAGCTATAGAAAAATATTCGATATATGTTAAGTGTTGGCATGTTAATTGCTAATATATAGAGTATAAAAATTTAACAATAATTTGGAGGTATTTTAGATGCTAAAAGAAATTAAATGGAAAGTAAACAATCTGCCAAAGGGCGATAAGGAAAATTGTATCAAATTTTTAAATGAAGAAGAAATAACTAAGGTTAGAAACTTCCATAAAAGCTTTCCTCAATATAAAGAAACTCCATTAGCAAACCTAGAAGGTTTAGCAAAAAAATTAGGTGTTGCAGGAGTATATGTAAAGGATGAATCTTACAGATTTGGATTAAATGCATTTAAAGTTTTGGGTGGTTCTTACTCTATGGGTAAATACTTAGCTCAAAGATTAGATACAGATATATCAGAGTTAGGATATGAAAAATTAATTTCAAAAGAAATAAAAGAACAATTAGGAGAAATAACTTTCTTTACAGCTACAGATGGAAATCATGGTAGAGGAGTTGCTTGGACAGCTAATAAATTAGGTCAGAAATCTGTTGTATTAATGCCAAAAGGTTCTTCTGAATTTAGATTAAATAAAATCAAGGGAGAAGGTGCAGATGCTAGTATAACAGACCTAAATTATGATGATGCAGTAAGATTAGCTAATGATTATGCAGAAGCTGATGACCATGGTGTAATGGTTCAAGATACAGCATGGGACGGATATGAAGAAATACCAGCATGGATAATGCAAGGATATGGAACTATGGCTCAAGAAGCTATAGAACAATTAAAAGAATATGGAGTAGATAGACCAACACATGTATTTGTGCAAGCAGGAGTTGGTTCACTTGCTGGTGCAGTTCAAGGATATGTTGCTTCAATATATGACGAATGCCCGATAACAGTAGTAGTAGAAGCTGATGAGGCAGATTGTTACTATAAATCAGCAGAAGCAGGAGATGGAAAACCAAGATTTGTAGGTGGAGATATGCCAACTATAATGGCAGGTCTTGCTTGTGGGGAACCAAATACTATAGGATTTGAAGTATTAAAAAATCATGCAGCAGCATTCGTTTCAGCACCAGACTGGGTTTCTGCTAAAGGTATGAGAACATTGGGAAATCCTTTAAATGGTGATGAAAAAGTAATCTCTGGAGAATCTGGAGCAGTTACAACTGGTCTTTTAATAGCAGCTATGGAAAGAGAAGATTTAGCTGACTTAAGAAGAGATTTAAAGTTGGATGAAAATTCAAGAATACTTTTAATAAGTACAGAAGGAGATACTGACCCTGATAAATACAGAAGTATAGTTTGGGATGGAGAGTATCCAAGTATATAGACGATTATTAAAATATTATATTCATCAAATAACAATTTACATATTAAAAAGATATATAAGTTCTAAAATTTAGAAATTATATAAATTATAAAGACTTAAATTAAAATATATATTTATAAAATCTAGGGGGATAACGAAATGCTAAATGAACAAAGAAAACAAGAAGTAACTGAGATATGTCAAAAATTAATCCAAAATCCTAGCTCTTCTGGAAATGAAGAAGGGGTTGTAAAAGCAATAGAAGAATCTTTTGAAAAATTAGGTTTTGATAGCTGGTCAAGAGATAGATATGGAAATATAGTGGGATGCATAAAAGGAAATAGACCAGGTAAAAAGATATTATTTGATGGTCATATAGACACAGTTCCAGTTCCAGATGCAAGTAAATGGAGTGTTCCTCCTTTTGAAGGAAAAATCGTAGATGGAAAGATATATGGTAGAGGAACTTCTGATATGAAAGGTCAGTATACTGCAATGATGTCTGCTGTAGCGTATTTTGCTAAAGACACTAATAAAGATTTTGCTGGAGAACTATATGTAGCAGGAGTTGTTCATGAAGAAATATTTGAAGGAGTTTCAGCTAGAGAAATAAGTAAAGCTGTTAAACCTGATTATGTTGTAATAGGAGAATCTTCAGAATTAAACTTAAAGATTGGTCAAAGAGGTAGAGGAGAAATAGTTGTAGAGACTTTTGGTAAACCAGCTCACTCTGCTAATCCAGAAAAAGGTGTAAATGCAGTTTATAAAATGGCTAATGTAATTCAAAAAATACAACAATTAGTACCTCCAACTCATCCAGTGTTAGGTGATGGAATATTAGTTTTAACAGATATAAAATCTTCTCCATATCCAGGAGCATCAGTAGTGCCAGATTACTGTAAAGCTACTTTTGATAGAAGATTATTGGTTGGAGAAACAAGAGAAGGAGTACTAGCTCCAATACAAGCATTATTAGATGAAATGATGAAAGAAGACTCAGAATTAAATGCAAAAGTTTCTTATGCATCTGAAAAAGCTGACTGTTATACAGGAAATACTATAGAAAGTGAAAGATTCTTCCCAGGTTGGTTATATGATGAAAATGATGAATTTGTTCAAGCAGCATACAAAGGATTAAAAGAAGCTGGAATAGATTCAGAAATAACTCAATACTCATTCTGTACGAACGGAAGCCATTATGCAGGTGAGGCTGGAATAAAAACTATAGGATTTGGTCCTTCTAAAGAAAATCTTGCTCATACAATAGATGAGTACATAGAACAAGAACAATTATTTATAGGAACAGAAGGTTACTATGGAATATTAAAATCTGTATATGGAAAATAATATTTAGTTCACAATAAATTATTTAAATATAGTCTAGAGGTGCTAAATATAGCACCTTTGGCAAACATAAAGTTATGTAAATAATATAAATTAAAATACTAAGAGAATTTACTAGAGCTTAAAAGTTAGGAGGTATATATGGGAACAATACTAAGAGGTGGAACTATAATTACCTCTGATAAAACTTATATAAGTGATTTAAGAATAGAAGATGAAAAGATAATTGAAATAGGAAATAATTTAGAAATAAATAATGATAAAGTAATTGATGCTACAGGGAGACTTATAATTCCTGGAGGTATAGATACACATACTCACTTTGATATGAATGCAGGCTCTATAACTACTGCTGATAACTTTAAAACAGGAACAAGAGCGGCTATAGCTGGAGGGACTACTACTATACTAGACTTTGCAGAATCAAGTGAAGGAGAAAATCTAATACAGGGTATAAAAACATATCATAAAAAAGCAAGTGGAAATTGTTATTGTGACTATGGGTTTCACATGACAATCACATGCTTAGATAAAGATACATTTACGCACATGGAAAAGCTTATTTCAGATGGAATAGTATCCTTTAAAATGTATATGGCATATGAAGGTATGAAAGTAGATGATGGAACAATATACAAAGTACTAAAGGAAGCTAAAAACCTAGGTTGTATAGTTGAATTTCATTGTGAGAATGGAGATTTATTGGATGCATTAATAGAAGAACGTTTACAAAATGGAGATTTAGAAACTAAATATCATCCACTTACAAGACCAAACATAGTTGAGAAAGAGGCTGTTTCAAGACTTGCTGATATAACTGAATTGTCAAACTCAAAATCATATGTAGTTCACCTAAGTTGTAAAGAGTCACTAGAAATTGTAAAGATAGCTAGACAAAAAAGTGTAGATATGATAGTAGAAACATGTCCGCAATATCTATTATTAGAAGACAGTTTATACAATAAGGATGAGTTTGAGGCAGCTAAATATGTAATGTCTCCTCCACTTAGAAAAAAAGAAGATATAGATTTTCTTTGGAAAGGCTTGTCTGAGGGCGATATTCAGACCGTGGGTACAGACCATTGTTCATTTAATTTTAAAGGTCAAAAAGATTTGGGAATTGATAATTTTAGTAAAATACCAAATGGAGCACCAGGTGTTGAACATAGGTTATCTCTTTTATATACATATGGGGTTTTGGAAAATAGAATAAGTGTAAATAAATTTGTAGAAGTTACTTCCACAAATGCTGCTAAAATATTTGGGATGTATCCTAAAAAAGGTGAAATAGCTGTAGGAAGTGATGCAGATATAGTGATTTTAAATACAGATAAAGAAGAAATAATCAGTTATAAGAATCAAAAACAAAATGTAGATTATACTCCATATGAGGGAGTTAAGGTCAAATGTAAAGTTGAAGATGTTTTTTTAAGAGGAAAGCATATAGTACAAAGTTGTAATATCGTGGAGCAACCAACAGGTCAATATATTAAAAGAAAAATTACTAAATAATGCGGGGGGAAATAAGAATGATAGATATACTTATTAAGAATGCCATAATAGTAACTGTAAACAAAGAGAGAGAAGTTATTTTTGATGGGGCATTAGTAGTAAAAGATAACAAGATTGCAGATATTGGGAATTCTAAAGAAATAGAAAGTAAGTACACTGATGTTAAAAAGGTAATAGATGCTAAAGGCAAAGTCCTATTCCCAGGTTTTATAAATACACATAATCATTTATTCCAAACTTTATTAAAAGGGTTAGGAGATGATATGGTACTTAAAGATTGGCTAGAAACTATGACATTTCCAGCAGCCAATTATTTAGAGCCAAAGGACACTTATGATGCTGCAATGCTTGGCTGTGTGGAAGGTCTTAGAAGTGGTATAACAACAATGGTTGACTATATGTACCCTCACAGTAAACAAGGTCTTTGTGATGGAATAATAGATGCTTATAAAGAATTAGGAATAAGAGGAATACTTGGAAGAGGATGTATGAATACAGGTGCTCAATTTGGAGTTCATCCTGGAATAATGCAAGATGTAGAAACGGTTGAAAAAGATGTAAGAAGATTGTTTGAAAAACACCACAATACAGAGAATGGAAGAATCAAAATAGGAGTAGCTCCAGCAGCAATATGGTCAAATTCTCAAGAAATGCTTGAGATGCTATGGAGAGTAGTAAAAGAATATGATGATGCTTTATTTACAGTACATATATCAGAAACTCCTTTTGATAGAGAAGCAGCAAAAGAATTGCATGGGCAATATGACATAGATGTTTTAAAGAAATTAGGAATACTTGGACCAAATGTGCTTATGGTACATTGTGTATATTTAACTGAAGAGGATATGGAACTTACTAAAAAATATGACATGAAGGTATCTCATAACACAGCAAGTAATATGTATTTATCTTCAGGAGTTGCACCAGTACCAGAAATGCTTAAAAAAGGAATAACAGTTAGCTTAGGCGTAGATGGAGCTGCTAGCAATAACTCTCAAGATATGCTTGAACTTATGAAATTAACAGCACTTCAACATAAAGTTAATAAATGTGACCCATTAGCAATGTCAGCAGAAAAAGTTCTTGAACTAGCGACTATAGATGGAGCAAGAGCTATTGGAATGGAAGATGAGATAGGTTCATTAGAGATTGGTAAAAAAGCAGATTTACTAATATTTAATCCAATGCTTTCACCAAAAGCAATACCTATGCATAATCCGGTGTCTACATTAGTATATTCTTCTAGCATGAAAAATATAGAGAGTGTTATAGTGGATGGAAATATAATAATGGAAGACTCAAAAATATTAACAACTAATGAAGAAAAAGTATTAAAAGATGCTCAAGATACAGCTGAGAGACTTTGTGTAAGAGGAGCTATAAAGAATAGAATGGAAGGTCATAAATGGAATAACCTTTATTAATAAATATAATATTATTCTTAAATAAATTAAGTGTAGTATAGACTTTAACTTAAAAATATTAGTTTTGAGGTGATTTATTTGATTATCAAATGTACCATAAATAATAAAGAAAAAGAATTGAATATAAGACCAGATGATTTTTTAGCAGATACATTAAGGGAAAATGGATATGTAAGTGTTAAAAAAGGATGTGATACTGGCTCATGTGGTCTATGTACAGTAATGGTAAATGACAAAGCTGTGTTGTCTTGTAATTATCTTACTGCTAGAGTAGAGGGACAACGTATTACAACACTTGAAGGCGTAGTAGATGAAGCTAAGAAATTTGGGGATTTTCTTGCGGATGAAGGAGCTGACCAATGTGGATTTTGTGCTCCTGGATTTATAATGATGGTTTTAGCAATGAAAAGAGAACTTCAAAATCCAACAGAAGAAGAAGTTATAGATTATGTAAATGGAAATCTTTGTAGATGTACAGGATATAAAGGTCAACTAAGAGCAATACATAAATATTTGAACACTTAAACTTTTTAAGTGAAAATTAAATTGATATGGGGAGAGAATATGATAACTATAAAGGAATATGTAGTTCCAAAAAGTTTAGATGAAGCTTATGAACTGCTAATATCAAGAAAAAACAACATAATACTTGGAGGCTGCGGATTTTTAAAACTAGGTAGCAAAAATATTGGTTCAGCAATAGATTTAAAAGACCTAGGTTTAGATTATATAAATGAAACTGAGGATAGTATATTAATTGGAGCAGATACAAGTTTAAGAACTTTAGAATTAAATAAGGTTATTAAAAATTACTGTAGTGGAGTAATTTCAAACGCTGTTTCTAATATAGTAGGAGTTCAATTTAGAAGTGGAGCTAGAGTGGGAGCTAGCGTATTTGCTAAGTATGGATTTTCAGATTTAATACCTTCATTACTAGTAGTAGATGCAAAGGTTAAGTTATATAAAAAAGGGGTTATGAATTTAGCTGACTTTTTAGAAAGTGAGCTTGAAAAAGATATATTAATAGAAATTATATTACCTAAAAAAGATGCTATAGGTGTATTTGATTCAATAAGAAAATGTACAGGTGATTTTGCAGTATTAAATGGGGCAATGTTAAAAGAAGGAAATTCTTATAAAATTGCAATAGGAGCTAGACCAAGAAGAGCAAAGATTGCCTACAAAGCAAGTGAAGTGCTAAGTTTAGAAAATGATGCAGACAAAGCTGGAGATATATCAAGTGAAGAACTTTCATTTGGAAGTAACATAAGAGGAAGTAAAGAGTATAGACAAGATATGGCAAAAGCATTAGTTGTTAGAATGTATAATAGTATTGGGGGTGAGTTTAATGGTAAATAAAGAAGTAAGAAAAATAGATAGTGAAGCCATTGTTACTGGTAAGCCAATATATACTGAAGATTTAATTTTTCATAGAGATGTTTTGACTGTTAAACTTCTTAGAAGCCCACATGCTTTTGCAAAAATAAAAAATATTGATATAAAAAATGCATTAAAAGTAAAAGGTGTAGTAGATATATTTACTTACAAAGATGTACCAAATTATAGATATTCAATGGTAGGAGAATCATATCCAGAAGCATCACCTCATGACCAATTAATACTTGAAGATATAGTGAGATATGTAGGAGATGAAGTTGCTATAATAGCGGCTGAAGATGAAAGAGCAGCTATTAAAGCAATGAAACTCATAAAAGTTGAATATGAAGTAATGACACCAATATTAGATGCAAGAGAATCAGAAGGTAATAAAATTTTAATACATGAAGAAGATGACTTATTTTGTCCATTTGATTTTGGATTAGATGCTACAAAAAATATAGTATCAAGAGAGAAAATGGGTAAAGGTGATGTAGAAAAAGAGTTTAAAGAGTGTGATGTAATAGTAGAAGAATCTTATATGACTCAATCACAAGCACATTGTATGATGGAAACTCATAGAGCTTACACGTATATAGACACTAATGGTAGACTAGTAGTAACTTCTGCAAATCAATCAGCTTATCATATGAGAAGACAGGTTTCTAGAGCATTAGGAATACCTCTTTCAAAGGTGAGAGTAATAAAACCAAGGATAGGTGGAGGTTTTGGTGGAAAAAATATAGCTGTAACAGAGATATATGCATCATTTGTAACTTGGATGACGAAAAGACCAGCAAAACTTATATATACTAGAGAAGAAACTTTTGCAATGACTAACACTAGACATCAGATGTTCTTTGACATAAAAGTTGGAGCAGATAAAGAAGGAAATATAAAAGCTATAGATATGAAAGCATTAAACAATACAGGTGCTTATGGTGACAATGGACCTTCAGTTTGTTCCGAGTCAGGGCATAATGTACTTCCAACATATAATAATGTACCTGCAATAAAGTTTGATGGAAGAACTGTATATACTAACTTGGTTCCAGGGGGAGCGTTGAGAGGATACGGAGCAACTCAGGGGACATTTGCACTTGATTGTGCAATAGACGAATTAGCACATAAACTTAATATGGACCCAACAGAAATAAAGTTGAAGAATATTATAAAAAAGCAAACTGAAGGCGGAATAATGAATTTTCCAATAAGAAGTTGTGCACTTGATGAATGTATAATTAGAGGTAAAAAGCTAATTGGATGGGATGAAAAATACCCTGTTATAGACATTGGAAATAATAAAGTAAGAGCTGTTGGAATGTCAGTTGGAACTCATGGTTCTGGTATAGCTAATATAGATATGGCAATAGTCAATATGAGAATGGATGAGGATGGAACTTACAAGTTATTTTCTGGGTCTTCAGATTTAGGAACTGGTTCTGATACAATACTTGCACAAATTGCTGCCAAGACATTAAATACATCTATTGATAGAATTTCCGTTTATACAGGAGATACAGATATGTGTCCATATGATACTGGTGCATATGCTTCTTGTACTACTTATGTAACTGGAAATGCTACAATAAAATCTGCTGAAAGTTTGAAACAAAAGATATTAAAAGTGGCTCAGAAAAAATTAGACTTACCAATAGATGATTTAATATTATATGAAGATAGAGTTTGTCATAGTGAGGACGTAGAAAAATTTGTTTTATTAAGTGAATTAGGAAGAGAATCTGTTGGTGGTGGAAATCAAGATGTTTTATATTCATCTGAATCTTATGGTATAAAAGAGAGTGCAAAACCATTCTTAGCAGGTTTTGCAGAGATTGAACTAGATAAAACAACAGGTGAGTTTAAAGTGATAAACTATGCTTGTTCAACTGATTGTGGTACAGTTATGAATCCTGCACTTGCCAGAATACAAGTTGAAGGAGGAGTAACTCAAGGTATAGGGCTTGCAATGTATGAAGACCCTAGACATGGTTCTGATGGGAAACTTCAGACTTCTAATTTGTTACAATATAAAGTTCCAACAAAAAAGGATATAGGAAATATATTAGTAGACTTTGTGGATAATTATGAACCAACAGGACCATATGGAGCAAAATCTTTAGGAGAAATAGTTATTCATACACCAGCACCAGCAATAGCAAATGCAATTTTTAATGCAGTGGGTGTGAATATAAGAGAACTTCCTATAACTTCTGAAAAGGTTTATATGGCTATGAAGAAACTAAATCAGGGAGGTAAATAAATGGTTGCTATAAAAAGTAAATACTTAATATCTTCTGCTGATGAAATATATACAAATTATGCCGTTGTAATAGAAAATGACATTATAAAAGATATATTGCCAAATGAAGAAGTTGAATTAAAATATAAAGATATTACAGAGATAATAAATAAATCAGATGCTATAGTAATGCCAGGCTTTATCAATGGGCATATGCATCAATATGGAGTGCTTTCTAGAGGAATACCAGCAAATGTACATTTTACTGATTTCGAAGGGTTTTTAAATGACTATTGGTGGCCATTTATAGAAAATAGAATAGGATTAAAGGAAGTAAAAGCCACAACTAAAGCGTCTGCAATAGAACTTATAGAATCTGGTGTAGTAGCATTTTGTGACACTCTAGAAGCTCCAAATACAGAAAAAGGAACTTTAATTGAGCAAGGTAAGATACTAGAAGAAATAGGAATGAAAGCAGTTTTATCTCTAGAAAGTTGTGAAAGAATAAGTTATGAAAATGGATTAAGATGTTTAGATGAAAATTCTAATTTAATAAAATGGAGCAGAGAAAACAGTAAATTAATAAATGGAATAATGTGTACACATACTAGTTTTACATGTTCAGATAAATTTATCAAAAAAGCTAAAGAAGATGCAAGAAAATTAGATGCACCAATGCAATTCCATTTATGTGAGAGTATATATGAACCAAACTACTCTAAAAAACACTTTAATAAAAAAGCAGTTGATTACTACAATGATTTAGATATATTAGATGAGACTGTATTAGCATCTCAATGTGTAAAAGTAGATGATGAAGAGATAGACATATTAAAGGAGAAAGGTGTAAAGGTAGTTCACATGCCTCTTAGTAACTGTGAAGTAGGTGGCGGTTTTTCTCCAGTTCCAAGAATGATTAAAAAAGGCATAAAAGTAGCATTAGGTACAGATGGATATATAAATGATTTTTTTGAAGTTATGAGAGGTGCGTTTTTAATGCATAAATCAGTTGAAGAAGATGCGTCTGTAATGCCAGCAAGTTTAGTATTTAAGATGGCAACAGAACATGGTGCTTATGCATTAGGGCTTCAAAAATCAGGAAAAATAACAGTTGGTAATAAAGCAGATATAGTAGTTATGGAAGATGAATTTAAAACTCCTGTAACACTTGATAATATATTTGACCAGATAGTAGTGCAAGGTAAAAAAGAATTTATATCAAATGTATACATAGATGGTAAACATATTTTAAAAGAAAAACAATTAGTTGACTTAGATAAAAAAGCCATTGTTAAAGAAATGAAAGATGTTGCCTGTGAATTCTGGAAGTTTTAATAAATGTAAATAAATATGAAAAGGGGAAGTAAATAATGTATAATTTTTTAGGGAAAGAATTAAAATCACCTTTTATAATAGGTTCAGGTCCGTTGACATATAGTGCAGCTGGATGTAAGATACTAAGTGATGCAGGAGCAGGGGCAGTTGTTACTAAGACAATAAGAAAAGAAAGAGCTATAAATCCAGCACCTCATATGGTGAGAAATACAGCCAATGCTCTTTTAAATAATGAGAAATGGACAGATTTTGAACCAGAGCAATGGATAGATTTTGAAATACCACAAATGAAAAAAGATGGAACTGTATGTATAGCTTCAATAGGTCATACAATAGAAGAAAGTAGTGAACTAGTAGAAAAGGTTGCAAATGCAGGAGCTGATTTTATCGAGTTGGTATCTTATGACTATAGAGATTTAATACCAATGCTTAAAGATGCGAAAGAGAGAGTGAATATACCAGTAATAGTTAAACTTCCTCCTATGATAGATGAAATAGGGGCTTTTGCTAAAAAATTAGAAGAAGCAGGAGCAGATGCAATAACTGCTTGTGATTCTGTAGGACCAGCACTTAGAATAGATATAGAAACTGGGCAACCTTTATTAGGTGGAAATGGAATTGGATATTTAAGTGGAGAAACTATTAAACCAATAACTCTACAAAGAATATATGAAATAAAAAAAGAAGTAAATATACCTATAATTGGATTAGGTGGATGTGTAAGTGGAGATGATGCTTTAGAGATGATTATGGCAGGTGCTGACTTTGTCGGTATATGCTCAGTAGTAATATTAAAAGGAGCTCAAGTAATAGCTAAAATACACAATGACCTAAATTCTAATCTTGACAGACTAGGATATAGAACTATAGAAAATGCTTGTGGGATAGTACATAAGCATATGGGAGAGGTAAATGAAAGACTTAGTTTTGAATTTACTTATGATGAAGAAAAATGTACTAAATGTAAGATGTGTGAAAGAGTGTGTGCATATCAAGCTAGAAAATTAAATGATAAGATGGAATTGAATGAAGATGAATGTAGATATTGTGGTCTTTGCATATCAGTATGTAAACCAAAAGCACTTGGAAGAAAAATTTCATGTCCAGAATTAAATGCATAAGATATTTTATAAAAAATATAATTTTAAAAGATAAAAATTTAGATACAAATAAAGGATACCATATTAAAGTGGTATCCTTTTGTTTGTAATTATTATTTTTAGATTTATATCTATATTAATTATTTTTTATAGTAATTATACATAATAATTTTATTAATTAAATTTATGATAACTATTTTAGATATATATGTTAACATTGTATAGCATTTGTATAAGATGTTATAATAATTAATAGGGATGGTGATGTAAGTGGAAGATAAAATTTTAGAATTATTACATATTATAAATAAAGACGTGGTTAGCATGAAAAATGATATGTCAGAAGTAAAACAAGAAGTAAGTATAATGAAAGAAGAAATAAGTGAAGTAAAACAAGAAATATGTATAATGAAAAATGACATGTCAGAAGTAAGACAAGAAGTAAGTGTAATGAAAGAAGAAATGAGCAGCGTAAAACAAGAAGTAAGTGTAATGAAGAAAGAAATGAATGAAGTAAAACAAGAAGTAAGTGTAATGAAGAAAGAAATGAATGAAGTAAAACAAGAAATAAATGTAGTGAAAGATAATTTACATGAAGTTAAATTAGAAATGAACTCTATGCAAAATCAAATAAGTAATGCAAGTAAAGATATAAGTGAAATTAAAGCAGAAAATATTATAGTTAATGAAAAACTATATGAAATAGCTGTTAAAGTAGATGCCTTAGAATCTGAAGGTAAATCAATTAAAGAACAACAAATTGAACAAAATAGTATTTTAGGAAGTTTATTACATAACTCTGAAATAAATAAAGCTACTCATGATAATATGGAACATAGTATAGCACATATAAAAGGTGATACAAACGCCATAAAAGAAGATGTTTCCGAAATAAGAAGAGATTTAAGTTTAGTAGAATTAGCTACCAGCAAAAATTGGAGCGATATTGTAAAACTAAAATCAGCTAGATAATCTTTTAATTACATTAACTTATCATCCATAAAAGTATAAACTTTCATATACAATATAGATGCTTATAATAATCTTACTATTTATTATAAATTTTAGAAATTAAAATAAAAATTTGAGAAAAGATCACTTGAAAAATACTTTTGGTCTTTTTTTTTATGTAATTATAAAAATATCATAAAAATAAAATTTAAAATTTGCTTAATAAAAAATTACAGAACAGTTGGAATAAGTAAATTTTTATCAATGAAAGTATAAAAAATTTATTCTATGCAAATGTATGCAAACATTGGCATTAAAATTGCTCTATAGAAATAATAAATAGTAATATACATAGATTGTATTATACAATACTATTACTATTTTTAATTATAGATATTGGTTTATATCTATAAGCTAGATAGAAACTTGTATGTTTTATGTTGCAGATACAAATATAGTAAAGGAGAGTACATGGGTACAACTGAGATACATAGCTTATTAAGTTTTTCTGTCTTATGATAATTATATTATAAAATATTCATAAATATTTTGATTTTCAATTTGAAAATTATTTTATGCTCAAATTAATTATTATGTAATTAATTTAATAACAAAAACAGTGAAAGAGTAAATAATATTATTTACAGGGGGTAATAAAAAAGTATATTAAATAAGTTGTACTTTTAGCCCCGTACATAAAGAAATTTATGTAGGACACAACTTTAAAACCAGTAAATCCTAAAGCCTTGCAACTACAATAAAAGATAGAAAGAAACTTTTATGAATGTGGTGAAAACCAGAAACAATAGCAAGGATGGTATATGGTGAGAGCCTAAGTACTTTACAATGGACATTTGGTCGCCAAGCCTAGAAATAGGAAGGTCAAACGACTATCTCGAAAGAGAGTACACTATAAGCGATTGATAGTGGAAACGGGTTGCTCTTAACAGGTAATGCTGAAGATGAAGAAATAGTCTACGCTCATATGAAAGTATGAAGTCACTTAAAAATTAAAGTGACATCTATAAAGTAGCGTTTATAGGTAAATGTTTAAAACTTACAAGATATAAATACTTATGAAAACTTATAACTTATAATGATTAAGATTGAAAGATTTAGATTGGATTAGAATTGTTGTAAAAAATTTTAGGGTCCATAGCTATAATACTCTTATATTTGTAAAGCACTATAAAACATATACAAAATAATAGAATAAATTTGATTGTTAATAATTAAATTTGTTGCACATGATTTTTAAGTATGAAAACTTAAATGTATTACTGAGTATAGTAAGATTTATAAAAGTCATTTAATTTAATATATTAAATTTTTAAGTATTTATATAATTCAATAAGTTTTATGTAACGGGAGTTTTTATTATGAAAGCAAAAAGTACATCAAAATTTGAATTAGACGGAATACCACCACTAAAGGAATCAATACCTTTGGGGTTACAACACTTAATGGCAATGGTAATAGGTAGTTGTTTACCAGCAATATTAATTGCAAATGTAGCTGGACTTGATTATAAAATGTCTACACTATTGATTCAAGCTGCATTAATTTTTGCAGGATTATCAACTTTGTTACAATTATATCCAATACCACTATTTAAAGGGTTTAAATTGGGAGGAGGAATACCAGTTATAATGGGAGCTACAGCAATGTTCATAGGAGCTGGAGTTTCTGTTGCAGGCAAGTATGGATTACCTGTGTTATTTGGTTCTCAAATAATTGCTGGTATAGTAATAATCATAATTAGTTTTGGTCTTAAAAAAATAAGATTTATATTTACTCCAGTTGTATCTGGCACGATAGTTGCATGTATGGGTCTTGGACTTTTCCCAATAGCAATAAAAAACTTGGCTGGAGGTATGGGGAATGAGACATTTGGACAACCAATTAATTTTATAGTTGGAATAGCTGTATCACTTATGATATTAGGATTAAATAAATATGGCAAAGGATTATTTAAAGATGCATCAATACTAGTTAGCATAATTTTTGGATATATTTTATCTCTAATGTTGGGAATAGTAAATTTTTCTTCAATTCAAGAGTTTACTTTGATTGCACTTCCAAAACCACTTGTTTTTGGATTAGATATAAAGATTGAGGTTGTAGTAATGTTTTCAATAATATATTTGGTTGAAATAGCTGATATTATGGGAGCATGTACACTTTCTGCAGTAGGAGGGCTTAATAGACAAGTGACAGATGAAGAACTTTCTTCTGCTGTTTTAGGAAATGGAGTATTATCTACAATAGGAGCATTATTTTCTGCTACTCCAATGGGGATGTTTGGTCAAAATTCTGCAATCGTTTCTAATACAAAAATTATAAGTAAATTTGTATTAGCTATTGGAGGAATTGGATTATTTTTGGCAGGAGTATCACCTTTATTAGCTAATTTAATCAGAACAATACCTCCTTGTGTGGTTGGAGGAGCAACACTCGTAATATTTTCAACTCTTACAACATCTGGATTAAGACTTGTTAGCATGGATGGTTTTAATCAAGAAAATAGTATGATATTAGGTCTTTCTATGGCAGCTGGCATAGGATTTATGGTGGTTCCTCAAGTGCTTGAAAAATCTCCAAAATTTATAGAAACATTACTTGCAGATTCGAGTGTAGTTTCAGGAGCTATGGTTGCCATAATAGTTCAAGGTTTATATATGATAAAATTTTCAAAAGGTAAGGACAATAAAAATAAAAAAGATAAAAAAGAAAATATATAGAGTAAAAAATTAATAGAACTAAATTAAGATTACTATATATTTATAAAAATTAAAGCAATGTACTTAATAGATTTCAAGTTTTAATAAATATGATATAAGGGGGATAAGATGGTTACTATAAAAGAATATTCTGTTCCACAAAGCCTGGAAGAAGCATATAAAATTTTAATTTCTAAAAAAAATAATGTTATTTTAGGTGGTTGCGGATTTATAAAATTAAGCAATAAAAACATAGGAACAGCCATAGATTTAAAGGATATAAATCTAGACTATATAAAAGAGGATGAAAAAAATATACTAATAGGAGCAGATACATCTTTGAGAAGTTTAGAAATAAATAAAACTATTAAAAATTATTGTAGTGGAATAGTCTCAAGTGCTGTTTCTAATATAGTTGGTGTTCAATTTAGACAAGGAGCAAGAATTGGAGCTAGTGTATTTTCGAAATATGGTTTTTCTGACTTGATTCCAGTACTTTTAGTTGTTGGTGCGAAGGTAAGGTTATACAATAGTGGAATATTAGAGCTAAATGAGTTTTTAGATAGTGAATTAAATAAAGATATATTAATTGAAGTAATACTTCCTAAGAAAGATGCAGTAGCTGTGTTTGATTCAATAAGAAAATGTACAGGAGATTTTGCTATATTAAATTCAGCGATGTTAAAAGAAAATGATACTTATAAAATAGCAATTGGAGCAAGACCTCAAAGGGCTAAATTAGCACTTGAAGCAAGTGATATATTGAGTAAAGAAAAGGATATAGATAAAGCATCTATTATTGTAGGTAAAGAATTAATTTATGGAAGTAATATGAGAGCAAGCAAAGAGTATAGAATAGATATGGCAAGTGCGCTAGTTAAGAGGATGTATAGTGCTATTGAGGGAGGTAATAGATAATGATTAATAAGGGGATAAGAAAGATAGATAGTACAGCAATTGTGACAGGAAAGCCTCTATATACTGAAGACCTTATTATGCATAAAGATGTTTTGACTGTTAAACTTCTTAGAAGTCCACATGCACATGCCAAAATAAAGAATATAGACACGTCAAAAGCTGAAAAAATTCCAGGAGTTGTAGGAATTTATACTTATAAAGATGTCCCACAAGTTAGATATTGTGTTCCAGGTCAAACAGAACCAGAAGCATCTCCTTATGATAGAGTCTTACTTGAAGATACGGTTAGATTTGTTGGAGATGAGGTAGCATTAGTAGCAGCAGAAGATGAAAAAACAGCCATTAAAGCTTTAAAAATGATAAAAGTAGAGTATGAAATTTTAAAGCCTGTATTTAATGCAAGAGAAGCAGAAGGAAATGAAGTTATTATACATCCAGAACAAGATATAGTAGAACCATATCCTTTTGGATTAGATGCAAAAAATAATATAGTATCAAAAGAGTTTTTCGAGTTTGGTGATGTTGAGGCTAAGCTTAAAGAAAGTGAATTTGTGGTAGAAGCATCATATAAGACTCAAAGTCAATCACATTGTATGATGGAAACTCATAGGTCATATGCATATAAAGATATAAATGATAGGATTGTTGTTGTGTCATCATTACAATCACCACACAATGTAAAGAGAATACTTAGAAAAGTATTGGGGATTCCTTCTTCTAAAATAAGGGTAATAAAGCCTAGAATAGGTGGTGGATTTGGAGGAAAGAATATAGCAGCAACAGATATATTTACTGCATTTGTGACTATGAAAACTGGAAGACCAGCAAAATTCGTTTTTACAAGAAGTGAAACTTTTGTAGGTTCTAATAGTAGGCATGAAATGTTTTTTGATGTTAGAGTAGGTGCAGACAAAGAAGGAAATTTAAAGGCGATAGAATTAAAATCACTAAATAATACAGGTGCCTATGGTGGTAATGGAGTTTCTGTTTCTTCAGAATCAGGTCATAATACATTACCAATATATAATGATATTGATGCTGTTAGATTTGATGCTAGAACAGTATATACTAATAGATTGCCAGCAGGTGCACTTAGAGGTTATGGAGCTACACAAGGCATATTTGCAATAGATAGTGCTATTGATGAATTAGCTAATAAGGTTGGTATAGACCCTCTTGAATTTAGAGTTAAAAACATAATAGATAGATATACTAATGGAAAAGCAGCAGAAGAAGAAATACTAAGCTGTGAATTAAAACAGTGTATAGAAAAAGGGAAAGAATTAATTAATTGGGATGATAAATATCCGTGTAAAGATATAGGCAATAACAAGGTAAGGGCAGTAGGTATGGCAGTGGCAAATCATGGTTCTGGTATACCACGTGTGGATATGGCAACAGTGACTATACGAATGGATGAAGATGGGACATATAAGTTATTATCTGGTCTTGCTGATTTAGGCCAAGGAGCTGATACAATTCAAGCACAAATTGCTGCTGAGACTTTAAATACGACTGTAGATAGAATATCTGTTTATACAGGTGATTCGGACCTATGTCCATATGATACAGGTGCATTTGCTTCTTGTACTACAACAGTTACAGGAAATGCAACAATAAAAACAGCAAACAAATTAAAAGAAATATTACTTTCAATATCAGAATCTAAACTCGGGTCTAAAAAAGAAGATTTAGAGTTAAGTGAAGATAGAATTTTTGTTAAGAATGATGAGAGTAAATTTGTGTTATTAGAGGAATTAGGAAGAGAGTCAGTTGGAGGTATTGGGTTTTCAAGTGACGATGTACCAGTTGTTTTAGAAGCAACAGAATCATTTGGTATGTTAAAAAGAATAAAACCATTTATAGCAGGATTTGCTGAAATAGAATTAGATAAAAATACAGGGGAATATAAGGTAATAAATTTTGCATGTGTCCCAGACTGTGGTACAGTTATAAATCCAACATTAGCTAGAATACAAGTAGAAGGTGGAGTAATGATGGGAATAGGGTTTACAATGTATGAAGACCCTAAATTTGATAGAGATGGAAAGTTATTGACAGACAGTTTCTTGCAGTATAAGGTTCCTACAAAAAAAGAAGTAGGAAATATATTGGTAGATTTTGCTGATAATTTTGACCCAGGAGGACCTTATGGAGCTAAATCTTTAGGAGAAATAGTTATACATACGCCAGCACCAGCAATTGCAAATGCAATCTTTAATGCTACTGGAGTTCGTATAAGAGAGCTTCCTATAACTTTTGAAAAAGTGTACATGGGTATGAAAAACAATAACAAATAAATTTAATAAATGATATACTATAAAGTATAAAATTAAGTTATTTTGTAAAATAAAGTAATTGAATAGACATTATATATGGTGCTTTCTAAAAATACCATATATAATGTCTAATAGAGTAAGAGTTAAAGGAGGTGAGTTTATGCCAAATAGAACAAAAAACATACATTATGGGACTCAGAGACAACAATTAAAAAATTTAACTAAAAAAGAATATCAGGCTTTGCGAGAGATGTGCTTTTTAGCAAAGAATTTGTATAATGTTGGTACATATAATGTCAGACAACATTACTTTAATCAAGGAGAGCATCTTAATTATGAAGCTAATTATCATGTGTGTAAAGAAAATGAAAACTATAAACTACTCAATAGTAATGTAGCACAACAAATACTAAAAGAAGTTGATAGTTCGTTTAGGTCATTTTTTGGTTTAATTAAATTAGCTAAAGAAGGCAAGTATGATTTTAGAGGAATAAAATCACCTAAGTATTTAGACAAAGAAGGTTTTTTTAGTATAATAATAGGTCAAATAAGAATTAAAGACGATGGAATTTTAAATGTTCCTATGTCTCCAGCATTTAAAAAAATGTATGGAAAGGTGAGTATAAAAGTTCCAAATAATATATTAGACAAAAAAGTTAAGGAAATAAGAATAATACCTAAACATAAGGCTAGGTTCTTTGAAATTCAGTATTGTTATGAAATACCGAAATCAGAGGAAGTTTCAAATAAAAAAAATGCACTGGCAATAGATTTAGGTTTAGAAAACTTATGTACTTGTACTACCAATTTAGGTGATAGTTTTATTATAGATGGGAGAAGGCTTAAGTCTGTGAATCAATGGGCAAATAAGCAAAACGATAAAATAGAGGCTTTAAAATTAAAAAAGAATATAAGTTTAATTACAAGAAAACAATTTAAAGTATGGAATAAAAGAAATAATCAGGTTAAAGACTATGTAAATAAAACTTGCTTTTACATAATTGACTACTGTGTAAAAAATAATATTGGCAATTTAATTGTAGGATATAATGCTAAGTTAGAAAAAAGTGATAATATGGAAAAGAAAATATATAGAAATTTTATAAGAATTCCTTTTGGAGAGATAAAAGGAAAACTAGAGTACCTATGTAAAATAAAAAATATTAATTTCATTAGACAAGAAGAAAGCTATACTAGTAAATCAGATTTTTTTGCCAATGATTATCTTCCTGATATTAATTTGGATGATGTACAGAAATACAAATTTAAGGGAGAAAGAATAACACGTGGTCAATATAAATCTAGTAAGGGTATGATTATAAACGCAGATGTAAATGCAAGTCTTAATATATTAAAAAAATCACAAATAGTTGATTTATCTTATTTGCAGAATAATCCTCAGGTGTTAAAGCAAGCACAAAGAATAAGAATATCTTAATAATAATTAAAAGATAAACTGATAGCGTATAAGCTTACAGCTTAGCGGCGAATTGGATCCGCCTTGTTGTTTACAACAGAATCTATTTACTTTTTAGTTTATAGAATTTCAAAAATCACTTTTACTAAAAAAGTTAAATTATAAATTTCAAATAAATAAAATTTAGGATATTTAAAAGAAATAGTTATGAGAGGTGAAAGTGTGAAATTATCAGATATGATAGGAGCAAATGAAATAATAACTGTAGTTGGAGCAGGAGGAAAAACTTCATTTATAAAATACTTTGCGAATTTTTATAGAGATAAGCTAAAAGTTTTACTTACAACAACTACTAAAATATATTTACCTGATAGAAAAGACTATGACAATATATTTATGACAATAGGTGGAATTTCTATTCCATCTATTTGTCATGGAGTAACAGTATGTGGAAGCTGTATAAATAATGAAAATAAAATAGTAGGAATAAAGTTATCTGATTTAGAAAAAATGATAGACAAATTTGATTTGGTCTTGATAGAAGGTGATGGTTCAAAGAGAAAAAAACTTAAAGGTTGGAATGATGGAGAACCAGTAGTATATTGTAAAACTACAAAAACTATAGGTATATTAGATATAACTTCATTTGGAATGGATATTAATGAAGAAAATATACATAGGTTAGATGAATTTAAAAAAATAACTAATTTAAATATGTGTAATATAAATGATAATCCTACAGTAAGCCTTTATAATTTAAAAAATGTAGTATTAAATCCAAAAGGATTGTTTAAAAATTATCATGGGAAAAAAATATTATTTATTAATAAAGTCGAAAATGAAATATATGAAAGTTTAGCTATAAATTTAATTAAAATTATTAAAGAGCATGAAAGCGAAATAGATATATTTTATGGAAGTATAAAACAAAATTTTTGTATAAGATATTGAAGTATTAAAATAGTTTATGTGATATTATATATATAGATAATATCAATAAAGATACTATAAAATCATAACAATATCAATACATTATAAATGTTAAGGAATGATATATATGATAAATGCAGTAATAATGGCGTCAGGATTTGCCAGAAGAATGGGAAAAAATAAACTTTTATTGGAATATGATGGATGTTCTATAATAGAACATGTACTTAAGGCAGTTAGTAAAATTAATTTTCATCAAGTTGTAGTTGTAAGTCAATATAAAGAAGTTTTAGCACTATGTAATAAATATGGCTTTAAATATGTAGATAATAAAGATGCAAATATAGGTCAGAGTGAATCCATAAAATTAGGAATTTTAAATAGCTCAAAATGTGATGGATATATGTTTTTTGTGGGAGACCAACCATTTATTGATGATTTATATATAGATAAAATTATAAATACTTTTAAATTAGATAGAAATTTTATAGTAATTCCAAGATGCAAAGATGTATGTGGAAATCCAGTTATATTTCCATTTAGCAAAAAAAAGGAATTGTTGGCACTTAAAGAAGATGAAAAAGGGAAAACTATTTTAAAGAATTCATCAAAAATAAAATATGTAGAAGTTCCCAAAAAAATGTTATTAGATATTGATACGAAAGTGGATTATGAAAGAATAGGGGGCAAATTATGAAATTAATAAAAACTATAGATGCTGTTGGACAAGTTTTATGTCATGACATTACTCAAATAATACCAGGAGAATTTAAAGGAAGAAAATTTAAAAAGGGACATGTAGTAAAAGAAGAAGACATTCCAGTTTTATTATCTCTTGGTAAAGACAACTTATATGTATGGGAAAAATCAGAGGGAATGATTCATGAAAATGAAGGAGCTTTATTTTTAAAAGAATTAACTGCTGGAGAAAATTTAGATTTCAGTGAAATAAAAGAAGGAAAGATAGATTTTATAGCAGCATGTGATGGGCTTTTAAAAATAGATGTTGATGCACTTTTTGATTTAAATTGTGTTGGTGAAATAATGATGGCAACTCTTCATAATAATTTTGTAGTAAATAAAGGGCTAAAAGTAGCTGGAACAAGAGTCATACCTCTAGTCATAGATGAGAAAAAACTAGAAGAGGCAAAAAAAGTAGTTGATAACAGAAAAATAGTCAAAGTAATACCTTTTAAACCTAAAAAAGTAGGAATCGTTACTACTGGAAATGAAGTATTTTACAGTAGAATTGTTGATAAATTTGGACCAGTAATAGAAGAAAAAGTAAAGGGGTTTGGATGTGAAGTTATAGGCCAAACTATATGTCCAGATGATAAGGATATCATAAAAAATGCAATAAAAGAATTTATAAGTCAAGGAGCAGAACTTATCTGTTGTACTGGTGGAATGAGTGTAGACCCAGATGATGTCACACCGACAGCTATAAAAGAGACTGGAGCTGACTTAATTACATATGGTTCACCAATATTACCAGGAGCAATGTTTTTACTTGCTTATTATGGAGAAGTTCCGATTATGGGGATACCTGGATGTGCAATGTATCATAAAACTACAGTATTTGATATAGTTCTATCTAGGATTTTAATAGATGAAAAACTTGACAAATATGATATAGCTAAATATGGTCATGGTGGTCTTTGTATGAACTGTGATGTATGTACTTACCCTGCATGTAATTTTGCTAAAATATAAAATCATATAAATAGAGTACTTACAAACTTAGGTACTCTTTTTAAGTATTAATGATATATAAACTATGATTAATTATACAGAAACTATATTTTAACTAATAGCTAAAACAGTTTAACCTATAATGGCGAAATTCCTCTTCCTCGACATAGGAGGTGGAGGATGTAAGCCTAACCGATAGGTTATTTATTTTACTTGATTTTCAAAAAAATGTATTGTACTATAAAATCAGTAGTAAAAACTGAAAGAAAGTAATTACAATGAAATTAGATAGTAATAATCATTCAGTATTTTTGTTACACTATCACTTAGTTATGTGTATAAAATATAGAAGAAAAGTAATAGATAACTCTATATCAGATAGACTAAAAGATATATTTGTAGATATCTCCCCAAATTATGGAGTGGAGTTGCTAGAATGGAATCATGATATTGACCATGTGCACTTGTTATTCAAAGCAAAACCAAATACAGAGATATCTAAACTGCTAAATGCTTATAAATCAGCATCAAGTAGAAGAATAAAGAATGAATTTCCAAGTATTCGTAAGTCCTTATGGAAAGAATACTTTTGGAGCAAAAGTTATTGTCTAGTAACAACTGGTGGAGCTCCATTGGATGTTGTAAAACAATACATAGAAAATCAAGGAAAGTAGGGATAATATGCTAAGAGCATATAAATATAGATTATATCCAAATAGC